>CAJXMX010000008.1 GCA_913056355.1 uncultured Opitutales bacterium
CCTCCGGGCCCTCGCCCGGCTGGGCTGCGACTGCCGCATCCTTTCCGGCGACCCGTCCCCCGCCGCCAGCGAAATCGGCGGCGTCCGGGTCCATGGGGGCCTCCGTCCGGAGGACAAGGCGCGGCTGGTCCGGGAGTGGTCCGGGGAAGGCCGGCGTCTCCTCTTCATCGGGGACGGGATCAACGACCTGCCCGCCATGGAGGCCAGCGACTCCGCCCTCGCCATCGACCTCGGGGCGGCCCTCGCCACCGAGTTCTCCGACGGCCTCCTGACCGGAGGCCGGATCGCCGTCCTGCCCGCCGCCATCCGCCACGCCCTCCGCGGCAACCTCCGTTTCGCCCTGGCCTACAATGTTATCGGCATGGCCCTGGCCGCCGCCGGCCTCCTCCATCCGGTCCTGGCCGCCGTCCTCATGGTCGGTTCTTCCGCCATCGTTTCTTTTCGCGCCCTCCGTGCCGCCGGCCTCGGGGCATAAGCTTCACTTTTTCAATGAATTAGAAACACTTAAGCCGCGCAAATTTTCAGAAGGCCCGGGAAATTTCTGTTGCGTTCGCACTTGATTCATCCAGAAGAGCATTATCCCCCACCTTGAGCTAGGGTATATCCATCGGTTCGAAGTGGGGCTAAACAGGCTGTATCAGATATGTCAGAGCACAAACTGCGTCGAAAATCCTTTTTAATGACGATGGGAGCCTTAGCGCTCGGCTGGATCGGAGTCCGGGCGGCGCCCAAGGGATCCCGGGCAACCGCGCCGGCACAGGCTGCCGGCACCATTCCGGAGAACCGGGTCCAGCGTGATCCGCGCTCGGTCCCCAGTGCCGGGCGGTCGATCTAAACCAAACGCCAGGAAGGGTCTACACATGGCTAATTTGTTTCCCAAATGGTCCAACTCGGTTCCGCTCAAGGTGATCATTGTGATCTGTGTCCTGGGTGTGACCGGAGTGGCCGGAGTCACCTATTACTTCACACCCAAGTATGCCCGCGTCGGCTACGCGCCGAAGCAGCCGGTGGCCTACAACCACTACCTGCACGTGGAGCAGCTGGGACTGGACTGCCGCTACTGCCACAGCCACGTGGACGAGTCGGGCCACGCCAACGTCCCGGACTCGGCCACCTGCATGAACTGCCACAGCCAGGTCAAGAAGGACAGCGCGCTGCTGGAGCCGGTCCGCAACAGCTACAATTCCGGCGAGCCGGTGGAATGGGTCCGTATCCACAAGACTCCCGATTACGTGTATTTCAACCACTCGGTCCACGTGAACCGGGGAATCAGCTGCGTGGAGTGCCACGGACAGATCAACGAGATGGAAACGGTCTATCACGCCGAGCCCCTGACAATGGCATTCTGTTTGGACTGCCACCGCAATCCGGAGAATTTTATCCGGCCGCTGGACGAGGTCTACAACCTGAACTGGACCCCGGAGAATCCGGCCGCCCAGGCTGAATGGGCCCGGGAAACCGTCATTGAAGCGAACATTAACCCGCCGCAAAGCTGCTCAGGCTGCCACCGATGAACCGCGATTCAAACCACAAAGAAACCCACGGCGAAATGACAACCGGCCCGAAGTACTGGCGCAGCCTGGACGAGCTGGCGGACAAGCCGGCCTTCAAGGAATGGCTGCACCGCGAATTCCCGCAGGGGGCCTCCGAGGTGGACGGAGTCAACCGCCGCCACTTCCTGAAAATCATGGCCGCCTCCTTCGGCGCCGCGGGCCTGGGGCTCGCCGGATGCCGCCGGCCGGAGCAGAACATTCTTCCCTACAGCCAGCAGCCCGAGTCCTCGATTCCCGGCATTCCGGTCTACTACACGACCTCCATGCCGGACGCCCGGGACAACCTGCCCCTGGTGGTGGAAACCCACCAGCACCGGCCGACCCATGTCGAGGGCAACCGGGATTTCCTCCCCTATGGCGGCGCGGTCCACCGCTTCGCCCCGGCCTCTGTCCTGAACCTCTACGATCCGGACCGCATGACTTCCTCCTACGAGGGGAACCGCCGGGTGACCGGCGAGCGCATCAAGGACGTCCTGGCCGGCCTGGCCTCCAAATTTGGCCCGACCAGCGGGCAGGGCATGGCCATCCTGGCCGAACCGTCGACCTCGCCGACCCGCCTGCGCATCAAGAAGGCCCTCCTCAAGAAGTATCCGCGGCTGCTCTGGGCCGAATACAGCCCGACGGTCGGCAGCAATCCGGAACGTGCCGCGGCCCGGCTTTTCGGGCGGCCCAGCCGCCCGCTGTACCAACTGGACAAGGCCGGCCGGATCCTCAGTGTCGATGCTGATTTTCTCAACGGCGAAGCCGGCAACGTGGGCCTGGCCCGCGCCTACGGCAAGGGCCGCAAGGTCCGCAACCAGGATGAGGCCGGCAACATGAGCCGCCTCTACGCGGTCGAGTCCTCCTTCAGTGTGACCGGCGGCATGGCGGATCACCGCCTGCGCCTCTCGACCGGCAACATGACCGCTTTTCTGGCCCTCCTCACGGCAGAGCTCCTGGAACTGGACAACGGGGATCCGCACATGGCGGACTTCCTCCGGGAACGCGCTTCCGGCCTTTCCGTGGATCCGGCCTGGGTGAAGGAATGCGCCCGCGACCTCCTCGACAACAGGGAACACAGCGTGATTGTCCCGGGAAGCCACCTCAGCGTGGAAGCCCAGCAACTGGCCATTTACGCCAACCAGCTGGTCGGCGGCCTGGACCACACGGTCGTCTACGCCGAGCTGCCGGAGGATGAATCCAGCTCCATCCGGGAACTGGCCGCAGCCATCGGGGACAAGGCCATTGAGAGCCTGCTCATCCTGGGTGGCAATCCGGTCTACAACGCCCCGGCGGACCTGGACTGGATATCGCTCCAGAAGTCGGTCCCGGAGGTGATCCGCCACGGTTACTACTACGATGAGACCAGTCTCGAGGCGGGTCTAAGCATCGCGGCCACCCATTATCTCGAATCCTGGGGCGACGGCCGCACCCTGGACGGCACCTATGTACCGGTCCAGCCGATGATCATGCCGCTCTTCGAGGCCTTCCAGGAAGAGGAAATCCTGGCCCGCCTGGCCGGCATGAGCCTGGCCGATCCCTATGGCCTGGTCCTGGATACCTTCACGGAATCCTACGCCTCCAGCAAGGGGGCCGCGGAAAAGGATTTCCAGCGATTCCTCTCCAACGGCTTCCTTCCGGAATCGGGCTACCGCCTGCTCAAGGCCGCCAGCCTGAACGTTTCCGGGGTCCGCGAAAACCTTTCCCCGGCGGTGCTGGCGCCCCGGGCCACCGGTCCCGAGAACCTGGAAGTGCGCCTGATGGCCAGCAATTCCTCCGGTGACGGCTTCTACAACAACAACGGCTGGCTGCAGGAGTGCCCGGACCCGATCACCAAGCTGACCTGGGACAACGCCATTCTCATCTCCCCGGCCCTGGCCAAGCATCTCGGCTTCGACACCAAGGCCGGCGATTTCCTGATCGGCGGGGTCTCCAAGAAGAATGCCAATTTCAAGCGCGGCCGGGAAGAATCCCGGATCGCCGAGCTGACCTGCAACGGCGTCACGGTACGCGGACCGGTCCACATCCAGCCCGGACTTGACGACTGGACGGTGATCCTGCCCCTCGGCTACGGCCGCAGCCAGGTCGGCCGCGTCGGCACCGGAACCGGATTCAACGCCTATCCGCTCAGCCATTCCGCTGAAGGCCTCCTCCGCAGCGGCGGCAAGCTGGTCATCACCGGCGAGGGCTACCGCCTGGCCAACACCCAGGAGCACTGGTCCATGGAGGGCCGGGCCATTGTCCGCGAGGGCAATGTCGGCACTTACGAGGAAAACGCCAATTTCGTCGCCGAGACCGGCATGGAAAGCCACAGCCCTCCCGTCTACGGTCATGACAAGGGCATGGACCTTTCCGGGAAATCGCTGCAGACGCCGCGGGGCGGTTCCTCCTACGAGACGCCCGATTTCGGCGACCCGCCCCCGAATGTCAATGTCTGGCAGGACCCCGAGGCGCGGGAGAAGTTCATTCCCGAACAGCAATGGGGGATGAGCATCGACCTCAACAGCTGTACCGGCTGCAACGCCTGCATCATTTCCTGCCAGAGCGAGAACAACATCCCGATCGTCGGCAAGGACCAGATCATGCGGGGCCGGGAAATGCACTGGATCCGTCTGGACCGCTACTACAGCTCGGGCGACCTCGAGGAAAACCGCAACGAGCTCCCCGCCGACCCGCAGAGCTCGATCATGCCGGTTGGCTGCCAGCACTGCGAGATGGCCCCCTGCGAGCAGGTCTGCCCGGTCAACGCCACCGTGCACGACCGCCAGGGCCTCAACGTCATGGCCTACAACCGTTGCGTGGGAACCCGCTACTGCGCCAACAACTGTCCCTACAAGGTGCGCCGGTTCAACTTCTTTGATTACAACAAGCGGGCCACGGACGAGTTCTACGCCGGTCCCCTCGGTACCAACCAGTACAAGATCGAGGGTGCGGCGCTCAAGGCCATGCAGAAGAATCCGGATGTCACGGTCCGCATGCGCGGGGTCATGGAAAAGTGCACCTACTGCGTCCAGCGGATCGAGCAGGCCAAGATCGCCCAGCGGGTGATCGCCCGGGACTCGAACAACATCAAGGTCGCCGACGGGGTTATCCGGACCGCCTGCCAGTCCGCCTGCCCGACCGAAGCCATTGTCTTCGGGGACATCAGCGACGAGTCGACAGCGGTCTACCAGTCCAAGATGAACGACCGCGACTACGCTTTGCTGGGTTACCTGAACACCCGTCCGCGGACCACCTACCTGGCCCGCCTGCGCAATCCGAACCCGAAGATGCCGGATTACGCCGAGGCCCTCAGCCGGACCGAGTACAAGTCGACCCAGAAATCCTCCGGCCACGGGGAAGCCCAGGGCGGGAGCCATGGGGCCGAACCGGCAGCCCACGGCGAGGAGCATGCAACTGAAACCCACACCGAAGAAGGCCACGGAGGTCATTAATTCGAATTCTTAACCTTAAAGCGGGAACAACGTTTTGAGCACGACAGCAGATCAACATTCCCAGGTCTCCGGGGCCTACAGCCGGCCCGATGTTCTGGAAGAGGTACGCCCGGCCAGCATTCCGCGGCGGCCCCTTATCGAGAACAACCGGAGCTTCACCTGGATCACGCAGAAAGTTTGCGGCATTGTGGAGAGCAAGACCCCGACCTGGTGGTGGGTGGCCTTCATCATCTGTGCCGCGATCGCCAGCTTTACCCTGATGGGCCTGACCTACCTGGTCTCCACCGGGGTCGGGGTCTGGGGCCTGCGCAACCCAACCTTCTGGGGATGGGCCATCGTCAACTTCGTTTTCTGGATCGGGATCGGCCACGCCGGGACCCTGATCTCGGCCATTCTCTGCCTCCTCAAGCAGAAGTGGCGGACTTCCATCAACCGGGCCGCCGAGGCCATGACCATTTTCGCGGTCATCTGTGCCGGGATCTTCCCGCTCTTCCACGTCGGCCGGGTCTGGTTTGCCTGGTGGCTCTTCCCGCTGCCCAATGCCAACGCCATCTGGCCCAACTTCCGCTCGCCCCTGGAATGGGACGTCTTCGCGGTCTCCACTTACGGCACCGTCTCGATCCTCTTCTGGTACATGGGGATGATCCCCGACCTGGCCACCATCCGGGACCGCGTGCCGATGATCTTCGAGCAGCGGATGGCCAATGCCGGGACCGCCGGACGCCAGGCCTTCGAGCGTTTTTACTTCGGCTTCCGCCGGCTCTTCTACGGCATTCTCTCCATGGGCTGGCGCGGCTCCAACCGCCACTGGAGCAATTATGAAATGGCCTACCTGCTGCTGGCCGGCCTCAGCACCCCGCTGGTGCTTTCCGTCCACACGGTGGTCTCCTTCGACTTCGCGGTGGCCAATCTCCCGGGCTGGCACACTACCATCTTCCCGCCGTACTTCGTCGCCGGGGCCATCTTCTCCGGCTTCGGGATGGTGCTGACCCTGATGCTCCCGTTGCGGGCCATCTTCGGCCTGCAGGACCTGATCACCCAGTACCACATCGACTGCATGGCCAAGATCTGCCTGGCGACGGGTTCCATGGTCGGCTACGCCTACATGATGGAATTCTTCATCGCCTGGTACGGGGCCAATCCCTACGAGGGATTCGCCTTCGTCAACCGGGCCTTCGGTCCCTATGCCTGGGCCTACTGGATCATGATTTCCTGCAACGTGATCACCCCGCAGTTCTTCTGGTTCAAGTGGGTGCGGGAAAACCTCTGGCTGGTCTGGATCCTCTCCTGCTTCATCAATGTCGGGATGTGGTTCGAGCGCTTTGTCATTACCGTCACCTCCTTGGCCAACGACTTTCTGCCGGCCAACTGGGACTACTTCAGCCCCACCATCGTGGACATCTTCACCTTCTTCGGGACCTTCGGTCTCTTCGGGGTGCTCTTCCTGCTCTTTGTCCGATTCCTGCCCCTGCTGGCCTTTGCCGAGATAAAGGCCGTCTCCAAGCAGGCGGACGTTCACGGCCATCACTAATTTCCGGGAACTGATACCATGAGTAAACCATACGGATATCTCGCCCTCTTCGAGTCGGCCCCGGCGGTCTACCACGCCGCCCGGAGCGTCCGCGAAGCCGGCTTCAAGAAATGGGACGTCTTCACGCCTTTCCCGATCCACGGAATGGACGGGGCCATGGGCCTGCACCGTTCCAAGGTGCCCGCCTTCACCCTGATCGGCGGAATCATCGGTTTCGCCACGGGGATGCTGACGGCCTGGTACATGGGGCAGTTCGACTACCCCCTGATCGTGGGCGGCAAGCCCTTCTTCAGCCCGATCTTTCCCTTTCCGGTGGCCTATGAGCTGACCATCCTCCTGGCCGCCTTCGGGACCATCGGGGGCATGTTCATCACCAACCGCTTGCCGATGCATTATCATCCGGTCATGAACTACGACAAGTTCCGCCACCTCACCGATGACAAGTTCGCCGTCGTCATCGAGTCCGGGGACGAACTCTTCTCCGAAGCGGCAACCCGCGAGTTCCTGGAATCCCTCCATCCCGCGGAAATCGCGGTCATCAACGACGAGGAGGAAGAATAGCATGCGACAATTCTTCATCATCTACTTTTTCCTGGTGGCCCTGGTGCTGACCGTCTTCGGCTTCCGCGGCTGCAAGTCGACCAAGCCGCCGCTGGAGATTTTTCCGGACATGGACCGGCAGGCCAAGTTCGCCGAGCAGGGCGCCACCAGCTTCTTCGCCGACGGGCGGATGGACCGCCCGCCCGTTCCCGGCACGGTTCCCCACGTCACCGGGGACCAGAAGGCCTTCCCGCACTGGATCCCGGACGGCCAGTTCCGCGAGGACAGCTACCTGGCCACCGGCAAGGTGGAGGACGGCTCCTTCGGCAGCGGTTTCCCGGTCGAGGTCAACTACGACAACATGCGCACCGGGCAGGAGATTTTCACCATCTACTGCGCCATCTGCCACGGGGATTCCGCCAACGGCCAGGGCGTTGTGGCCCAGCAGCGCTACGGCTACAACACCATCGCCAACCTCCTCCAGACCCGGATCATGGAGCTGCCCGAGGGCGAAATTTTCAACACCATCACCTACGGCAAGAACACCATGGGTCCCTACGGGAACAAGATTCGCGTGGAGGACCGGTGGAAGGTCGTGATGTATGTCCGCGCCCTGCAGCGGGCCGCCTCGGCCACCGTTGACGATGTGCCGCCCGAGCACAAAGGAGATCTTGGATTATGAGCACCAGCAGCGACGTCATTTCCCCCAGCGGCAGCGCCGCCGCGGACCGTGGAAGCGGCAACAAGTCCTTCCTTTTCCTGATCGTGGGACTGGTCCTGATCGCCCTTTCCGCGATCGGGCTCTTCACCGGTTCCGAGACCGATCCCGCCCGGCCCTTTGTCGGCTGGATCCTGGGCATTTCCTTCTGGCTCTCGATCCTCATCGGGATGCTTTTCCTGACCATGATCTGGTGGATGTTCGACGCCGGCTGGTCGGTCATCATCCGGAGGCAGCTGGAGCATGCCGTGGGGGCCTTCCCGTACCTGGCCCTGATCTTCCTGCCCCTGGTCCTGCTCAGTGTACTCTCCGGGGACAAGACGGGCATTCCCTGGATCTGGATGAACAGCGATGCCATCGTTCCCGGCGGTCACGGCACGGTGGCCCATGACGTCCTCTACCAGAGCAAGGCCGGATACCTCGGCCAGGGCTTCTTCATTGTCCGCTACGTCCTCTATTTCGGCGTCTGGACAACCCTGGCCCTGCTCTTCCGCCGCTGGTCCTTCAACATGGACCGGACCGGGGACCATTCCAACGTGCACCGTTCCCGCAAGCTGGCCGCGGCCGGACTTTTCCTTTGCGCCTTCGCCACCACCTTTGCCGCCATCGACTGGTTCAAGTCCCTCAACTACCACTGGTTCTCGACCATGTACGGGGTCTGGTTCTTCGCCGCCTGCATGCGCGCGGGCCTCTCGGCCACGGTCCTGACCCTGTTCTACATGGCCGGCCGTGAGGACGGCCTGAAGGGCATCATCAAGCCGGCCCACTTCTACCTGATGGGCTGCATCATGCTGGCCTTCACGGTCTTCTGGGCCTACATCAGCTTCTCCCAGTACTTCCTCATCTACAACGCCAACATCCCCGAGGAGACCTTCTGGTACAACATGCGCGAGCTCAACGCGGACGGCAGCAAGAACAGCTGGTGGTGGGTCAGCATGGGCCTGATCTTCCTCCATTTCTTTGTGCCCTTCCTGTACCTCCTCTGGTACCGGAACAAGTTCGCCGCGCGCCTGCGCTTCATCGCCATCTGGATCCTCACCTTCCACCTGCTGGACCTGTACTGGAACATTGTCCCGCAGAAGCTGGCCGAGGACAGCCACGGCCATTACATGATCCGACCCTTCGGCATCAGCTGGGTGGACGTGACGATGTTCCTCGGCGTCGGGGCCATCGTCATCTGGTCCTTCCTCAAGTCCGCCGCCAGGGAGCGGCCCATCCCGATCCGGGATCCCCGGATTGAAGAATCGATCAACTGCCATGAGTAACGAAATTCTCAATACCGAGCCCTCCGACAAGAAGGTCCTGTTTTCCGCCATCGGATTTATCGGGGTCTTCCTGGTCTTCGCCTTCATTGTCGCCGTGGCCTACCTCCCGAACCGTTCCGTCTCCCAGGAGGCGCTGAACGTGGAGGCCCGGTCAAAGATCCTCAAGGAGGTCCAAACCGAGCAGGCCCGCCTCGTCAACGCCTACGAATGGGTAAACCAGAACGAGGGCGTGGTCCGTATTCCGGTCGAGCGGGCCATGGAATTGACCGTGCAGGAACTGCGCGAAAAACAGCAGGAAGCTGCCGAACCGGCCAAGTGATGGACTGGGGCCAATACATCCTGATCGGGTTTGTTTTCGCCTGCCTGTTCTTTCTGGGGGCGGCCCTGGCCCTGCACTGGGCCCACAGGCACGGGCAATTGACCAATCTGGAAAAGGGGGCCCAATCGATTTTCGACGAGGATGAACCGATGGGGGAAATCACCGACGCCTTCCCCCGCAAGCGGCGCAAGAAAAAGAATTAAGCGTTGGTATACGATCCCGCTTCCAATCATCAATTCCATGAGCTCTAACCCTTCTCTACTACAATCCCTGAGTCCGACCGGCGATGCGGATATCAGCCTGAAGGCGCGTCTTGGCGAAGTGGACGCCTCGATGCGCAAGCCGGCCATGCTGTTCCTCGTCTCGGCGGTGTTCTGGCTGCTCCTGGGCACGGTCTTCGCCCTGGTGGCGGCCATCAAGGCCACCAATCCGGACTTCCTCGGCGGCACCGAATGGCTGACCTTCGGACGCGTCCGCTCCGCCCACCTCAACGCCATGATTTTCGGCTGGGGCAACAATGTCATTTTCGCGGTGGCGCCCTGGATCATGGGCCGCCTGAGCCGGGCCCGCATCCGCCACACCAGCATCCTGCTGATTGCCGGGATATTCTGGAACATCGCGGTCACGGTAGGGATCTTCGGCATCCTCCGCGGTGACATGATCGGGGTCGAATGGCTGGAAATGCCGTCTTACGCGGCGCCCTTGATCATCATCACCTACGCCCTGGTCGGGGTCTGGGTCATCATTGCCTTCCGCTGGCGCCAGACCGACCACGTCTACGTCTCGCAGTGGTACCTGCTGGCCGCCTTCTTCTGGCTTCCCTGGCTCTACACCGTGGCCCAGATCATGCTCATTTTCGAGCCCGCCACCGGGGTTGTCCAGTCCCTGACCAACTGGTGGTTCGCCCACAACGTCCTCGGCCTCTGGCTGACCCCCATCGCCCTCGGGGTGGCCTACTACCTGATTCCCAAGGTCCTCGGTCGCCCGATCCACAGCTACTACCTTTCCGTGGTCGGCTTCTGGGCCCTGGCCCTTTTCTACAACTGGGCCGGTGTACACCACCTGATCGGCGGCCCGGTACCGGCCTGGGTCATTTCCGCCGGCACGGTGGCCAGCGTGATGATGGTCATCCCGGTCCTTGTGGTCGGCATCAACCACCACCTGACCGTGGTCGGCCTGCACAAGGAAGGCTGGGCCAGCCCGACCATCCGCTTCGTCATGTTCGGGGCCATCAACTACACCTTCGTCAGCCTGACCGGCAGCCTGATGGCCTTGCGCCACGTCAACGAGGTCACCCACTTCACCCATTTCACGGTCGGACACGCCCACCACGGGGTGTACGCCTTCTTCACCATGATCATGTTCGGGGCCGTCTACTACATGATGCCGCGCCTGCTTCTGCGGGAATGGCCCAACGCCTTCCTGATCAAGGTGCATTGGTGGATGGCCGGCATGGGCATCCTGCTGATGGTCGTGGCCCTGCAGGTCGGAGGCTGGATCCAGGGGCTGCAGATGAACGCCCTGAACGAGGATGGCACACCCGTCTACAGCTCCTTCATCCAGATTGTCGAGAACACCAGGCCCTGGCTCTGGCTGCGTTCCCTCTCCGGATTGATGATCCTAATCGGCCACCTGGCCTTCGGGGTCAACGTCTTCTGGATGATCTTCAGCCGTCGCCGGGCCGGGGAACAGACCGCTCCCACGCTCTTGAGTCCAACCACTGAACAGGCCTGATCCGATGAAAAGCCTACCACTGATTTTCCTTGGGGTTTTCTTCACCCTGGCCTTCTCCTGGACCGGGATTGTCCTGACCTCGCAAATACAGTTGAAGGAATTCACGCCGGCCACTCCGGATCTGGTGGACAGCCAGGACCAGCCGGCCCCGGGCGGCAAGTACCTGGTCGACGGGGAAACCATCAAGAACACCCCGGGAATGACCGCCAACCCGCAGCCGCTGGTCGGTGAGGCCCAGCGCGGCAAGCTGGTCTACCAGCAGATGGGTTGCCTCTACTGCCATTCCCAGCAGGTCCGCCGCCAGGGTTTCGGGGCCGATTTCGAGCGCGGCTGGGGCCAGCGCCAATCCGTGCCCCGCGACTACATCGAGCAGGACCGGGTCATGCTGGGGACCATGCGGACCGGCCCCGACCTGACCAATGTCGGCCTCCGCTATTCGGAGCTGTGGCAGTTCCAGCATCTCTACGATCCGCAGATTACCTCCCCGGGATCCATCATGCCTCCCTACGGGTTCCTTTTCGAGGTGCGTGAAATCAGTCCCCTGACCGGGCCCTCGGCCGAAGCCATCGAGCTGCCCGAGGCCTACCAGCCTCCGGCCGGTTACGAGGTGGTCCCGAGTCGCCGGGCCAAGGACCTGGTGGCCTACCTGATGAGCCTCCATCAGGATTACGAACTGCCGGAAATCAAATTTACCCAGTAGGACGGAGTATACTTTCCATGAGCGACGACCAGAAAGACAAGTTTCCTCCCAAGGGAGAATCCCGTTCCACTTTCGAGGGCACCCGTTTTGATGATACCGACCTGCAGAAGGTCCACAGCCAATTGATGCGGGAAAAGGAGGAGCCGTCGGAGAATTTCTCGCCGATGCCGCTCTTCTTCGTGGCCCTTTTCATGATTCTTTCCTTCTGGGCCGGTATTTACCTGGTCCATTATTCCGGGGACTTCGGGCCGTTTCATTACGACGAGACCAAGAAACCGGGGGCCGGCATCGAAGAGGGCCCGCGGGAAGTCGACATGATGGCCCTGGGCAAACGCATCTACAGCCAGAATTGCGTGGCCTGTCACCAGACTTCCGGTCTCGGCCTGCCGGGTGTATATCCGCCCCTGGTGGATTCCGATTGGGTGCAGGACACTCCAAACCGGCTGATCAAGATCGTCCTCTCCGGCCTGGCCGGGAAGGTGCAAGTCAACGGGCAGGAATACAACAATGCGATGACCCCGTTCAACCGGCTCAGCGACCAGCAGATCGCGGCCGTCCTGACCTTTGTCCGGACCAGCCCGGAGTTCGAGAACGACTCCTACGCGGTCTCGGAAGACCTGGTCAAGGAAGTCCGCGCCGAGTACGGGTCCCGCACCGATCCCTGGTCGCAGCAGGAACTGGAAGCCATCCATGGCCCCGCCACCGGAGACTGGAAGCCGCCGGCAGGTGCTGAGCCGGCGGCGGACGAAGAGGCCTCGGCGGACGAAGAGGCCTCGGCGGAAGAAGAGGGTCCTGCGCCGGAAGAAGAGGCACCAGCGGAAGAAGCGGGTGATGAAGCCGGCGCCCCGGCGGAAGAGGGAAGCAGTGAAGAAGCTACCGGTTCGTCGGAAGGATCCGGTAATTAAACCCCTGGCCTGGTGAAGGATCCCGAAGGGATTTAAGGCATTAGCGCGGGGTGGAGCGGAGCGACGCCCCGGGAATCGGTGGCAATAAAAGTACCGGCCCCGGAGGGGTCGCAGCCAGGTCAGGTTCTGCGACCCCTCCGGGGTCGTGTGTCTAAATTGATCGTCGCTACCCCGGGTCCCGCGTTCGCGGGACCCGCGGCTACCATGTTCGATCTCACCGAGATCGTTCCGGCGGTTGCAGGATCTCTCTGAGATCGTTCCGGCGGTTGCAGGGTCTCACTGAGACCGTTCCAGCGTCTGCAGGGTCTCACTGAGACCGTTCCGGCGGTTGCAGGGTCTCTCTGAGGCCGTTCCTTGCGCGAAGCGTTAATCCCTCCGGGCCAGGGCCAGCATGTAGAGCAGGTTGGCCAGGGAGCTGACAAAGGCGGCGACGTATGTCAGCGCCGCGGCATTGAGGGTATCATTGACCCCCTCCATCTCATCCTGCTGGAGGATGCCGGTGGAGACCAGTTCCACCTTGGCCCGGCGGCTGGCGTCAAACTCAACCGGCAGGGTGATCAGCTGGAAGATCGTCAGGACCAGGTAGACCAGGACCCCGAGCTTGATCAGGCCCAGCATTCCGAAGAAAAAGCCGCCGATAATGATAAAGGGCAGCAGCTGGGAGGCGATCATGGTGACCGGGACCAGGCTCATGCGCAGCTTGAGCATGGAATAGCCGGTGGCATGCTGGACGGCGTGGCCGGCCTCGTGCGCGGCCACCCCGAGGGCGGCCAGGCTGTGCCCATGGTAGTTGGCCTCGCTGAGCACGAGCCGCTTGTTCTTCGGATCATAGTGGTCGGTCAGCATTCCCCTGGTGGCGGTGATTTCCACGTCGGTGATTCCCGCCTTCTGGAGCACGTAAAGGGCGGCCTCGCGTCCGGTGATGCGGCTCCGCGACCCGACCCGGGACCATTTCTTGTAGGCGCCCTGAACCCGCGCCTGGGCCACAATCCCCAGGATGGCCGTCGGAATGATCAGGAAAAGGAAAATCTGCATGGTACTCATATACCTAGACAGGAAGACCAGCTTTTACGGCTTTTCAAGCAGATCCGGTCGATACGGTTGGATGCAGGTGGGGCCGGGACCGGTCGGCCCAGTCGGACGAGTCGGACTGGCGGACTGGTCCGGCAGTCTTCAAGACCCCGGCTTGACCGCGGGGATATTGCGCAGTTCCGGGGGGATCTTGTCCGGCTCGTAGGTGGGGAAATTCATTTCCAGCAGGGCCACCAGGGGCGCGCTGAAACTGGCCTGGCCGGCGGAGCGGTCGACCAGGACGGCGATGGCCTCGACAATTCCCCCGCGGGAGTCGACCAGGTCCAGGGTTTCATGGACCCGTCCGCCCCGGGTGATGACATCCTCCACCACCAGGATCCGTTCGCCGCTGCGGATCTTGAAGTTCCGGCGCAGGGCCAGCCGGTCATCGACCTTTTCGGCGAAGATAAACCGCTTACCCAGCTGGCGGGCGACCTCCTGCCCGATGACCAGGCCGCCCATGGCCGGGGCAATCACGGTCTCGACCTCCGACATGTCGGGGAGCTTCCCGATCAGCAGCTCGGCCAGCCGGCTGACCTGGTCCAGATGCTCACAGACCCGGGCGCACTGGAAGAAGTGTCCGGAGCGAAGCCCGGAACGAAGGATGAAATGCCCCTCGAGCAGGGCGCCGGTTTGCTTGAAAATGTCGAGGACTTCGGAGGTCATGCGGTGGCGGGTTACGGGTTGCGGGTTACTGGTTACTGGTTACTGGTTACGGATTGCGGGTTACCGGGTTTACCCGGAGCTGTTCGAAAGGTTGCGGGTGGCCTTATTGGTGGGGTTTGCCGGGAGCTGTTCAACAAGAATTTCCAGATTTGCGGAATGTTCGTTGAAATGCGGGCGTCATGGTCCACATTTCCAGCCATGCAGTATCTCCTGGTGGACAATGGCAGCCTGCGGCCGGAGAGCGTGCTCAATCTGCGCCGGGTGGCACGGGAACTGGGCCTGGCCACGGGCCTGGAGATCCTGCCGGCCTCGCTCCTGCATTCCAGCAAGGTACCGGCCGACCAGTTGGAGGCGGAACCCGCGGTCAATCTGGAACGCCGGCTGCGCTGGTCCCTGGAGTCGGATCTGCGGGAATTCTGTGTGATCCCCTTCTTCTTCGGACCCACCGGGGCCATCATCGACTACCTGCCGCAAAGGCTGGCCTCCCTGCGCCGGCGCTTCGGGGAATTCCATTTGGAGCGCACGCCTTTTTTGGGGGAGGAGGCGCCTGTTTGTCAGACAAGTCAGACAAGTCAGACCGGTCGGACAAGGCTGGCTTCCATCCTGGCCGAGCGGGTGGGGGAGGTGCTGGCCGATACCGGCTGGCAACGTCCGCGGGTGGCCCTGGTCGACCACGGTTCGCCGCTGCCGGAGGTGGCTGCGGTCCGGGACCGGCTGGCGGGGGAGCTGGGCAAGGTCCTCGGGGAGCGGGTTTCGGCGGTGGCGGCTTCCTCGATGGAGCGCCGGGAGGGCGAGGCTTATGCCTTCAATGAACCGCTATTGGAGAATCTGCTGGAAACGGAAGGCTGGTCTGCCGGGGAGGTGGTGGTCTCCCTGCTTTTCCTGTCACCGGGCCGGCACGCCGGACCGGAAGGGGATATTGCCGGGATATGCAAACGGGCCCGGGAGCGGCATCCGGGGCTGCGAACACGAATGACCGGGCTGGTGGGCAACCATCCGGCAATTATCCGGCTGCTGCAACGCCGGTTGGAGATGCCGCGGGAAGTCCTTTAGGCCTTACCGGCCACGTTCTCGAGGATGGCCTTGGAAACGGCGATACCTTTCTCCAGGTATGCCAGGTCGAAGGACTCGTTGGGCGAGTGCAGGTTGTTCCGCTCCGTTCCGGTGCCGAGCATCAGGCAATCCATGCCGAGGACCTGGCTCATGATGCTGATGATCGGGATGGAGCCGCCGCTCCTGAGGTAGAGGGGCGGAATCCCGTAAACGGAGCCGACCGCTTCCTCGCAGGCCTTGAAGGCCCGGGCCAGGTGCGGATTCTGGTCCTTAGGCGTGTTGGACCGTCCGGGCGGAACAACGGAGTAGGGGATGCCATGGTGGAATTCCGTGATTTTCAGGCGGACCTGTTTCGGACAGCGGTCCCGGATGGCGGCGAAGACCTTGTCCCGGATGTCCGCGGCATCCTGGTTGGACACGAGGCGGCAGGTGATCTTGGCAAAGGCCCGGGCCGGGATGATGGTCTTGTCCCCGACCCCCTGATATCCGCCGCCGATGCCGTTGATTTCCAGGGTCGGCTCGTAACGGATAGCTTCCATGCCGGTGCGCCGGCGCGCGGTGAAGAGCTCCGGAGCCCCGGTGGATTCCAGGAGATCCTTGTCGCCGACCGGCAGGCGGGCGATTTCCTCCTTTTCCCAATCCGCCGGCTGAACCACATCATCGTAAAAACCGGGAACGTTGATCCGGCCGTCCGGATGATGCAGGCTGGCGCAGATCTCGGTCAGGGCCTGGAGCGGGTTGTAGACGGATCCCCCGAAGTTGCCGGAATGCAGGTCCCGGTCGGGACCCGTGACCTCGAACTCGAAGGAGACCATGCCGCGCAAGCCGGTGTTGATCGCCACCTGGTCGTCGGTCGGATTGAGCGTGTCCGTGAGGAGGATGAAGTCGCCCTTCAGCTCTTCCCCGTGCTTTTCCAGGACACCGGGCAGGCTGGGACTTCCAATCTCCTCCTCGCCCTCGATCAGGAAGGTGATGCGGAGCGGGAAGTCGGGATTCTCCTCCAGGATCCGGCCCACCGAGGTCACATGGAGCATCATCGGCCCCTTGTTGTCGGCCACGCCCCGGCCGTAGAGCCGCGTTCCCTTGAGGGTCGGCTCGAAGGGCGGGCTTTCCCAGAGGTCGAACGGATCAGGCGGCTGGACATCATAGTGTCCGTAAATGATGACATGCGGCCATTCCCCGGGTCCCCTGCGCCTGGCCAGGACCACCGGGTGGCGCGGAGTGTCGACGATTTCCACTTCGAGGCCCATCTCTTCAAAAAGCCGGACCAGGACCTCCCGGGTCCCTTGCATGCCCTCGGCATAGTCCGGGTCGGTCGAAACGCTGGGGTGGCGGACCAGGTCCTTGATAACTTCAACAGGATCAAACATGGATGCCATTGATAGGTTGATTCCCGGTAATGGCAACCTTGCTACTTCGATCCCCCGCAGAAGTTGTTTGCTGTTGACCCGGCACCGGGAATTTACAACTCATGTACCGGCTCCGGGGCCCTGTTTCCGGACCGGGGAGGCAACAGTTGATGCAGAAGATCGAATCCGAGAAAAGCTATGGCACGGCGGTTATCCTATCCGGGATATTCGGCGTCCTGGGGATTCACCACTTCTACCTCGGCTGCTGGCTGCACGGCCTGGTCGACCTCGGAATGACCGTCAGCGCCCTGTTCCTCATCACCAACGGGCACGAGGGCGTGGGACTGCTGGTGCTGGGTGTGGATATCCTGCATACCATCCTGATCACGGTCCTGCTCCTGACCGGGGGCTACAAGGACGGCGAGGGGCGTTACGTCACCTACCCGGGCCAGAAACTAAACTGAAAAGAATACATTATGGAAAAAAGTGATAAGGGGTTCGTTCCCACGTTGTTGTTGTGTTTCTTCCTCGGTGGACTCGGCGTCCATCGTTTTTATGTCGGCAAGATCGGGACCGGCATCCTGATGCTCCTGACCCTCGGGGGACTGGGTATCTGGACCATCATTGATTTCGTTCTTATCGCCATCGGCAATTTCACGGACGCCGATGGTTTGCCGATCAAGAACTGATCCCCGCCAGTTAAAGGAATTCGCCGAGAGGACGCAGGGTTGACGGAATATTATCCGGTACTCAGGATTTCCGTTTTCTCCCGGATCAACCCCAACGAATGATATGAAAACAAAGCTACGAATCCTCTCACTGGTCAGCCTGGCCTTTATCTCCTGCAACCTGGTTTCCGCCGCCAACCTCGACAAGGCCCGCGAGCTGATGGAGCTGATGCAGATTACCGGCGCCATTGACGCCTCCCTGGCCCAGGTGGAAGGCTTCGCCGACCGGATGATTGAATCCCAGAACCTGACCCCGGAGCAGGTTCAGGAAGCCAAGGCCCTTTCCCGGAAGTCCATGCAGGCCTCCATGCAGGTCATCAAGTCGATCGACTGGAACACCATGTTCGCCGAAATCTACGCCGATGTCTTCTCCGAGGAGGAACTGCAGGCCCTCATCGACTTCTACCAGTCCGATGTGGGGCAGAAGTTCCTCGAGAAGCAGCCCCAGTTGATGCAGGCCACGATGTCCCGGATGCAATCCGAGATGGGCAAGTTGATGCCGCAGATCCAGCAGGATGTCATGGAGGCCGTGCAGGAGGCGTCTTCCTCCGCCAATCCTGAGTGAGAGGCTGCCCGGCCGTACATAAGCGGTCTTGCTCCGTGTCCCTCCATTCCCCTGAATGAGGGCATGAACATCAAGGATCGGAAGCCCCGGGCCTCCCGCTTCGAGTCCGACAGCCACGAGGCGCGGCTGGTCCGTTTGCGGGAAAAGGCCCCGACCCTGGGCGTCAATCCCAGGCTGCGCGTCTACGCCATCCTTGGTTCCGCCCTGCTCTTCCTGACCGTACTGGGCTTCTACTTCGCCATGCAGATCTACAAGGCGGTGTCCGAGGATCGCCGGGATGCGGCCATGATCGAGGTCGAGAAGGCCCCGGATCTGGAACTCACGGAAACCCAGAAGGCCCTCCAGCGCATCGAGGAGGAACAGGCGGCCGAGGAGACCGCCCTGGAGGATGAGCTGGAAGCGCTGAAGTCGGTGGACCTGCTGGAGGAAATGGAGAATCCGCCTCCCGGCGGCGACAATTGAATTGCACTCGATTGCATTTATCACACAAGGGAGGGGCAGGCTAAGAAAATCCTGAACCCCTGACGAAAGACCCCCTGATGAAGCAAATGGAGAATGGAACGAGCCGGCCGGCGGCAGCGCGGCTGGGACTGCTGGAGAAGCTGGGCTACGGGGCGGGGGACCTGGCCTCGAACATCTTCTACCATGCCTTCAACCTGGTATTGTTGTATTTCTATACGGATGTCTGGGGACTCTCGCCGGGAATCGTGGGGACCCTGTTCCTGGCGGCGCGCTTCTGGGACGCGGTGAACGACCCGGCGATGGGGATCCTCGCGGACCGGACGCAGACCCGCTGGGGCCGGTACCGGCCGTATCTTCTGTGGATGTCGATCCCCTTCGGGGTGATCGGGTTCCTGACCTTTGCCAGCCCGGGGCTTGAGGATGGTTGGAAGGTTCTCTACGCGGCCTCGACCTACACCCTGCTGGGCATGGTCTACACCGCGATCAACGTGCCTTATTCGGCCCTGATGGGGGTCATGACGCCGGACACGGAGGAGCGGACCATCCTTTCCAGCTTCCGATTTGTCGGGGCATTCAGCGCGATGTTCATCATCGGTCTGGCGGTGCGGCCGCTGGTCCGGGTCCTGGGGGGCGGGGACGAAGTCCTCGGGTACCGGCTGACCTTTGCCCTGCTGGGCGGCCTGGCGACCCTCCTGTTCCTCTTCACCTTCGCCACCACGCGGGAGCGGCTGGCCCCGGAGCCGGCCAGGGAGGGGACCAGTATCCGCAACGACCTGAAGATCCTGGTCCGCAACAAGCCCTGGCTGGTCATGGTGGTGGCGGCCATCCTGACCTTGTCCAACGTGGCCGTCCGCGGTGCGGTGACATTTCATTATTTCAAGTACTACGTGGGGGACACCGGGGAACCGGTCTTCTGGTTCCTGGACCTGACCTCCCTGATGATCACCACCGGGTCGCTGGCCTTCATTGCCGGTATCTTTTTCACCAACACCCTCCGCAAGCGTTTCGGGAAGCGCAATTCGCTGATCGGCCTGTATGTCCTGAACGCCCTCTCCCTGGCGGCCTTCTTCGTCATTCCCCCGGATGCCGTGGGAACCATGCTGTTGGTCAACGCCCTTGGCAATGTCTTTGCCGGCCCGACCCCGGCCCTGGTCTGGGCCATGTACACCGACGTGGCCGACTACGGCGAACTGAAGTACGGCCGGCGGACGACGGCCCTGGTCTTCTCGGCAGCCATGTTCGCCCAGAAGATGGGCCTCATGATGGGGGGCACCTTGAGCGGTTGGATGCTGAGCGGATTCGGGTTCGTCGCCAATGAGGAGCAGACCTCCCTCGCGCTGCTGGGGATCCGGGTCATGTTCTGCCTGATCCCGGCGGGCTTTGCTTTGGCCAACGGGCTGGTCATGCTGCTCTATCCGCTGACCGAGCAGGACGTGGCGGAGATGGAGACCCAGCTGGCGGCCATCCGCTCGGCGGAATAAGGGAATTTGCCAAATTCCATAACCGCTTCCGGAGTTCTCCGGAATGATCCAACTGGAGGATCGCTTTTGGCGAAGGGAACCTTACACTCGGGTTTTCTCACTCTCCATGAACAGTATTCTCCTGCAGGACCTGAGGTTTGGATTCCGGCTGATCCGGCGAACCCCGCTGATCACGGCGCTGGCCGTCTTTTGCCTGGCCAGCGGCATCGGGCTGACCACCTTCATGTTCAGCATCACCTATGCGGTAGTGGGGCGCGGGCTTCCCTATGAGGACCAGGACCGGATCATTCATGTCTCGAGGAGAAGTACGGTCCAGTTAGGCGATCCCAATTCCCTGATCCACCTCGACGAGTACCAGGAAATTGCCCGCCAGCAGACCAGCTTCAGCCACCTGGCGGCCATCAGCACGGACGGAGTGACGGTCGGCCGGCCCGGCCAGCCCCACCACATGAACGGCGTCTACGTGACCCCATCGTTTTTCGAGGTGCTGCCGGTCTCGCCCCTGCTGGGCCGGGTCTTCCAGCCCCGGGATGCCGAACCGGCCAAAAGCCGGGTCCTGATCCTGAGTTACCGGATGTGGCGGGAACACTTTGCCTCGGATCCGGACATTATCGGGAGCGAGGTCGTCTGCGAGGGGGAGCCCTTCACGGTGGTGGGAGTCATGCCGCCGGGATATGACCTACCCTTCCTCCAGGAAGTCTGGATTCCCCTCCTGCCCGGGACCTTGCGCGACCTCACCGGCTGGATTGATTTTGTGACCCTGGTCGGAACCCTCGGGGAAGGGCGCTCCCTTCGGGATGCCCAAAGCGAGTTTCAGGTCATCATGGGCCGCATCGACGAGCGGCAGGGCATCCGTCAGCAGGAGCGAAACCGGCCTTACCTGAGGCCCTTGTCCGAACTCTATGTCGATGGGCAGGTCCGGCTCCTCCTGTGGAGCATGTTTGGGGCGACCTTTCTGGTCCTGCTGATCGCCTGCTCCAATATTTCCAGTCTGCTGACGGCGCGGATGGTGGTCCGGACCAACGAGCTGGCCATCCGCAGCGCCCTTGGGGCCAGCCGGCGACGGATCATGATCCAGATCCTTACCGAGGCCCTGCTGTACGGAATCATCGGAACCGTCATCGGCCTTTTTGTGGCGGACCGGGCCCTGCATTACGTGTGGCTCTTTGTCCAGTCACGGCCCTTCGCCCCGCCGGAATTCATGGAATGGACCCTCGACCCGGTATCCATCCTGGTGGCCGTGGGCCTGATGATCCTCTCCGTCCTGGGCTCGGCCATCCTGCCCGCCCTGCGCGCCTCCCGGCCGAACATCGGTTCCCTCCTGAGCGACAACCAGCGCACCGGTTCCAGTCTCCGCCTGGGGCGGCTCAGCACCGTCAGCACCATCCTCCAGCTTTCCCTGTCCTTTGCCCTCCTGGTGGCCGCCGGCCGGCTCATCGCGGCCATAGTCATGCTCTCCTTCATTGATTATCCCTTCGATGAGCGGGGCCTGCTGATCGGGAATACCGGCATCGACAACGAGTCGTATCCAAATGTCGAGGACGAGGTCCGGTTCTGGGAGGAGGTGCACCGGAAACTGAAGACGCTGCCCGCGGTGAAAAGCGTGGCCCTCGGCTACGACATGCCGGGCGTCAATTCCATGCAGGACCCGATCCGGATTCCCGGCCAGATGTATGTCAACAAGGAGGAATACCCGCTGGTCCGGGTGGATGTGGTCACGCCGGGATACTTCGACACGCTCGGGGTGAAACTGGTCAACGGGAGGGACTTCGACGACGGGGACATCCGCGGCAAGGAGAACGTGGCCATCGTCAACACGGTCATGGCCGACAAGTTCTGGCCGCGCCAGAACCCGATCGGGAAAACCTTTTTCATGGAGGGCAAGGGGGATTACGCCAACGAGGCGGAAAAGCTGCACCGCATCATCGGGGTGGCCCCGGACCTGAAGATGGACGGCCTGACCCTGAACAACGACGACGGGGCCGGCTTCTACCGTCCCCAGGGACAGGCCCTGTGGGGAGACCTGCAGATCATAATCCGCACCGACATGGATCCGCATTCCCTCATCCCGGAGGTCGGGAAGGCGGTGGCCTCCATTGATCCGGATGTGGCCTTCACCAATGCCCAGACCTTCCGGGAACACGTCAGCGACAGCTTCTTCTACTTCCGGTTCTTTCTCACGCTTTTCTCCACCTTCGGGGTCCTGGCCCTGTTGCTGGCCTCGGCCGGGGTGTATGGAATTATTCAATACTCGGTCAGCCAGCGGGTCATCGAGGTCGGTATCCGCATGGCCCTCGGGGCCACTCCCGCCCGCATCCGCTGGATGGTCCTGCTGCAGGGGTTGCGCAACACCGTCATCGGCCTGGTTATCGGCTGGTTCATCTCGATGGCCCTGATCCAGGTTCTCAGCCTGGCCTTCGTGGGTTTGCCGGATGAGAACTACAGCTTTCTCGGGGCCCTCCTGGTGCTCCTCGTAGTCTCCCTCTTCGCCAACGGGTTTCCCGCCCGGCGGGCCTCCCGCATGGATCCCATGGAAGCCCTGCGGGTGCAGTAGGATCTACCGGACTCCGGCATGAACCCCTCCTCGCTCAAGAATATGTAACCCAGCCGCCAGCCATCGCGTATCCTTTTCTGTTACCTCTATGAACTCCGTATTTCTTGAAGACCTGCGTTTTGGTTTCCGCCTCATCCGGCGCAGCCCGGTAGCCACGATCCTGGCCGTATTCTGCCTGGCCTGTGGGATCGGCCTGAGCACCTTCATGTTCAGCATCACCTGGGCGGTGGTGGGACGCGGCCTTCCCTTCGAGGACCAGGGCCGGATCATTCACGTGCAACGGCAGAACCTCATCCAGTTGGCCGATCCCGATACGCTTATCCACGTGGAGGAGTACCAGCAGATCCTTGAGCAGCAGACCAGCTTCGAGGAACTCGCGGCCATGACCAACGACGGGGTGACCGTCGGCCGCCCGGGGCTTCCCCACCGGATGAACGGGGTGTACGTTTCGCCCAGCTTCTTCAAGGTCATGCCCGTATCCCCGGCCCTGGGAAGGCTCATCAGCGAGGAGGACGCGACGGAGACCAACGGCAAGGTCCTCATGCTGAGCGATCGCGTGTGGCGGGAACACTTCGCCTCCGACCCGGAGATCGTCGGCAGCCAGGTTATCTGCGAGGGCCAGCCGTTCACGGTGATCGGGGTCATGCCACGCGGCTATGACTTTCCTTTCAACCAGGAGGTCTGGATCCCGCTGGTGCCGGAGACCTTAAAGTCCCAGACCGGCTGGATCGACTTCGTGACCCTGGTCGGCCGGCTCAGGGAAGACCGTTCCCTGCGGGATGCGCGAACCGAGTTCAGCCTCATCTTCGACCGGATCGACCAGAGCCAGGGAGTCAGCGAGCTCGTCCACTCCGAGCCGCATCTGGAGCCCCTGTTCAACGAGTTTGTCGGGAAGGAAATCAGGCTCCTCCTGTGGAGCATGTTCGCGGCGACCTTCCTGGTTCTCCTGATCGCCTGTTCCAATGTTTCCAGCCTCCTTTCGGCCCGGATGGTGGTGCGCAGCAACGAGCTGGCAATCCGCAGCGCCCTCGGGGCCAGCCGGCGGCGGATCGTCATCCAGATCCTCACCGAGTCGCTCCTCTACGGCCTGATCGGGGCGGCCATCGGGCTCCTGGTGGCCATGCGGGCCCTTTCCTACCTGTGGGATTTCGTTTCCAACCGGCGTTTTCATCCGCCGCAGTTCATGGAATGGACCCTCGATCCGGTGGGCATACTGATGGCCCTCGGGCTGATGTTGATGGCGGTTCTGGTTTCCGGATTCCTTCCCGCCATGCGGGCCTCCCGTCCGAACATCAGCGGTCTGCTCAACGATGGCCAGCGGACCGGGTCCAGTGTGCGGCTGGGGCGCCTCAGCTCGATCAGCACCATCATGCAGCTGGCCTTTTCCTTCGCCCTCCTGGTGGCCGCCGGGCGGTTGATCGCAGCCATTATCCTCATGGCCGCGATGGATTATCCATTCGAGTCCCGGGGCCTGCTGGTGGGAAGCCTGGCCATTGACAGCCAGTCCTACCCCGATCCGGAGGACGCCCGTCTCTTCTGGGAGAATGTCCACCGGGAGCTGCGGCAGGTGCCGGGAGCTGAAAAGGTGGGACTGGGCTTCAACATGCCCGGCCTCTATTCCATGCAGGACCCGATCCGCATTCCCGGCGTGGATTATGCCGGCAAGGAGGATTACCCGCAGGTCCGGGTGGACGTGGTCACGCCCGGCTACTTCGAGGCGCTCGGGGTTGAACTGGTCAACGGACGGGACTTCGATGACACGGATACCCGCGAGAAGGGTAACGTGGCCATCATCAACACCGTCATGGCCGAGAAATTCTGGCCCCGGCAGAATCCCATCGGGCAGACCTTCTACATGGAAGGGAAGGGTGATTATGCCACCGAGGAGGAGAAGATGCATTTGGTCATCGGGGTGGTTCCCGACCTCAAGATGGCCGGCATGGTCAACGACGAGGATGACGGGGCCGGCTTTTATCGTCCCCAGGCCCAGGCGCTGTGGGGAGACCTTCAGGTCTTCATGCGTACCGGACGGGATCCGCATTCCCTGATTCCGGAAGTACAGAAGGCGATTTCCCTGATCGATCCCGATGTCGCCTTCACCGATGCCCAGACCTTCGAGGAACACATCAGCGACAATTTCTTCTTCTTCCGTTTCTTTCTCGGGCTCTTTACCACCTTCGGAGCGATGGCGCTCCTCCTGGCCGCCGCCGGCGTGTATGGAATTATTCAATACTCGGTCAGCCAGCGGGTGGTGGAAATCGGGATCCGCATGGCCATCGGGGCCAGTCCCGCCCATATCCGCGGGATGGTCCTCCTGCGCGGCTTGCGGAATACCCTGATCGGCCTGTTCCTGGGCGGCCTGATCTCCATTGCCCTGGTCCGGATCCTCGACATCTCCTTCCAGGGCCTGCCAACCGAATACTACAGTTACCTCGGGGCCCTGCTGGTGCTCTTCACCGTTTCCCTGGCCGCCAACGGCTTCCCCGCCCGCCGGGCCGGCCGCCTTGACCCGATGGTCGCCCTGCGCGTACAGTGATCGTAGTCAAATTCAGGTAATTCACCGGATTGGAGATTATTCCTCAATCTTCAACCTGGTCGCATGGCCAATAGCTATGTCCGTCTGCTCATACACTGCGTCTGGAGTACAAAATACCGGCAAATGTGTCTGGCTGCAGAGTGGGAGGAAGCGTTATGGCGCTACATAGCTGGATCCGCGAAGCGAAAGGGAATCCACCCGGTTCAAATTGGCGGAATTGAAAACCATGTGCATGCCTTGGTTGAGCCACCCAAGTCCATGAACATCCCCCAGCTGCTTGAGATTCTCAAAACGCCAGCCTCCAATTGGATTAATCGGACCGGGAGGGTTCCCGGGCAATTCCATTGGCAAGTTGGATATGGAGCTTTCTCCGTAAGCCCGTCCCTTGCGCCCCGTGTGGCTCGCTATATCAGGAACCAACGGAAACACCACGAACGCCAAACCTTCGACGCGGAATACCGTCAATTAATCAAGCGTAACGGTATTCCTGCCAAGAGCCGCTACCTGCTTGATTGAGGTCGATGCATAGGCGCTGCGCGCCGGCCGACCGTAGCCGTGGTCGACCGAGCCCCTTGGGGCGAGGAGGCCACGGTCACAGTGGCGGTGGATGGCGAATTCGATGCCCCGCGTTTCGTGTTCCGTGTTCCGTGGCCTCGCCTTCCGGCCTGGCGGCCTGCCGGCGTCGACCACGGCTACGGTCGGGCGGCGCGCTGCGCCTTCGGGACCTCAGGTCATTTGTGCCAGGACCATCAGGAGGCTCTGGACCAGGCCCACGGCGAAACCGATGACGGCACCGAGGATCTCGATGCTGCGGAATTCCTTGTGGGCCAGTTTGCGGACGATGTCCTCCAGTTGGTCCAGATCAAAGGCGTGGATCTTGTCCTCCACGATTTTCCGCACCGCGATCTGCTTTTCGACCTCCATGGAGACTTTTTCCAGGAGCGGCTCGGTTTCCCCGACGATGCATTCCAGGGCGATCTTGTTGAGGTTGTAGAGGAGCTTGTCGTTGACCAGGTTGCCGAGAAGGGGAATGGCCCGGAGGCGCGGCGCGAGCCGGTCCCAGACGATGTTGGTGGCCAGCTGCTGCAGGTGCGGATGAAGGTCCATCTTGCGGATTTCCTCGCGGATCAAGTGCTGGTTGAAGAGCTCCGTCTCGACAATTTCACCGACCCGGACCGCCATCTCCTCCTGACGCCGGGGAATCAGTCCCTGAACCGTCCAGAAGAGGATTTTCCTCGGCTTACGTGGACGGAAAAGCATCTGGATGGCCAGCCGGTTGGTCAGCCAGCCAATACCGGCCCCGATCAGGGGAAAGGCCACCAGTAAGAAGGCAATTTGCCATGTTTCGGGAATATCCATTTGTTTCGGACACTGAATGGGGTTCAATCAGTTTGTGGGTCCCAATGAATCCGACATCCTCCAGATGACAAGCGCCGGGCTTTATTGTCCGGCCGGGGGATTCCACATTGATCCGTCGAAAAAGGTCCATCTGGCGGTGACCACGCATGCCCATTCCGACCATGCCCGCCGGGGTATGGGCGGTTACATCTGCGCCTCCAGCGGCGAGCCTCTCCTGCGCCAGCGGGTGGGAAAACAGGCGGAGATCCAGGCCCTGGAATTCGGACAGGGACTCCGTCTGGGCGGGGTGGGAATCACCCTCCATCCGGCGGGGCATATTCTCGGTTCGGCCCAGGTCCGCCTGGAGCTCAAGGGCCGGGTAACCGTCGTCACGGGCGACTACAACGCCACCCATGCCCATGCCGCCGCCGAGCCGTGGGAGCCCCTGGAATGCGACTTCCTGGTCACCGAGTCCACCTTCGGGCTTCCCGTTTACCAATGGCCGGATCCGGCCCTGGTGATGGACGACATTCACCATTGGTGGCGGTTCAACCAGTCCCGGGGGCGCACCTCCATCCTGCCCTGCTACCCCCTCGGCAAGACCCAGCGCATCCTCTCGTCCCTCGATCCGGGACAGGGCCCCATCGGGGTCGCCGGTCCGGCCCGCGCCTTCCTGCCCCACTACCGGGCTGCCGGAGTATCCCTCCCGGAAGTGCACGAGCTGGACGAGTCCGGCATGGCGGCATTGAAAGGACGGGGCCTCCTCCTGATCTCATTCTCGGGCGAGGAACCTCCCGCGCTGCGCGCCCTGCGTCCCTTGTCCTACGCCGCGGTCAGCGGCTGGCTGCAAATCCGCTCCGCCCGGCGCGGACGGGATGTCGACCGCGGATTTGTCCTTTCGGACCACTCCGACTGGAATGGTATCCTGCGCTGTATCCGATGCTCCAAAGCCCGCCGGGTGGCCGTCACCCATGGCCAGACGGAAGTCCTGGCCCGTTACCTGCGGGAAACCATGGGAATCGATAGTTTTCCCCTCGGCCACTATCCGGATAACGCCTCCGACTGATCCGGATCCAGAAAGCGCCGGCCGAGTTCAAGGGCTTTCGCCAGCAGGTCCTCCTTTTCCGTCTCGGCCTTGATGACCAGCGCCGCCACGTGGTCCGGATCGAGTCCGCAATCCCAGTGGTTGGCCACGGTCTCCAGGACCAGGTCACAGTCCCGGAACTGGCCCAGACTCTCCTCAAAGCGGGAAACCTGCCGGGTCCTGGCCTTTTTCAGGTCCAGGCATTTGCGGAGGACCTTGCGGTGGTGGAAGTGTTCCTTGGCGGCCTTCCGGAGCTGGTGCAGCGATTCGTTGTTGGGTGCGTTCCGGTAGGCTGCCATGGCGTCCTGCAGCTTGAGGTAGGCATGTTCGGCGCCGTCGCGCAGGGTCTTCCGGCGCAGGGCTTTCAGGTCGGCCAGGAGGATTTTCCGGCAGATGTGCTCTCCCTCCTTCAGGACCTGCTCCCGCAGGGCCGGGTCGATTTCCCCGAATCCCACCTCGTCGCGCTTCAGGTAGGTCCTGAGCAGTTGGCAGGCCTCGGCCAGTAGGGGATCTTCCGTGTCCCTGATCCAGCGCCTCAACAGGCCGGCCAGGAATTCCCGGTCAAGGTTGAAGGAGAGGCTGCGGGCCATTCCCCGGATGTCCTTCTCCAGGTCGCGGGCCATGGGCCCAAGTTCCTTTCCCCGCAACAGGCACAGCAGGGATTGGCTTCGCTTCAGGTCCTTGCGGGCGGAATGGAGTCCCCGCGGATGATCCGGGCCATGGGAATCCAGCTCCCTCATGGCCTTTTGTATCCGTTCAGTCAATACAGCCCGAAACTGCTTGCGCAGGGGCTTTCCTTTCTGGATTAGAAAAGACATCCTCCGAAGATCCGATAACGCAACGGGCCAGACCGTAGTGGATTGCCTGCTGGTCAACAAGGAAAACCCCGTTCCGTCTGCCTGAAATTGACTAAAAGCCCGTATTGGCGGTCATTCCTCCGTCTCCAGTATGGCGGAATGAACAAAAAGCGAGCGGGTTTCAGTCTGATAGAGATGCTGATGGTGCTGGGTGTGATGGCCATTCTCATGGGCATGCTGGTTCCCTCGGTGGGAGTGGTCCGGGAAAAGGCCCAGCGCATGGCCACCGGACAGAAGCTGCGCCAGATCGGGCTGGCCGTGGCCACCTACCACAGCATGACCGGCCGCAGCCTGAGTGGAAGCGACCTCGGCGACTGGATGGCGCGGCTGGCGGCTGAGACGGGGGTCCGCGAGGCGGGACTGTATCTTTTCGAGGAGGATCCCCTCCTGGCCCAGGTGGCGGAAGCGATGCCGCCCGTCCTGGTCCAGCCGGGCATCGGCAGCTCATGGGAGCCGGTTGCCGGGTTCGACAGCTGGCCGGTCGGGGTGGCGGTGGTCAGCGGTACCAGCACGGCCTCGAATCCGTCGACGACCCCGGTGGCCTGGACCCGCGGACTGGGGACCGACGGCCGATGGGCCTCCTTTGGCGAATCCAGGCCCGGCGTCTATGGGGATCGGGGAGGCTTCATTGTCTTCCTCGACGGTCATGTGGAATTTTACCGGGACCTTTCCGAGGACGGCGGCCAGCTGGTAAACTACAGCGACGGCCGGCCCACGGCCAACATCGTCGAGGCCATCGGACCCGGAACCACCGTCTTCGATTACCGGGGCCGGGTCTTCTGATCCGCTCCGGTGCCAGTGCCGCGGATACGGTTTGCGGCGGGTGCGGCTAATCCGCCTCGGCCATGGCGCGGAGGTGTTCCTTCACGGACTCGGCCAGGGCTTCCAGGTTGTATCCGCCCTCCAGCATGGAGACCACACGGCCATGGGCGGACTCCTCCGCTATTTCCAGAACCCAGCGGGTCATGTGGTAGTAGTCGCGGGCATCCAGTTCGATGTCGGCCAGCGGGTCCTCCCGGTGGGCGTCGAATCCGGCTGAAATGAGGATCAGCTGGGGCTGGAAGGCCCGGATTTCCGGGGCCAGGTCGTGCTCCCAGGACTCATGGTAGAGATCGATGCCGGCGCCGAAAGGGAGGGGGCAGTTGACCGTCATTCCCTTCCCGGCACCGGTGCCCGTCTCATGGGATTCCCCGGTGTGGGGATATAGCGGCAACTGGTGCAGGCTGCAGAAGAGGACGGTGGGGCTGCCGTAGAAGATGTCCTGGGTCCCGTTCCCGTGGTGGACGTCCCAGTCAACGATGCAGACCCGTTCCAGGCCGTAGACCTCGAGGGCGTAATTGGCGGCGATGGCCACGTTGTTGAAGAGGCAGAAGCCCATGGCCTGTTCCTCGCTGGCGTGGTGGCCCGGGGGACGGGTCAGGCAAAAGGCCCGCTGGTATCCTTCCTGCATGACGGAATCCACAGCCTGGATGGCCGCCCCCGCCGAAAGCAGGGCGGCGCGGTAGGATTCCTGGCAGACGGCGGTTTCCCCCATGTCGACAAAATGCTTTCCGCGCAGGCAGGATTCCTCGATGAACTGCCGGTACTCGGCCGTGTGGATCCGCTCGATCCAGCGCACCTCGGCAGGTTCGGGCAGTTGCCAGTGGATCAACGAGGCGAAACGCGAGGCATCCAGCGCGGCCTTGGCCACAGTCAGGCGGGCCACGGTCTCGGGATGCTGCGGTCCCGTGTCGTGCAGCAGGCAATCGGGGTGATAGTAGACGGCAACGGGGCGTGCCATAAGCCTCATTGATACATATCCGAGGCTCATCGCCAAGCCTGATGATGGGCCAATCTCCGCAGGGACGCGGGTTGTCAAATTCCCCAAAAATCCGGGGACCCCGGAATTCCGGGGTCCCCGCGTCTAGTTTGGTTGTCAGGAGAAATCAACTACAGCCGAGTGAGGTACCGCAGTTGAGGCAACAGGCGCAGGTGCCCGTGACCTTGACCTTGGAACTGCCGCACTCGGAGCAGGTCAGGTGGCCTTCGGACTGTGTCAGGAGTTCCATTTGCTCGGGAGACAGCTGCCTTTCTGTTCCCTCGTCCTCCTTCTCGATGGCGACCGAATCGGGGGATCGGTCCTCGAGGGTTGTTTCAGCCTGTGCTGCGGGAGACATTTTCTGCCGGTAGCCGGAAATGAATTCCATGCCGAGCCAGCGGGACAGGTAGTCCATGACACTCTTGGCCATGGGGATGTCCTGGTTGCGGGTCATTCCCTCCGGTTCGAAACGGATGTGGGAGAACTTCTTGACGATGGTTTCCAGGGGAACGCCATACTGGAGGCACATGGAAAGGAGGGTGCCGATGGTGTCCATCAGGCCGTTGATGGTACTTCCGGCCTTGGACATCTGGATAAAGACTTCGCCGGGGGCTCCATCGTCAAACTTGCCGACGGTCAGGTAACCCTTGGTCCCGGCGATGCTGAACTTGTGGGTCTTGGATTCCCGGGTGTCCGGCAGGTGCCGCCGGTAGGGCTCGGTGACAATCTGGATTTCCTTGCCGGAACCGGTCTTCGTCTCCTCGTCCTTGCGGGTCTTGACCGGGGCGCTCCGCTTGGAGCCGTCGCGGTAGATGGCCACCCCCTTGATGCCTTTCCGCCAGGCATAGAAATAGGTTTCCCTGATCGACTCGATGGTTGCCTCGTGCGGCATGTTGACCGTCTTGGAAATGCCCCCCGAAAGGAAGGGCTGGACGGCCGACATCATGTCGATGTGGGCCAGATGGGTCAGGACGCGCTGGCCGCTTCCGGAGCGGAAGGCCGTGTCGAAGATGGCGAAATGCTCCTCCTTGAGGCCGCTCCTGACGGTCTCGCCCTTGACCTTGACCGGTTCCACCGTGCCGTGGTCCCGGATGTGCCCGAGGATCCGTTCGCGCTCCGAGGCCTTGTAGCCGAGGTTCTCGAGGGCCTGGGGAATGGACTTGATCGGGAGCTGCAGCATGCCGCCCCCGGCCAGGGACTTGTAGGCCACAAGGCCGATGGCCGGCTCGATGCCGGTGGTGTCGCAGTCCATCAGGAAGCCGATGGTCCCGGTGGGGGCCAGGACAGTGACCTGGGCGTTGCGGTAACCGTGCTGGCGTCCCTGCTGCAGGGCCTGGCGCCAGGTCGAGCGGGCATAAGCCATCATTTCAGGATCCACGGATTCGTCGATTTCATCGAGGGACTTGAGATGCATCTCAATGACCTCCAGCATGGAATCGACATTGTCCTTGGCCGGGGGTTCGTCGCAGCCCCAGTAGCGCGCGTCCTTGTAGCCGGCAAAGGGACCCTTGAGGCGGGCCAGCTCGGTCGAGGTCCGGTAGGCGGTGCCGGTCATGACGGCACTGATCAGGGCGGCCAGGGAACGGCCGCGGTCGGAGTCGTAGGGGAGGCCGTAGGACATCAGCAGCGCCCCGAGGTTGGCGAAGCCCAGACCGAGGGTGCGGAACCAGTGGGAATTGTAGGTGATGGCCGCCGTGGGATAGGACGAGCGGTCGACAATGATTTCCTGGGCGATGATGAAGATCCGGCAGGCCCGGGCGAAGCGCTCGAAGTCGAAGCCCTGCTTGGTGCGGAACTTGAGCAGGTTGATGCTGGCCAGATTGCAGGCGGAATTGTCGAGGAAAAGGTATTCGCTGCAGGGATTGGTGCAGTTCTGCCGTCCGGAACCCTTGCAGGTGTGCCACTTGTGGATGGTGTCGTCGAACTGCAGGCCGGGGTCGCCGCAGAGGTGCGTCCCTTCGGCGATGAGGTTCATCAGGGCCCCGGCATTCTTCTTCTCGCAGGGCTTGCCGTCGGTGACCCGCCGGGTCCACCAGTCGCCGTTGATGGCCGCGGCCTCCATGAAGGCATCGGAGGTCCGCATGCTGAGGTTCTCGTTCTGGAAGCGGATGGAACCGTAGGCTTCCCCGTTGAAGGAGGGATCGTAGCCCTGCTCGATGAGGGCCCAGGCCTTGCGCTCCTCGATTTTCTTGGCCTCGATGAATTCCTCGATGTCGGGGTGCCAGTCCTTGAGGGTGTTCATCTTGGCCGCCCGCCGGGTCTTGCCGCCGCTCTTGACGACGCCGGCCACCGAGTCGTAGACGGCCAGGAAGCTGAGCGGACCGCTGGGTTTGCCACCTCCGGAAAGCTTCTCCTTGGTCGAACGGATGGAGGAGAGGTCGGTCCCGCTGCCGCTGCCGAACTTGAAGAGCATGGCCTCGGCCTGGGCCAGGCCCATGATCGATTCCAGGTCGTCCTCGACATGCTGGATGAAGCAGGCCGAGCACTGGGGGTACTGGTACTGGTTGGGGGCGCGCTCGACCTGTTCCGTCTCCTGGTTCCAGAAGTAGTTGCCGCGGGCCGAGTCCTTGCCCACACCGTAGGCCTCGAAGAGCCCGAGGTTGAACCAGACCGGGGAATTGAAGGCGCCGGTCTGGTTGATGAGCATCCAGGTCAGGTCTTCCTCGAAAATCCGGGCCTCGCTTTCAGTCTGGAAATAGCCGTCCTCCAGTCCCCATTTGGTCAGGGTCTTGGCCACGCGGTCGACGACCTGGCGGAAAGAGCGTTCACGCCCCCCGGTGGCCGGATCCGATCCGCGATCCACATCGCCGTAGAAGTACTTGGAGGAAAGGATCTTGGCCGCCAGCTCCGAGAAAGGCTTCGGCACTTCGATATCGGCCTGCTCGAAAATCGTCTTTCCATTTTCGTCCTTGATGCTGGCCGAGCGCATTTCCCATTCCATTTCCTCGTAGGGATGGCGGTCCGGATTGGCGAAACTGTATTCCTTGAGCAGGGCCTCGGCGGAGGGGGCTTTCTCAGTGGCGGCGGGGGCTTTCTCAGTGGCGGCGGGGGGTTGGTCAGTGTGGCTGGAAGCGGTTTTCATTGAGCTGGAGTTCGGTATTGAGAGCGGTTGATGGTGAATATGTTAAGAAGTTTGTGAATAAGCTGTTAACAATATATTGGGGGTAAACCCTTTTGTAACCCCAAGATATTGTGTTGTACAACAAAAATATTTCTGCCCTGGCTGAAAAGGCCAAAATTCCGGGCTTCCCTGTAATTACCAAAACTTGGCCCTGGAATTACAGGCGCTAATGGCCTTGCCGGAGCAGTTCCCGGATCCAGCGCCGGTGGGGCCCGGAGAGGGAAACCGAAGCCAGCTCCCCGAGGGCGATCCAGCGGGTTTCCGGCCGGGAAAGGCAACTTCCGAGAAGGGGGTCGGCGGGGGAAATGGAATGGATCGATTCCCGGATCCGCTCCGAGGAAATTCCGCGGGACCGGGTCAGCAGGGGCGGGCCCGGCGGAGCCTTGGGAAGGGTCGGCAGCTCGGCCATGCCGGCCAGGCGGCTGGCCTTTTCATTGTTGAAATGCAGGAGCAGGCGGTCTCCATCCCGGACCCAGGCCCGGTGGACTTCGCGGCGGAGGGTGGCCTTGCGGGGGATCACGGGAATGGATTCCTGCGTCCCCGCGGCCCGGGCCCGGCAGTGGTCGCTGACCGGGCAGAGGAGGCAGGCCGGCCGGACCTTGCGGCAGACGACGGCCCCCAGTTCCATCAGGGCCTCGTTGAAATCGCCCGGGCGGGAGTCATCCATCAACTCCCGGGCCAATGGGAGGAGCCGTTTCTGGGCCTCCGCGGAGGACTTGACCGGGCCGGCGTCGTTGTTGAGCCGGCAGAGCACGCGGATCACGTTCCCGTCGATGACCGGTTCCGGCAATCCCTGGGCGATGCTGGAAATGGCGGCCGCGGTGTAGGGGCCGATGCCCGGGCGCTGGCGCCATTCACCGGTATCCCGGGGCACCCCCTTCTCGACAATGGAGCGGGCCAGGCGATGCAGGTTGCGGGCCCGGGAATAGTAGCCCAGTCCCTCCCATTCCCGGAGGACCGCTTCCTCGCTCGCCGAGGCCAGGCTGGCAAAGTCCGGAAACCGCTTCATCCAGCGGTCGAAATAGGGGAGGACGGTCTCGACCTGGGTCTGCTGGAGCATGAACTCGGAGACCACGGTCCGGTACAGGGAGGTCTCGGCCCGCCAGGGAAGGTCCCGCTTTTCGCGGTCGAACCACCGCAGGAGCCGCTTCCGAAAATCTGAGAATTCCCCTCGCATGCAAAAGGGAAAAACCTAGATTCCTTAGGCATTCGATAAAATTCCCGATGAAAAAGAAAAAAAGCGGCGACAGCGACGAACCCCAGGTCAAGACCCTCTACACGATCACCCTCAATCCGGAGCAGCTGGAGAAGCTGGAGGAGGTCTGTGACAAGCGGGTGTACGGCTACTACCACGTGGATCACAGCCTGTTCGCCTTCAAGGGTCCGCATGACCAGGTCAACATCGTGGCCTACAAGAGCGGCAAGGTGGTGATCCAGGGCAAGGGGACGGAATCCTTTGTCCAGAACGTCCTGGAAGCGGAAATTACCGGCGATCCACGGATGGGGTACGACGAGATCCACCACCCGGAATGGTA
>CAJXMX010000009.1 GCA_913056355.1 uncultured Opitutales bacterium
CCGGAGGAACGGGCCGGGGCGGCCTCCATCGAGGTTCCCCGCGATCCGGACGCGATGGATACACCGCCCAGCAAGCTCCCCTACATCGTCTGCATCGTGGACGAGCTGGCCGACCTGATGATGGTCGCCCCGGCCGATATCGAGACCGGGATCGCCCGCCTGGCCCAGCTGGCCCGCGCCGCCGGGATCCACCTCATCCTGGCCACCCAGCGTCCCTCGGTGAATGTCATCACCGGGGTCATCAAGGCCAACCTGCCCAGCCGGATCGCTTTCAAGGTCGCCTCCAAGGTCGATTCCCGGACCATTCTCGACACCATGGGAGCCGACCACCTCATCGGCAAGGGGGACATGCTCTTCCTGCCCCCGGGTTCCGCCGATCTGGTGCGGGCCCAGGGCGCCTTTGTCGGCGATGACGAGATCACCAACATCGTCCACCATATCCGCGAGGTGAACGGCGAACCCGAGTTCGACGAGTCCTTCCAGAAGAACATCGACAATCCCGAGGAAGCCGGCGCCGGAGGGGTCGATGGCGAATGGGACGACGAGCTGGTCCCGGATGCCATCGAGGTGATCCGCAATTCCAAGCGTGCGTCCACCTCCATGCTCCAGCGCCGACTCAAGATCGGCTACAACCGCGCCGCCCGGATCATGGAAATCCTCGAGGGCGAAGGCATGGTCGGTCCGGAAAACGGGTCCAGCCCCCGGGAAATCCTGATGGACCTTGATCCCTGAGCCATATCCTCCAGCCCATGACTCCCCTACCCTCTTCACCGACGCACGTGATCATCATCAGCGGTCCGGCCGGGTCGGGCAAAACCACCCTCTGCGACCGCCTGCTGGAGGAATTCGGCGACTCCATCCGCCGGGTGGTGACCAGCACCAGCCGGCAACCCCGTCCCGGCGAGGTTGACGGCGTCGATTACCACTTTCTCGGGAAGGAGGAATTTGCCCGGAGAATCCGCAACGGCGATTTCATCGAATGGGCCCTCGTGCACGGACGCTACTACGGGTCGGAGCGGGCCCACATCCTGCGCATGCTGGAGGGAGGCCATGACATTCTCCTCAACATCGACGTCCAGGGAGCGGAAACCTTCCGCCTCAAGGCCAGGTCCAGCCCGGAGCTGGAAGGCAAGGTCCACACCATTTTCATCAAGCCCCGTTCCCTGGAACAGATCCGGGAGCGCCTCTTGCACCGGGGCTCCGATGACGAAGCCGAGATCCAGCGCCGCCTGCGCAGCGCGGAGGAGGAAATCAAGGTCGCGGACCACTTCGACCACGTCATCCTGAGCGGATCCCGGGAGGCCGACTATACAGCCTTGCGGGCCCATTACCTTGACCTAAAATGCCACCCTGCTGACTCATCCAACAATACCCAGAAATGAAATCCATATACGTCATTGAGGACCAGCAGATCCTGCGGGAGCTGGTTTGCCGCCTGATAGAAGATCAATCCGACCTGCACCTGGCCGGCCAGTCCGGAGACGGATTGGAAGGCCTGCAGGCCTGCAAGGAAATGAAGCCGGACATGGCCATTATCGACATCATGCTGCCCAGCCTGAACGGCCTGGAAATTGTCCGGCAGCTGCGCAAGGCATTCCCCTCGATCAAGCTGCTGGTCTTCTCCGGGCATCCCTCCCGGGAACGGGTGCAGGCTTCCCTCAAGGCCGGGGTCAACGGCATCGTCCATAAAAACGCCTCGGTCGACGAATTGGAGACAGCCATCAAGAGGGTCCTGAACGGAGAATCCTTCATGAGCACCCAGGTCCTGGAGATCATGCGGGAGATCATGCTCAATCCCCAAGTGACCGATTCCCTCGATCAACTGACCCGGCGTGAGCGCGAGATCCTGCAGCTGATCGCGGAAGGCCACACCACCAAGGAAGTGGCAGTCCGCCTCGACATCAGCGTCAAGACCGCGGACACCCACCGGTCCAACGTGATGAGCAAGCTGGACATCCACGATGTGGCCAGCCTGACCCGGTTCGCCATCCAGCAGGGACTGGTCGAGGCCTGAGGGAAGGTCCGCTCAGGGCAGGTGCACCTGTTCGATCCCGGTCAGCGAGACCGCGTCGAGGGTGCTGACCAGCGCCTGGTGCGGGGCATCCCGGTCCGGCAGGATCTGTAGCGAGGCTTCACTACCGGCAGACCGGCAGGTCTGTTCGAAGGCGGCCAGGCGCTGCCGCAGCGGGGACAGCCCGGAGCCGTCCAGCATGTCGAAGCGGGAACCGTTCCAGAGCACCGTTCCCGCGGCATCGATGGCCAGCCGCTGCTCATCGATTTGCGGCAGCGGGTCGCTGGCCAGGCCCGGCCGGCCGGCCGGGAAAGGGAGGTCGGCCTCCGACTTCTCCAGGGAACTGGTGGTCATAAAGTAGACCAGCATCAGGAAGACGCAGTCGATCATGGGGGCGATGGGGATCTCCGGTGTATCCAGAAACTGGCGACGGCGGCTCACGGCAGGTTCACTCCTCGAAGGTGGCGAAGACCAGGTCCCGGATCCCGGCTTCCCGGACCAGGGCGAGGATCCGTTGCCATTCCGACCAGGGGAGCTCCGGTCCCCCGCGCAGGAGGAGCTGCGAGTCGGGATTCCGGGCCGATTCCCGGAGGAGTGTTTCCAGCTGGTCCAGTTCAACCTGGCGGTTCCGCCAGTAAATCCGCGACCCGGTATCATCGCGGAGGACGGTCAGGATATCACGCGGCGGGGCCTCCTCGGGGACCCGGGCGGTCCGGGAAAGGGCCAGGTCCAGCTCCGGGCGGGCCTCCCTGGCAAGGGTGCTGACTGTCATGAAAAAGACCAGCAGCAGGAACACCATGTCGATCATGGGGGCCATCTGGAAAGGCTCCTCGGGGGGTCTGCTCTTGCGTCGGGGCATGGGGACCATGCTGGCCGGCGCACCGGGAAAGGCGGGCACAAAAAACGCCTGAATTCAGGCGTTTCGAAGGATCACAGGGCGGTTTCCTCGAACCGCTGTTCCCGGACCACAGTGACCTTGATGGTGCCCGGGTACTGCAGCTCGTCCTCGATCCGGCGGCGAATTTTGCGGGCCAGGATGGAGGCATCGGCCTCGGAGACCTTGTCCGGACAGACGATGACCCGGATTTCCCGGCCGGCCTGGATGGCGTAGGCCTCGTTGACCCCGGGCAGGGAGGTGGCGATCTGTTCCAGGCTGCGGATGCGCTGCAGGTAACCGTCGAGGCTGTCGCCCCGGACGCCGGGACGCATCGCGCTGAGGCTGTCTGCGACCATGACCAGCCCCACGTAGGGACTTTCCGCGGGCACCTCGCCATGGTGGGCGGCCACGGCGTTGATGACCCGTGGATCCTCGTTGCCGACCCGCTTCAGGAAATAGGCCCCGGCCTTGGCATGGCTGCCCTCGTGCTCCTGGTCCAGGACCTTGCCGATGTCGTGCAGGAGTCCGCAGCGTTTGGCGATTTCGGTTTCCAGGCCCAGTTCGGAAGCCATCAGCGAGCAGAGATGGGACACCTCCAGGGAATGCTCCAGGGAATTCTGGTTGTTGGACAGGCGGAAGCGCAGTTTACCGAGAGCGGACACCACCTCCGGATGCATCCGGCTCAGGCGCAATTGCCGCAGGGCGTCCTCACCGCTGGCCACCACGCTGTGCTTGACGTCCTCCTCGGCCCGCTTGACCGCTTCCTCGATGCTGCTGGGATGGATCCGGCCATCCTTGATGAGGGATTCCAGGGCCAGGCGGGCGGTCTCCCGGCGGACCGGGTCAAAAGAGGAAATCAGCACGCTGTCCGGGGTCTCGTCGATCAGGAGGGTGGTCCCGGTCATGGACTCGAAGGACTTGATGTTCCGGCCCTCGCGGCCGATGATCCGGCCCTTCATGTCGTCACTGGGGAGGGAGACGATGGTCGCCGTGATATCCTCATGCGGGGCCGCGCTGAGCCGTTGCATGCAGGCAATCAGGGTCCGGCGGGCCTCGTTCTCGATGTCCTTCTCGGCCCTTCCGAGGACCTCGTCCTTCATGGCCCGGACCTCGTCCTCGCATTCGCGCTGGGCCAGTTCGAGCAGGTGCTCGCGGGCCGCCTCCATGCCCATCTGTCCGGTTTCCTGGAGGCGGTTGCGGTATTCGCTGATCAATTCGCGCAGGCGGTCCTCGGATTTCTCAAGGGTCTCGTACTTCTCCTCGATCTCGGTTCGGCGGCGTTCCAGCGCGTCGCGGTCCTTTTCCGCCGACATGAGGACCCCGTTGGCTTCCTCCTCGCGGCTTCGCAGTTCCAGTTCGCGCTCCCGGAAATCCCGCTCCAGTTCCGAGACCCGGCGCTCGTATTCCAGCTCCTTGCGGTTGGTCCATTCCTCCATGTGGAGCTGCTTTTCCCGCTCGGCAATCCGGCAGCGTTCGCGAACCCGCTCCTCGCCGATTTTTTTCAGCCGCATGTGAAGCAGGTAGCAAACCACTCCCGAGAACAGGAGGCCTAAGAGGAAGGCTATGATCATTTCGGATCCCATGGATTCCTAGTAATGTGGAGCCTCCGGCGGGCCGGACCTCCGGAACTCACTCAGACGCATATTGTTAGCGATAAACGCGCCCGGACCCTTGTCAAGAGTACCCTCAAACGGAGCCGACCATGCCGAGGAATTGCTTCACCGAGGCCACGGCGTAATCGCGGTTCATCCTGGCGATGAAGTCCAGGCTGATTCCCTTCGGGCAGGCCGCCTCGCATTCCCCGATGTTGGTGCAGTTGCCGAAGCCGGCCGCGTCCATGGCGCCAACCATCCGCAGGGCCCGGCGATCCTTCTCCGGCTTGCCTTGCGGGAGCATGTTCAACTGGCTGACCTTGGCCGAGGTGAAGAGCATCGCGGAGGCATTCGGGCAGACTGCCACGCAGGCCCCGCAACCGATGCAGGCGGCGGCGTCCATGGCCTTGTCGGCCAGTTCCTTGGAGATCGGCAGGGCGTTGGCATCCTGGGCCGCGCCAATGCGCTGGGTGACATACCCGCCGGCCTGCATGATGGTGTCCATGGGGGTGCGGTCGACCACCAGGTCCCGGGTGACCGGGAAGGGCTTCGAGCGGTACGGCTCGATGGTGATGGTGTCCCCGTCCCGGAAGCTGCGCATGTGCAACTGGCAGGTGGTCTGGAGCTTGTTCTTTCCGTGGGGGATGCCGTTGATGACCAGGGAGCACATCCCGCAGATGCCTTCCCGGCAGTCATGGTCAAAGGCGATCGGGTCCTTGTCCTCCTCGATCAACTGCTCGTTGAGCAGGTCGAGCATCTCCAGGAAGGAAGAGGAGGTGGAGACCGATTCCATACGGTAGGTCTCGAATGCGCCCGCGGAGTCGGCATCCTTTTGCCGCCAGACTTTCAAAGTAATGCTGATGTTTCTTTCCGACATGATTTAATCCGTCTTTGTGGTTGGCTGTCGTTCCTTACTTGTAGCTCCGGACTCCCGGCTTGACGTAGTCAAAGACCAGCGGTTCGGCATGCTTCTGCGGCGGCTGGTCCAGACCCTTGAACTCCCATACCGAGACGTGGGAAAAATTCTCGTCGTCGCGCGTGGCCTCGCCTTCCTCGGTCTGGTGCTCGACCCGGAAGTGACCGCCGCAGGACTCGTCACGGTCGAGGGCGTCGTAGCACATCAGCTCGGCGAATTCCAGGTGGTCGGCCACCCGGCCGGCCCGCTCCAGCTCGATATTCAGTTCATGTGACGAGCCCGGAAGCTTGAGGTCCTTCCAGAAACGCTGGCGAAGGTCGCGGATCATGCTGATAGCCTCCTTGAGGCCGTCCGCATCGCGGGCCATGCCGCAATGGTTGATCATGATCTTGCCCAGCTCGATGTGAATGCTGCGCGGGCTGGAGTGCCCCTTGATGGAGAGCATCTTGTCGATCTTGCTGCGGACCGCGTCCTCGGCCTCTGCAAAGGCCGGATCGTTGATGTCGATCTTGCCGGCCTTGCCGATCGGAACCTCCGAGCCGAGGTAATTGCCGACCGCGTAGGGAACCACGAAGTACCCGTCGGCCAGCCCCTGCATCAGGGCCGAGGCCCCGAGGCGGTTGGCCCCGTGGTCGGAGAAATTGCATTCGCCGGCGGCGAAGAGCCCCGGAATGGAGGTCATCAGGTTGTAGTCCACCCAGAGCCCGCCCATGGTGTAGTGGGGAGCCGGATAAATCTGCATGGGCTGCTCGTAGGCATTCACCCCGGTGATGTTTTCATACATGTCGAAGAGGTTGCCGTAGCGCTCCTCGATAACGTGCTTGCCGAGACGGTTGATGGCGTCGGCGAAGTCAAGGAAGACACCGAACCCGGTCGGGGCCACGCCGCGGCCGTCGTCGCAGGCTTCCTTGGCCGCCCGGCTTGAGATATCGCGCGGAGCCAGGTTGCCGAAGCTCGGGTACTTGCGCTCCAGATAGTAGTCGCGGTCCTCCTCCGCGACATCGGAGGGTTTCATCTCTCCAAGCCGGACTTTTTTTGCCACGTCCTTGCTCTTGGGCACCCAGACCCGCCCGTCGTTGCGGAGGGACTCCGACATCAGGGTCAGCTTGGACTGGTGCTCCCCTTCCTGCGGGATGCAGGTCGGGTGAATCTGGGTGTAGCAGGGATTGGCGAAGCCGGCGCCGCGCCGGTGGGCCCGCCAGGCCGCCGTGACGTTGCATCCGGCCGCGTTGGTGGAGAGGAAAAAGACCGTGGAATAACCGCCGGTGGCCAGGACCACGGCATCGGCCGCCCAGCGGTCGATCTTGCCGGTGACCAGGTTCCGGGTGATGATCCCCTTGGCCACGCCGTCGATCAGGACCACGTCCAGCATCTCATGCCGGTTGTACATCTTGACCTGGCCGAGGCCGATCTGGCGGCTCAGGCTGTGGTAGGCTCCCAGCAGGAGCTGCTGCCCGGTCTGGCCGCGGGCGTAGAAAGTGCGGCTGACCTGGGCCCCGCCGAAGGAACGGTTGTCCAGCATCCCGCCGTACTCGCGGGCGAAGGGAACGCCCTGGGCCACACACTGGTCGATGATATTGTTGGAGACCTCGGCCAGGCGGTAGACATTGGCCTCGCGGCTGCGGAAGTCGCCCCCCTTGACGGTGTCGTAGAAGAGCCGGAAAATACTGTCGCCGTCGTTCTGGTAGTTCTTGGCCGCGTTGATCCCGCCCTGGGCGGCGATCGAGTGGGCCCGGCGCGGGCTGTCCTGGTAACAGAAGCACTTCACGTTGTAGCCCAGCTCGCCGAGCGTGGCGGCGGCGCCGGCCCCGGCCAGGCCGCTGCCGACCACGATGACCGAGTACTTCCGCTTGTTGGCCGGATTGACCAGCTTGTACTTGAATTTCGCGTTGGTCCACTTCTGCTCGATGGGACCCTCAGGGATATTGGCATCCAAATTCATGTTCCTCTCCTCTAGCTTAATGGACCGCAACCAGCGGGGTGATGGGTTCGATGAGACCTGTCAGGCAGGCCACGGGAATGGAGGCGAAGCCGACAAAGACCACCAGGGAAATGACCAGGGCAATCCGGTCCAGCCGGACCCGCCAGATGGCGTTGCGCAGGCCCAGGCTCTGGAACATGCTGCTGATGCCGTGCATCAGGTGGTAACAGAGCAGCCCCATGGAAATGATGTAGAAGACCGAGACGTACCAGTACGTCGGACTGAAGCCGATGGCCACCATGCTGTAGACGTCATGGACGGCAAGGGCCTCGCTTTCCGGAAATTCGCCGTGTGCGGAGAGTTTGTCGTAAACGCCCCAGATGGTGCGCGATTCCAGGCTGCCATGACTTCCGGAAACGCCCTCCAGCCTTACCTCCAGGTCCTTGAACTCCGGATGAACGTTCTGGATGGTGAAGTGCATCAGGTGGAAAATGATGAAGAAAAACAGGATGAAGCCGGTGTAGCGCATGGTCCGGCTGGCGAAGCTGGCCTGCAGCGTGTCCCGGGCGACATACTTCTCCGGCCGGGCCCGGTGGTTCTCCAGGACCAGCATGACCGCGGTGATGACGTGGGCCACCACGGCGATCAGCATCACCGTCCGCACCACCCAGAGCAGCCCGTAGGGCAGGTGCTGCAGCTTGTAGGCGTACTCGTTGATCCAGTCGCTATGCAGGAACATCTGCAGGTTCCCAAGCATGTGCCCGCACACGAAGCCGACCAGTACCAGTCCGCTGAGGGCCATTATGTATTTTTTTCCTAGTGAACTCATTGCCTGTAGTTGAAGGGATATAAATCCTGTTCTTCTGAAAACCTAAGGGGTTAATAAGCAGCGCTGATACAGTAAAGCCTTTAAGCCTGACCACGAAAAACGCGTCCGGTATATAAGAAAACATATTTCGATGATTAAGCTAGGCTAATCCCAGGCGGCGGACATTTCCCTCCCAGGAGAAGGACTCGCGGACGAAGCGGGAGCCGGCCATTCCCATCGCGCGAAGGCGTTCCGGGTTCTCCAGCAGCTCACGCAGAGCGCCGGCCAGCGCATCGGCATTGTCCGGGGGAACCAGAATTCCCGTCTCCCCTTCCCGCAAGGTCTCACCGATGCCGCCGATGCGGGACCCGACCACGGCACAGCCGAAGTGCTGGGCCTCGACCAGGGTCAGGCCGAAGCCCTCGATGCTGGTCCGGTAGGCCCGGCTGGGCATGACCAGGACATCCGCATGGCTGTAGGCTTCCTGGAGGGCCTGCAAGCTGACCGGACCCTCCAGGACTGCGGGGATCCGGTGCCGCCGGATAAGGTTCATTAATAGATTTGCATAAGCCGGCCGGACCAGGGGCCCGAGCAGGCGGACCCGGACCTTCCCCCGGAGGCTTTCCGGCAGCCGCGCCAAGGCCTCCAGGAGGACGTGCTGACCCTTTCGCGGGTGGACCCGGCCGACCTGGAGAATCTCGAAAACCTCCGGAACCGGAACTCTCTCCGGGACGGGCAGCTCCCGCCAAACCGAGCGGACCGCGCCGGGCACCCGGACCAGCTTGTTCCCGACGCCGGGCCAGAGCCGCTGCACCAACTCTCCCACGGGGGATGAAATAACCGCCACCCGGTCGGCTTTGCGCAGGAGCCGCCCCAGGAGCCAGCGCCGGTGGGGGAGCCGGGCCAGGCCGGCCGCCTCCGAACCGTGCAGCAGGACCACCAGGCGCTCCGGCACCGGCAGGCGCATCAGGGACGGATAGAGGAACAGCCGCAGGGGACCCGGCTCGGCGAGGAGCGTGGTGCCGGGCATGCGGCCATCCGGAAAGGACTTTCTCAAAGCCATGGCCATCCGGCGGCGGCAGCCCCAGTCCTGCCGGCCCCGCGGCATCGGGACCCGCTGCACGGGAAAGGGAAAGGTTTGGCGGGAAGGCTTCCCGTAATCGGGGGCCCAGACCCTGGTATCGACTCCCATCGAGGCCGCCGCCCGGGCCGTTTCCTCGATGTAGACGGCGATCCCTCCCGTGAAGGGGGCAAACTCGTGGGTCAGGATCCGGACCGGGCCGGCGGACTGGTCCTCAGCGCTCTCCATGTCCGGTCCCGCTTCTGCATTCCACGCGCATCCTTCCCCTCTAGATGATGGGTCCGCTAAACGGAAGTCCCATTTTTCTCCAAGCTTGCCTCCTCCAGTTTCGCGTCCAAAGCTGCGCCCCATGTCCAACCCGCCCGAGGGGCTTTCCGCCAGCTACTCCACGGCCCTCGTCACCGGCGCCTCTTCCGGCATCGGCCGGGCCGTAGCCCGCCAGCTGCACCGGGCCGGCCTGACCGTCTATGGCACCACCCGGGATCCCGACCGGGAAGGACTCGATCCGGACATCCGCTGGCTGGCCCTGGAGGGGGCAACGCAGGACGGGTGGAAGGGTTTCGCAAGGGATAACGAGCATTTGTTAATTAAATTGGATATTCTGGTTAACAATGCTGGATCAAGCCTTTATGGGCGGCTGGAAGCCCTGCCCGAGGAAGGACCCCCCGAACAGTTCCGCCTGCTTCTGGAGACCCCCGTGGGTCTGGTCCGGGCAGTCCTGCCCGGGATGCGCCAACGGGGCCGCGGGGCGATTGTCAACGTCAGCTCCCTGGCTGCTGTATTTCCCCTCCCCTACATGTCGACCTACAGTGCCGGCAAGGCCGGCCTGAGTGGATTCACGCAAAGCCTGATCCTGAGCGAGAAAGGCTCCGGCCTGGTCATCATCGACTTTCAACCGGGCGACTACCGGACCGCCTTCAACGAGAACATGCAGGCCCACGGGGAGCTGTCGGGCGCAACCGGCCGGGCCTGGAGACGCATGGAGGAGAACCTGCAGGCGGCCCCGCTCCCGGAGAAGGCGGCGGAGGACCTGGTGCGGCGGATCGCCGGGGGTCGCAGCGGTACCTACCGGAGCGGCGACTTTTTCCAGGCCGTGCTGGCCCCGATGGGGATTCGGCTTTTACCGGGGCGGATCCTGCTGTGGGCCATCGGCCGCTACTATCAACTGGGCGGCAAATGAAGATCCTGATCGTCCAGGATTACCTCCGGGTGGGCGGCACGGAGCGTCAAAGCCTGTTCCTGGCCCGAACCTTTACGGCCGCCGGTCACGGGGCGGAGATCCTGACCTTCCGCCCGGGCGGACACCTCAACGATGCGCAGCACCTGGGCGACATCCCGGTCCAGGTCCTGCAGTCCTTCGACACCGGGCTTCCCCTCCTGGCCCCCGGGTTGATGAAGCGGATCAAAGAGCGGGCACCGGACATCATCCTCTGCATGGGGCGAACCGCCAACTGCTATGCCGGATTTATCCAGCGGCGGTTTCCGGCTATTCCGGTGGTCGCCACCCTGCGGACCGGAAAGACCCTCTTCCCCCTCCATTACTGGTCCCTGGGCGTGGTACGGGCGGTGCTGGTCAATTCCAACTGGTGGAAGCGCCGCCTGCTGGAGAGGAATTTTCCGGAGGAAAGGATTCATGTGGTCCACAATGCCGTCCTGCTGGAGCGGAACCTCGGGGAGTACAGGCGCGAACGGGCCCGGATGCGGGCGGAATATCGGATCGGCGACCAAACGTGCCTCTTTCTCAACGTCGCCACCTTCCGGCCCGGAAAGCGGCACCTGGACCTGCTCCGGGTGTTCCGGGAGATGAGGGACCGGCATCCCGACCTGGACTGGCGGCTGTGGCTGGTCGGGGACGGCAAGGAGTATCACCGCTGCAAGCACTGGGTGGCCGCCAACGGACTCGGGACCCGGGTCCGCTTCTTTCATTTCCAGCACGATACCCTCCCCTTTTATGCCGCCGCGGACATGGCGGTTTCCGTATCCCGGGAGGATTCCCTGCCCAATTTCCTCATTGAGGCCCAGGCCTCCGGCCTGCCGGTGGTGGCCTATGATTGCCGCGGCGTGGCCGAGACCTGCATCCCCGGAAAAACCGGGGTCATCCTGCCGCCGGGAGACAGCGAGGGACTGCTGGAGACCCTGTCCGGCCTGATCCGCGATCCGGTCTGGCGTTGCGACCTGGCTTCCCATGCCCCGGAGTTTGCCCGCGAACGCTTCGCTCCGGGACCCCAGGCCGCGTCCATCCTGAACTTCCTCGAGAGCCTGCTGAATAATCCTGCTTAAGCCTCTCGGAACTTGTCATGGGGCCGGAATCCCCCTTTAGATGGCCGGAAATGCCCAATTCATTCCTATCCCGCGAGACTGCCAGCGCCATTGCCTCCGCACATGGGACACCGGTCTACGTCTATGACGAAGCCAGCCTGGTCCGGCAGGCCCGGGCCGCCCTGGCCTTTCCGGCGCCGTTCGGGCTGACCGTCCGCTACGCCATCAAGGCGGTCTCCAACCGGAATATCCTGAAGCTCTTCGCCGCCGAGGGCCTGCATTTCGACGCCAGTAGCGGCTACGAGGTGGAGCGCCTGCTCAAGGCCGGCATCGGGGGCGACCGCATCTCCCTCAGCACCCAGGAGCTACCGTCCAACTTTGCCGACCTGGTCAACCGCGGTATCAGCGTCAATGCCTGCTCGCTAAGGCAGCTCGACCAGTTCGGCCGGGCCTTCCCGGGCGGCAGCCTGGGCCTGCGCTTTAATCCCGGGCTGGGTTCCGGCAGCACCCAGCGGACCAATGTCGGGGGTCCTGCCTCCAGCTTCGGCATCTGGCATGCCTACGCCGACAAGGCGCGGGAACTGGTCAACAAGCACAACCTGACGGTGTACCGGATCCACACCCATATCGGCTCCGGTAGCGATCCGGAGATCTGGAAGCGGGCCGCCTCCCTCAGCCTGAAGCTGGCCGAATCCTTCCAGACGGTGAGCCATTTCAATCTTGGCGGGGGCTACAAGGTGGCCCGCATGGAAAGCGAAAAGGCCACCGATCTGCAGGAAGTTGGGGCGCCCGTGGCCGGGCTGCTCAAGGATTTCGCCGAACGCACCGGCCGCCAGCTTCACCTGGAAATCGAGCCCGGCACCTTCCTCGTGGCCAATGCCGGGGCCGTCCTGGCCCGCGTCCAGGACATTGTCGACACCGGGGAAGACGGCTACACCTTCCTCAAACTGGACTGCGGGATGACCGAAGTCCTCCGGCCCTCCCTCTACGGGGCCCAGCATCCGATCCGTATCCTGCAGGAGAAGCCCTCCCCCGGGACCGCGCCGGTGATGGTGGTCGGCCATTGCTGCGAATCGGGGGACATCCTGACCCCGGCCCCCGGCGATCCCGAGGGCCTGCAGACCCGTGACCTGCCGGAAGCCCGAGTCGGCGACCTCGCCGTGGTCGAGGGATCCGGAGCCTATTGTTCGGCCATGAGCGCCAAGAATTACAACTCCTTTCCGGAAGCCGCCGAGATTCTGCTCCACCCCGACCAGAGCTTCAGCCTGATCCGGCGGCGACAGACCCTGGACCAGGTCCTGGCCAACGAAGTCGATCCGGCCTGATTCTTCCCCCATTCCCGGAACAGCCGCCATCAGCCAAGACGCCTCCAGTCCATTCAAAGCCTATCCGCTGGGCCATTCCATCAACGGCAGCCCCCACAGCGTCTGTGTCAACCTGCCTGCCATGGCCGACGTCATCGGGTACGAGGAGAAGGAGCCGCGCGTCCTCAAGTCGTTCGAGGCCGGCTATCCCCGGTTTTTCCGCAATCCCCTGCTCGCCGAACTGGCGCAACGGCTGGCCGCCGAAGGCTGCATGGGACCTGAAGATCCGCTCCTCCCGACAGAAGCGGCCGCCCTGGACCTGTGCAGCTTCCTGGGACTGGGAATGGACTGCGCGGCCCCGGTACAGGATCTCTGGACCATCCGGCTGCCCGACTCCGCCCACGTTCGTCAGGAATGCCGGGCCTTCCTCCAACATACCGGCTGCGGCCTCTCTTCACGCGAGGCGGAAGACTTCATGGAAATCCAGTTTGGCCGGCGGCCTTATTCCGAGGAACGCTCACCGGCCGGACCGCGGGAAAATGCCGGACGGATCCGCGCCCGGCTGCACGACATTTACGGAACCGCAGCGGAGACCGACATCCGCCTCTTCCGCAGCGGCATGAATGCCTTTTACTCGGGCTTCCGGGCCCTGCAGTCGATCCAGCTGGACAACAACCGCGACCTCTGGATCCAGCTGGGCTGGCTCTACGTGGATACCACCCGTATCCTGCAGCGCTTCGCCCTCCCCGAAGCAAGGCCGGTCGAGGTCTTCCAGGTCATGAACCTGACCGAGCTGCGCAATGTCATGGCCGCCAACAAGCACCGGGTGGCGGGCATCGTGACCGAGGTCCCGACCAATCCCATGGTCCAGACCCCGGATGTGGAGGCCCTCCGCGAACTGGCCGACAAGTACCGGGCGGCCCTGATTCTGGACCCGACCCTGGTCAGCCCGCACAACGTCAACGTCCTCCAGTACGCGGACCTGCACATCAACAGCCTGACCAAATACGCCGCCAGGGAAGCGGATGTCATGATGGGGGCCCTGGCCCTCAACGCCCGTTCCCCCTTCTACGACGACCTCCTGCCGGTCGCGGCGGCCTTCGGAACGCCGCCCTCCAGCGGCGACCTGGCGCGGATGGCGGTCCAGATCGAGCATTACCCGGAGACCATCCACCGGATCAACGAGTCCACCCTCAAGGTGGCTGAATTCCTGGAGAGCCACTCCGGGGTCAGGGAGGTCTTCTGGGCCCGCAGCCAGCCCTCGGGCTACAATTACAACTGGCTGCAGCATCGCGAAGCCGGCCCGGGCGGCATCATTTCCTTCACCACCCGCAAACCGCTGGCCGATTTCTACGATCCCTCGCGCCTGGTCAAGAGCCCCAGTTTCGGGGCCCGTTTCACCATGATGTGCCCCTTCATGTACCTGGCCCACTTCGACCTCGTCCGCTCGCCGGAGGGGCGCCAGCATCTGCTTAAACAGGGAGTCGACCCCGACTTGATCCGCCTCTCGATCGGACTGGAACCGGTCGAGGCCATCATCGCCGAACTGGACCGGACACTCTAAAACCTTGCCTCAACAATCCTGAACCTTAGCCATCCAGAACATGCAGGACCGACCTGAAATTGACATTGAGAAGCTGGCCGTGCTGGCCCGCATCGAGCTGACCGGGGAGGAAAAGACCGCCCTGTCAGCCCAGGTGGCGGACATTCTCGGTTTTTTCCAGAAACTGCAGGAGGTCGACGTCAGCGGCATCACGCCGATGGCCCATCCCTTTGAAGCGGCCGCCCCCCTTCGCGAGGATGTGCCGGCCGATCCGTGGGCGGCGTCACGTTCCCTCGCCAACGCCCCCGCTTCCCGGGACAACCAGGTCGTGGTGCCGAAAGTCGTGGAGGATGCCTGAGACCATGGACGCGAAGACCCTTATCCAGTCCACCGCCTTTGACCTTGGCCGCGCCCTCCGGAAGGGGAATACCACCGCCACGGAAATCTGCACCGCCTGCCTGGAACAGGTTGCCCGGACCGATGACCAGGTGCAGGCCTTCGTCAGCCTTGATCCGGAAAAGATCCTCGCCGCGGCGGAGGCCAGCGACCAGCGCCGGAAAAACGGCCAGGAGCTGAGCCCGCTGGACGGCCTGCCGGTCGGCCTGAAGGACATCATGGCCATCGAGGGCGCCCCCCTGACCTGCTCCAGCCGGATCCTGGAGAAATTTGTCTCCCCTTACACAGGTACCGTCGGGGCCAAGCTCCTCTCCGCCGGGATGATTCCCTTCGGCCGGCTCAACATGGACGAGTTTGCCATGGGTTCCTCGACCGAGAACTCGGCCTTCCGGAAGACCCGTAATCCATGGAACACCGACCACGCCCCCGGCGGCAGCTCGGGCGGCAGCGCGGCCGCGGTGGCGGCCCGCCAATGCCCCTGGAGCCTCGGCTCGGACACGGGCGGCTCCATCCGGCAGCCGGCCGCCTTCTGCGGGGTGATCGGCCTCAAGCCCACCTACGGGCGGGTTTCCCGCTTCGGCCTGGCCGCCTTTGCCTCCAGCCTGGACCAGATCGGTCCCTTTGGACGGACCACCGACGACGTGGCCGCCCTGCTGGACATCATCAGCGGACCGGACCCGTACGACTCCACCTCCTGGCCGGAATACCTGGAACCGGCCATGGTGCAGCTGAACCTGCCGGAGGAACCGGCTGTTCTCGGCCTGCCCCGGGAATACTTCGGCGAAGGCATCGATCCGGAAGTGCGCTCGCAACTGGAACAGGTCATCGAGGCCTACAAGGGCCGGGGCTTCACGATCAGGGAAATCTCCCTTCCCCACACCGAGCTGGCCGTCCCGACCTACTATATCATCGCCACCGCGGAGGCCTCCTCCAACCTGGCCCGTTACGACGGCGTCCGCTACACCCGCCGCTCGACCGAGTCCAATGACGCCGTCGACATGTATTTCAAGTCCCGCGGCGAGGGCTTCGGCCCGGAGGTCAAGCGCCGCATCATCCTCGGCAGCTACGTTCTCAGCAGCGGCTACTACGACGCCTATTACAAGCGGGCCCAGCAGGTGCGGACACTGATCCGGGATGATTTCCTGAAGGCCTTTGAATCGGTGGACGCCATCCTGACCCCGACCACGCCGACGCCTGCCTTCCGGATCGGGGAGAAAATCGACGATCCGATCTCCATGTACCTGGCCGACATCTTCACAATCTCGGTCAACCTTGCCGGCCTGCCCGGCCTGTCGATGCCTTGCGGACTATCCAAAGACGGCCTGCCGATCGGCTTCCAGCTGATCGGGAAACCGTTTGAGGAGGGCCGGCTGCTCCAGATCGGAAAAACCTACGAACAGGCCAGTCCCTTCACCGGACGTCCGGCCATCGCCAATCCCAGCTGATTTTCCGCCATGCCCGAATACGAAGCCGTCATCGGACTTGAGGTCCACGTCCAGCTGAAAACCGCCTCCAAGATGTTCACGGATGCGCCGGCCGGGTTCGGCCAGCCGCCCAACAGCCTGACCAACGCCGTGGTCATGGGGCTTCCGGGAACGCTCCCGGTCCTGAACCAGGGCGCCATCGAGCAGGCCATCAAGTTCGGCCTGATTTTCGATTCCGAAATTCCCGAGCTCTTCCAGTGGGACCGGAAGAACTACTTTTACCCGGACAGCCCCAAGAACTACCAGCTGACCCAGAAGGACGCCCCGGTCTGTATCGGGGGGGAGGTGGAAATCGAGCTGGCCGGCGCCTCCCGCAACCTGGCCGGCGAGCACAAGGTCATTCACCTGGACCACGCCCACCTGGAAGAGGACGTCGGGAAGCTGACCCACTTTGCCACCGATTCCCTGGTCGACTACAACCGGGCCGGCACCCCCCTGCTGGAAATTGTCACCAAGCCGGACCTGCACAGCGCGGAGGAAGCGGTGGCCCTGCTGCAGTCGATCCGCATGCACCTGACCTCGGCGGGAGTCTCCGACTGTGACATGGAAAAGGGACAGATGCGCTGCGACGCCAATGTCAGCGTGCGTCCGGTCGGCCAGGAGGAGCTCAATCCCCGCGCGGAGATGAAGAACCTGAACAGCATCACCGGGGTCAAGAACGCCATTTCCTACGAGATTCGCCGCCAGGCCCGCGTCTACGAGAAAGGCGGCACAGTCGCCCAGGAGACCCGCCGCTGGGATGCCGATGCCGGCAGGACGACCTCCATGCGCTCCAAGGAGGAAGCCCACGACTACCGCTATTTCCCGGACCCGGACCTGCTCCCGGTCCATTTCCCGCGCCACCGGATAGAGGAATTGAAGGCGGAGCTTCCGGAGAATGTCTTTGACCTGCAGCGCCGCTACGAATCCGAGTACGGCCTGCCCTACACCCTGACCTCCGTCATCTGCTACGACCATGAACTGGCCCGCTATTTCGAGGCCGCCATGGTGGTTTATGACAAGAACCCCAAGGCCCTGGCCAACTATGTCGCGAACGAGCTGCAGCGGGAACGCTCCCAGGCCGAGGGCGACGGGTACCTGCCGATGGAGCAGGTGCGCCTCAGTCCGCGGAACCTGGCCGGCCTGGTCCGCCTCATCGACGAGGGCAAGCTGACCAAACAGCTGGCCAAGGAGGTCATCGTGGACATGTTCCAGGGCGGAGACCCGGCCGAGGCGGTCATGGAAGCCAGGGGAATCAAGCCCGTCCAACAGGATTCCGGCCAGTTGGAGGAATGGTGCCGCGCCGCCGTGGCCGGCAACGCCGTGGCTGCGCAGCAGGTCCGCGACGGCAACGACAAGGCCATCAACAGCTTCATCGGTCCGGTCATGAAAGCCTCCAGGGGGACCGCCAACCCGCAGGCGGTGCGGGAGATGCTGCAGAAAATCATCAGCGAGGGCTGATCTTATTTCAGACCTGTCGGACATGCCGGACAAGTCAGACGCTTCCGACCAGTCCGAGCTCTCCGGGAATCACACCCCCGCCCGGAGCCGCTGGACGCGCTCGTACCAGCGCACGGGGGTCCAGCCGGAGACGGGTTTGCGCTGGCGCAGCTTGGGCGGATTCCGGGTCAGGATCCGGTCCTTGGTTTGCTCCCAATGCTCCATCCAGCCGGGATCTGAATTGCCCAGCAACCGGTCGGCCATCTGCCGGCGGAGGAGCTCGTTGCGCCAGCGGTGGAACTCGGGCAGGAGCTGCTCACGGGACTCCCGCCACTGGCCCAGCAACCCGATGGCGGCAGCCGTGTCGCCCCATGGATAGGGTGTGGGCGCGGCATCCACGTCCCAGGTCCCGGTGCGGGCCAGGCCTTCCCCGTCCGGGACCAGCGGGAAGCAGTCCAGGGCCAGGGCCTGCAGGAGCCACGGGGAATCCAAGGTATAATCGTTGAGCAGGATGGTGCTGTCCCAGGTGTAGAGGCGGTAAAGGGCAAATTCCAGCGGCATGCCGGCGCTCCAGGTCAGGTGGTCCTTCCGGGACCAGCCCGGCCGGCCCTTTCCATCGACGATGATTTCCAGTTCCCCGGCCTCCGCCGGCCAGCGGTCGACAAAGGCCCGCAGGCGGTTCCCATATTGTTTCCATTGACGCCCGTGGAGCCAGATTCCGGTCCGGCGGCCGGGTGCCTTGCGCTCCTTGCCGGACAGGCTGTCCGGCAGCACCGGTTGGGGGACGCAGTAAAGGTAGCGCTCCGGAATCCAGCTGAAGCGCTGGTGCAGCCGGGTGACCAGTTCCGGATCGCTGAGGAGGGCTTTCCCGGCACAACGGATCTGCCACTCGAAATTGCGGTCCCAGCGGGGAAACCAGTGGTGCTGGAAAATCACCTTCTGCGGGCAGGGATCGAGGGGGCCCAGGGCATCGACTCCGGCGGCATCGTGGTAAATGGTGATCTCCGCCTCCTTGGTGGCCTGCAGCCAGCGCTGGAACTCGCGCTTGACCGACTTGAAGAAGACGCCCTGGACAATCCCGGCGCGGCTGCCCCAGACAAAGGCCGGCTCGCCGGTGGCCTCGCGCCAGGCCAGGGCCCGGTCGGTACCGGACGTCTCGGAATGAAAAATGTGTCGGGCTTTGCTCATGGATTGTCAGCGGGGGGCGCCGCCGCCCGGGAGCCGGGTCCAGAGCGACATCAGGGTTCGGCGGAAAGGAGTCCGGGGCCACGTCCTCATACGCTCCAGGCGGTGCATCCAGGCCGGCGGCACATAGTGGTTGGAAATGAGGTCCGGCCGGCTGTACAACGGCGGCCGCAGGTCGGGATGAAAGCGCCGGTCCGCCCGGAGGCGGATTCCCGCCTCATGGAGGAGGCTTCCGATCATGACATCCTCGATACTGACCGATTCGCGATACCGCTTCTCCCCCAGTTTGCGCATCCGGCTGTTGCCTTTGAACCAGGGGGCGGCGGCGTGCTCCGCAAAGGGCCGGGAGACGACCGCCTGCACGGCCTTGCAGCTCAGCCAGTAGCAGCCGCCCTGGGCGTAGGGTTCGAACTGGGGCTGGTCCGGAGGGGGATTTCCGGCATAGTCCCCGAAGTCTCCGGAGGCGGCAGCCAGACGCGCGCAATCCAGGTAGGTATCATCGTCGCACTTGACGAGGGCCCGGAACTCGAGCGTGCGCAGGCAGTATTCCAGCATCCGGTAGCTCTTCTCCGCCAGGTCGGCGTATCCGTCCGGCGCAGACAGGAGCAGACGATCCTCCTCGATACGGTCCCCGGGGTGGCCGCCTTCGACGTACAGGATCCGCTGGCCCCTTTCCGGCCGTCTGCCCCAGGAGGCCCGGACTGCGGCCTGCCGGCCCTGACGGTGGGCCTGGCAACTGAGGACGAGGATCAGGAGGTCGGACATCGGTGGATCAGTGGTTGCGGAAATAACCGGCCAGGCCCAGCTGGCGGATTTTCTGGCGACGATGGTACATCCAGAGCGGGTACCAGCCGGCAAAGGGCTTCATCTCCGGCGAAGGCTCGACCGCCTCGTGGACGAGGGCGTCGACCCGTCCGGTGAATTGCCCGAGGTAGGATGTCACGGAACGCGGACCGATGGCCTGCCAGGATTTTTCCCGGTAGGCTGCCCGGTCCGGATCGACCCAGCGCTGCTCGATTTCCGCAATGACCCCGGCCGCCGCCTTGACGTTTCCCTTCGGATAAAGGAATTCCGGCGACAGGTCGGCCACCCAGTCCTGTCCGTCATGGAAATCCGGATAGACCGGGATGGCCCCGGCCGCCACCCCCTCGATGAGGGACAGGGGCAGGCCCTCGTAATCGCTCAGGAACAGGATGTAGGTCCAGGAGAGGAGCGTGTTCCGGTAGGCCTCGCCCTCCAGGTGCTCCAGGAAACGGACCTTGGACCGAAGTCCCAGCTTCTGCTTGAGCGGCTCCAGGTAAGTCCCGTCTCCAAGGATTTCCATCCGGTAATCGATCCCCTTCTGGTCCAGGGCGTTGAGAAAGCCTGGCAGCCGGTCCAGCCGCTTCTGCTGGATCTGGACGCGGCCGGAAAACCCGATCACCGGCGGGCGCGGCTTGGGCCGGTTGCGGGCCTCCAGCGGGGGCAGCCGGACCGGCAGGTCGATGGAAAGGACCGGCAGCCGGTCCGCCCGGCCGAGGCTGCCCAGGATTCCCGCGGCGAGCCGGTCGTTGACGCAGAGGATGCCCCCGCAGTATGGACGCAGCGCGCGGATGAAATGATTCAGGCCCGGGTAGTCGGAATGCAGATACATCAGGTGCGGCCCCCGCCGCCGGGCGGCATCCAGCCAGTCCAGGGCGTAGCCGTTGTAATGCAGTACGGCCGCGTCCGGATAAGGAGCCAGGGCCTCCCCGAGCCGCTCAACGCCTTCCCGGACGCGCAGGCCCGGGCGCAGGCCGAGCTGGACCACTCCCGGCCCGGGGTCACCCTCCCCGCTCATGGCGATCAGCGGCTCGCCCTTCTCCAGGTGGACGCGGGCGATCCGCTCCATGCCGCCGCCGCAGGGCCAGCGCTTGAGAATGTGGATCCGCTTTTCCATCCTCCAGGGATTATTCAGGCCAGCCCCCAATCCTGCAACCGTTTGTCGAGGTCGCGCAGCATGACCGCCTTGGAAGCCTGTCCGGCATAGTGGACCACCATCGCCTCGCGGCGACGTGCTTCCAGATTCCAGCCATTGCCTCCGTCCGGCATGAAATTGTAAGTGGGATCAAGGACTTCAAGGGGCAGACCGGCCTGCAGGGAGCGGTAGTTGAGCAGGGTCTGCTCCGGCCAGCGACCCCGGACAAAGGCCTTCCGGTCCATGCGGAAAAGTCCGCGGTGGGAGGCGTCGAGCACCATCACCCCGGTGTTGAAGTAGCGGCGGTTGCCCTCCGGCAGGGGGCCCAGCCGCGCGGCCCTACGGTCCAGTTCCTCCCGCCCTTTCCACGCCTCCCCGCCCAGGTCGTCATAAACACAGCCCAGCCGCCCGGACGGAACCAGCCCCAGCAGGTCCGGACAGCCCGGATGGAGGATGATGTCCGAGTCGAGGAAGAGGACCCGGTCGAAGCGCTCCAGGATTTCCCGCAGCTGGAACTTTTCCACATGAAACTGCACGCGCCGCTTGATAAGCAGGTTGGGCCGGATCCGGAAGCGCGGGGTGTCGAGAATGACCAGCTCCAGTCCATGCCGCCTGGCATAGGCCTCGAAAATGGCATGGGTCCGGCATTCCTCCTCCGGAAGCCCGATTGCCAATGTGACCAGCGCTTTCTCCATGCCCCGTCTAGGAGATAGCCTTGGGCAATGCCGGGGCAATGCAATTTCGCGCAGCCGGCGAACGGCAACATAGTCTTGCCCTATTTTCATTCCGGGCAAGGCTCGGGCCTTCACCATGGAGACCCTCCCCGGCAATCGATCCGCGGATTCCCTGCCCGCCAGCGCCCGGGCCTTTTTCACGGAACTCGGGCGCAACGTGGCCGCTCCGCTGCTGGCCACGATGGTCGACTGGATGATCGAGCGGGTCCGCCGGCAGCAGCCGGAAATCCTCCTCTTCCTGAGCCGGGACGGACGCATTATCCGCGAAGTCTGGGAGGCCCGCTGTCCGCCGGACCTGGCCGGATTGCCCACCCGCTATGCCCTCGCCTCCAGACGGGCCCTCCGGGTGGCCTCCCTCGAGCGGATCGACGGCGACTTGCTCCGTCTCCTCACCCACCACGCGGAGGGCTTGCCCTTCCGCGAGCTGTTTGATTCCCTGCACCTGCCCGGCCAGCGGATCGAGGCGGTCATTCGTGAGCATTCCGCGGTCGATCCCCATGCCCCCTACCACCGCCGCCAGGCGGCCACGGCGGCCCAGGTCCTGCACCTGCTGGGGCAGGATATCCAACGCCGGGCCGGGGAGGAGCGGGAAGCCTACCTGCGCTACCTGGATTCGCTGGAACTGGACGGGGCCCGCCGGGTCGGGATCGTCGATATCGGCTGGCACGGTTCCCTGCAGGCGGCCCTGGCCCGGCTGCTGCGCCGGCGGAATCCCGATATCGCCACCCGGGGCTACTACCTGGCCCTGTTCGGGGGTGCCTCCAAATGGCGCAGTGACAGGGATTCCATGGAAGGCTGCCTGCTGCAGGAGGGCGAACCGCGGGTCCGCGAAGGCGAACTGGCCGACTGCGTCGAGCTGCTGGAGTTTCTCTTTTCATCGACCGAGCCCGGGCTGCTTTGTTTCCATGAGAAGGACGGACGGGCGGTCCCGGTCTTCATGGAAGACCGCCGTTCGGCCTACCAGAAGGAAGCCCTGGACGCCTTGCGGGAGGGAATCCTGGAGGAGATCGGGGAATCCGTCCCGGATGCCGGGGAGGCCTACCGCAGGTTCCGCCGCCTGGCTTTCCACCCGACCCGCGAGGAGGCGCGGTTCCTGGGTCGACTCCAGGCCCGGCGCGGATTTGGCAAGGCCGGTCTGCTGCAGCCGTTCGCCCAGCCGGGGAATCCCGTCTTCAACATCCTGCATTGGGGGCGCTTGTACCGGAGCTTCAAGGAAGCCCTCTGGCGCAACGGTTACTGGGCCGCCCTGAGCCGCCCCGAACGCGCGCTCCTGAGGATGATCAGTCCGGTCGGGACTGCCCGCTTCATCCACACCAGCCGCGGCCGTTAATTAATCTTGAAACTGCCCCTATCCTCGCAGACCGTCCCGGTATGGCTAAGATTGGCGCGATCATGCGGACAAAAAACCGCCCCCTGCTCCTCAGGCGGGCCCTGCAGAGTGTCTGCAGCCAGACCCTTGAGGATTGGGAAATTGCCCTGGTCAACGACGGCGGGGACCCGGCCGAGGTGGACCAGCTGGTCGACGCCCTGCCCGACCGCCATCGCGGAAAGGTGAAGGTCATTCACCATCCTTCCTCCGTGGGCATGGAAGCCGCCTCCAACGCCGGGCTGCGCGTCCTCGAGTCGAAGTACGCCATGGTCCACGACGACGACGATTCCCTGCAGCCGGAATTCTTCGCCCGGACCGCGGCCTACCTGGACCAGCCTCCGCATCCCTCGATCAAGGGGGTCATCACCCATACCGAGCGGATCATCGAGGTCATCGAGGGGGACCAGGTCCGCCAGGTCCGCACCTATCCCTACAACAACTGGCTGCAGTCCATCAGCCTGCGCCGCATGCTGGCGGAAAATGTCTTCGCCCCCATAGCCTTCCTCTTCGACCGGGAAGCCTGCCTCGAGGCCGGAGCCTTCAGGGAGGACCTCCCGGTGCTCGGGGACTGGGATTTCAACGTCCGCTTCCTCCTCAGGTACGAGATCGGGGTCATCCCAGAGCAACTGGCCTTCTACCACGACCGCGAAGGCGACGGCAGCGACGACTATTTCAGCTCGGTCCGCGCCAAGGCGCACCTCCACGCCCTTTACGACAACCTGCTCCGCAACGAATGGCTGCGCAAGGACATCGAGGCCGGCCGGACCGGACCGGGCGTCCTGGCCAACCAGTCCCTGATGCTCTGGGACCTCTCGTGGGACATCAAGCAGGAGTTGAAGAAGCGCAAGTTCAAGATCTTCAAGTCGAAATGAAGGACGCCTTCGAGAGCCTCCTGGAGCAGGTCCAAGTCCTGTCCCTGGATGTATTCGACACCACCCTGGGCAGGCTCTGCGCCCTTCCGGACGACGCCTTCCTTCTCATGGAGGAAGCCCTCGTGGAGCGGCATGGGGAGGTCATGGAGGGTTTCGGCCGCAAACGCTGCGGGGTCGACACCCGCGCCCGCCGGCGGGCCTGGGACCAGCGCCAGGCCGAGGAGATCACGCTCCTGGACATTCACACCCAGCTGCTGGAGGAGAATCCGGACTGGCCCTGCACGGTGGAGGAACTGTCCGGGCTGGAGATGGAGGTCGAGGAGCAGCTGCTCTATCCCCTCCAGCCGGCCCGCGAGATGATCGCCAAGGCCCGGGACATGGGAAAGCGGATCATCTTCGTTTCCGACATGTACCTGCCGCAGGCCTTTTGCGAGCAGTGCCTGCGGGACAACGGATTCGGGGACTATGACGCCTTTTACCTCAGCTCGACGGTCGGGGTCCTCAAGCACTCCGGCAAACTGTTCGACCATGTCATCGAGCAGCTCGGGATTCCGCCCGGGGAGATCCTCCACGTCGGCGACAATTCCCACAGCGACGTGAAGCAGGCCGAGCAGGCCGGAATGAAGACCTTTCTGGTCGAGAAAGCCATTACCCGGGTGGACCGCTTTCCCGAAAACCCCTGGAAACCGGTGGCCGGGAAGGCCGACCGCGATGGCCGGGAAAGCCTGCTCCTGGGCCTCTCGGTGGCCGGATGCCTGCGGGAGGAGCGATTCGAGGATCCGCTCTGGTACCGCACCGGCTACCAGGTCGGGGGACCGCTGGTCTACGGCTATATCCAGTTCCTGATCCGCAGGATCCGCGGCCGCGGCATCAGGAAAGTCTATTTTCTCTCGCGCGACGGCTACATCATGAAGCAGGTCTACGAACGGCTGACCAGCGGGCTGGAAGACTGCCCGGAAGCCGATTACCTGTACGCCTCGCGCCGGGCCCTCAACTTCGCTTCCATCCGCGAACTGGATGCGAAAACCGAGAACTGGCTGGCCGAGGGAATCCAGCTGACGGTGGGGGACTTCCTGCGCCGCATCGGTCTCGATCCGGACCGGCACTTGCAGGCCATCCGGGAGACCGGTCTTTCGGGACCGGAGCACAAGGTTGTCGGCGGATGGGAATACACCCGCCTGCGCCAGCTGTACCATCGTATCCTGCCCTCGATCCTCGAGGCCGCGGCCCGGGAACGCGAAACCTACCTCCAATACCTGCGCCACAAGGGCGTCTTCGAGGCCAGCCCGTTCGTCCTTGTCGATGTAGGCTGGATGACCTCCATCCAGCACTCCTTCGCCAGGATGGTCCGGGAAGTGGATCCGGACCTGACCCTCGAGGGCTACTACCTCGGCACTTATCCGGAGGCGGTCGAGCGGGCGGACGCCCATTCACGCCATGTGCATTACCTGATGGAATACGGCCAGCCGGCCGAGACCCTGCACATCATCCGGCACTGCGTCTGCCTGATCGAGTTCTTCTTCGCCGCGCCGGAAAAGACCTTCCTTTACATGGAAGGTGACGCCCGGAACGGCTTCAGGCCGGTCCTGGCCGGTATCCATGAAAACAAGGACGACCTGCCCAAGCTGGAGCAGATCCACCAGGGCATCCTCGATTACAGCGAAGCGGCCACCGCGGCCACCGGAGGGCGCGGGCTGGGCATCAAGCCGGCCGAGGTGATGCGCCTGCTGCAGCGGATGCTGGCGGAACCGACCGGGGAGGAGGCCCGCCATCTCGGTGAAATCTGCTACGCCGACGGCTACGGATCCTACTTCCACCACACCTTCATGGCCCGGCCCTCGGGTTTGCGCAAACTGGGGCTGAGCAAGAAAAAGTGGAAGGCCGAGTTCAAGCACTGCCACTGGCCCAAGGGCTACTACATGCGCTTAAGCCCGCTGGAGCGGTTTGTCTTCCGGCTGATGCATCCTTCGCACCGCTTCAGCAAACCCTACGGCTGATCGGTCGAGCTGCTGTCCGGCAGCTTCCCGGTGACAAGGATCTTCATCAACTGGCCGCGGTTGCGGAGGAGCGTTTCCATGTAGGCCAGACGCCGTTGCAGGCGGTCCATCTCCGAATCCAGGCTGGCCTTCTGCCCGGCCATCGCTTCCCTGGTCTGCCGGGTTTCCTCGCGGGAAGCGGCCAGGTCGGATTCGAGGCCCATCCTGAAGGCGGTCAGTTGGGCCAGTTCGGCGTCCAGGCCGGATTTCTCGGAGGCGATCTGCTCTATCTCGGCCTTTAATTCGGCGATGGTGCCTTCCCGGGCCACGACCTCCTTCTGCTTTTCAGCCCATACCTCCTCGGATTGCTTGATCTTCCATTCCAGGTTGCCCTTGACCTTGTGAACCTCGCGCTTGAGCTCGTTGACCTCCTCGTCCAGCTCCTTGACCCGCCTCTGAAAGGCGTCGCGGGCCTTTTCCATCAGGCGGGCCTGACCCAGGTTCTCCTCCTTCTCCTTCCAGAATTCCTCGGCCTGCTGGATCTTGAAGCTGAGGTCGCCACGCAGCTTGTTGATGGTTTTCTCCATGTCCGCGCAGCGTTCCTGGAAGTGCCCGGACTCCCACTTCAGGCGCTCCTTCTCGGTCCACAGGTCGTCCGCCTGCCGCGTCTTCCACTCGAGGTCGGCCTTGAGGTCGGCCACCGTGCGGTCCTCGCGCACCTTGAGGCGGTCCAGGATGAAATTGCGCTGGTTTTCCGCCAGGGAGGAAAGGAAGCCGCGCTTCCAGTTGGAAGCCCGGTAGGCCCGCATCAGTTCCTCGCGGTCCATGTCCGGCTCGATGGGCTCCACCAGGGGCTTGTAGATCTCCAGCCCGAAACCCTCCGAATGGAGCATCCCGCCCCACTCGGCCACTTCCGCCGGGCTGGGCTCGCGCAGGATCCGGTGCAGGACCAGGTTCAGGTAGGCGAAACCGTCCTGTGGGCCGGTGGACGGCAGGCCGCCCTCCAGGATACTGCGGAGGAATTCCCCGGCCCCGGTCCAGAGGGCTTCCTGCTGTTCTATTGAAAATCCGCTACGCACCTGGTCCGAGAATCGCGGCTCGAATCCGTTTTCCCCTTCCGCGAAGTCCAGCAGGGTGGCGTACGGGGCGGCGCTCAGGGACTCGATCCAGTTGACCGACTCCCGCACCAGCAGGGCGTGCTCCTCCGGCTTTTCCAGGTGGACGAAGTAGGACTTGACCTCCACCGGCAGCTCTCCCGGATCGGCCGGACTCCAGGTGCCGAAGAAATAACCGCGGACCCGCCGGGGCTTTTCGATCTCCAGAAGCCGGGCCACCGCCCGCACACAGGAGGCGTTCCAGCCGATGTCCACCAGGGCGCAGTCGTCGGGTTTGTAGTCGACCTGCCCGAGGGCCTGGAGCAGGCCGGCCCGGTCCCGCGCAAACAGCTCCTCCAGCTCCGGCTTGAGGAGCAGGAACATGTTGCGCAGCCGCGGACCGAATTCCGGGCGCAGGTAGTTGCCGCCCGCTTCCCGGGTCACGACCAGGTCCGGATCGGCAAACCCGACGTGCTCCATGATTTGCAGGTGGTCCTCGGCCCGCAATCCCGTGCGGTCGATGAAGTCGCGGACCCGCAGGGAAGGATTCGGTGTCAGGAGAAACTTCAGGGCCTCCTCGCTCAAGGAACCGAAGGAGGCGAAATTGAGAACCTTGCGGGAGGAGTGCAGGTAGCTGAACTCGATGCCCAGGGACGACTTTTCGTTGAGCAACTGCAGGGCCTTTTCCCAGTAGTAACCGTCGCGCCCAAGCAGGATCAACTTGCGCACACCGTCCTTGCGGGCCTGCCCCAGAACCCATGTCATGAAAAACAAATACAGGGGCCCGGCCACCTCGCGGCCCAGCCGCCGGGAACGGTCCGCCGCGGGATCGACCGGTTCCAGCAGGCCCAGGCGGGTCACCTCGCCGATGGTCCGCAGGCTGAGCAGGTCCCCGCGGTTGTACTGGTAGGGCTCGACCTCGGAACACCAGGGCGTGTAGTTGAATTCCCGCGACCAGTGGAAGGCCTGCCAGCCGGCTTCCCAGCAGCGCAGGCAGTCGCTGTGGAAATTGTCCCCGACATGGAGGATACGTCCGGGCTCGACCCCGAGGCGGGCGGCCACATCCGGCTGCAGGGTGCCGTCATGCTTGGAGAGGTGCCGTTCGCAGGAGACATGGACCTCAGGATCCTCGAATCCGCATCCCTCCAGGAACTGGCGGATGGTCGGGCTGTCGTGGTACATGTCCGAGACGAATATCACCTTCCTTCCCTCCTCCCGGCAGGCCTTGTACAGCTCCAGCCAGCGCGGATCGGCGTACAGCATCTCCTTCTCGATGCGCAGCTCCAGTTCCATCAGCCGGTCCCGGTCCAGCGGGTCCAGCTGTAGCCACTTTCCCGCTACCCGGTAGATTTCCGAAAGGGTCACCTCGGGCTGGAAATCCAGGCGGGCCCGCTGCTCCGCCTCCTCGCGGACCAGGGCGTAGGCCCGGGGCGGAAGCTTCAGCTCCCGGACGGCCCGTTGCTCGAGGAGCAGGAACACGTCCCCGGGCCGGTGGCAGCGGCGAAGCAGGACCGTATCGAACACGTCCAGCGAGAGGACCTCAAAGTCGTAGTCGGCCCGGAAATCCGGCAGCGGCCGGGGAGCGGCGGGCTCGTCCGGGCGGAGGTTGAACGGCAGCATTTCCCCGCCGTCGGGCGGCGGGAACTCGATCCCGTCGATATCGCCCACGGCCCGCTCGGACCGGTCCAGGGCCTCCCGCCAGTAGGTGTTTTTCATCCGGTTGAGCATCCGGCGGTGCGTATTGCGGCTGCGGGTCACGGTGTTCCCGTGGCTGCCGTATCGCCAGTGGTAGTAGGCGTGGGCGGTGGGAATGACCGTGATGTCGAAGAAGCGGAGAAAGCGGAGGTTGAAATCGTGGTCGCCGAGGACATCGAATTCCTGCCGGAAGCCACCCACCCGCTCGTGGGCGGCGCGGCGGTAGAGGAAGGCGATCGGGGGGAAAATATTCCGGTGCCGCATTTCCCCGAGATTGACGTAGTCAAACGGGTAATACGGGTTCTGCTTGAGACGGACTATCCGGCCGTCGAGGCAAATCTCCTCCGTGACCTGGGTGGTCTGGGTCACCACCCCCTGGATGCGGCTGTGCGGACCCTGCTCCTCAAGGCAGCCGACGGTCTTCTCCAGAAAGTCCGGGTACCAGCTGTCATCGTCGTCATGGATGACCACGTAGACGCTTTCGACCGCGGCCAGCCCGGCGTTGGAGGCGTTCTGCATGCCCCGGGACCGGTCATGGTGGACCACGCAGACGCGGTCCTGGTAGGCGTCGGCGAAGGTGGTCAGGAGGTCCTCCACCAGGACCTTGTCGCCCCCGTCGTTGACAATGACATGAACCCAGTCGGAAAAGGTCTGGTCCAGGACCGACTGGATGGCCCGCTTGAGGAAGACCGGCCGGTCCTTGGTCCGGGTGATGATGGCGACTCGGGGGTGTTTCATCGGATACTCACTTTGGGCCGGTGGATTAACTTTTCAAGCCCTCCATGAACCGGTCGCGTCGCTCCCGCGATTGCTTTTCGCGCGACTCGCCGGCCAGAAGGGCCTCCTTGCGCAGCAGGTCGAGCTCGGCCCGCATCCGCTCCAGTTCCTGCCGCAGTTCCTTTTCCCGGGCGGACTGGGCCTGTTCGATCTTTTCCAGGAAATCCTGTTCCGGAGCCTTTCCCCGGGCCAGTTCGTGGTTGTACTTGCCCCAGCTGAGGACGTTGGTGAAGCGGCGCTTGAGATCGCCATGGAGAAAGAACAATTCCCGGAACCGGGCCATGATGCGCTGCAGCTCGGCCCCGGCCTTGCCGGAATCGGATGAGAAATTGAGCCAGGCCTGCCGGGAAAAGGCGACCGGCACCCCGCCCGGCTGCGGCAGCTCCGCGTCCGAGGCCAGGAAGAGCCAGGTGTCGGCCCAGTCCGGGGCGTGCCCGAAGTCGAGCCGCATCTGGCGCTGCTCCCCGATCCGGACCACGTCGGCGGGGGATTGGCCCTCCGGCTCGATCAGCGAGCCCAGGTGGAAGCGCTGGCGATACAACCGGTAATGACCGAAGGCCTTGCCCAGCAGCGCGGAAAGGTTCTCGCGGTTGAAGTACTGCAGGTGGAACTCGTTATCCTCGGTCCAGTCGGTCTCGCCCGGAACGGACCCGATGAGGATCCCGGATTCACCCAGGACCCCGCGGATGCCCTGCAGGGCCCGGGCCGGATCCTCCACGTGTTCCAGGGTCTCGAAGCAGACCACCCGGTCAAAGGTGCCCAGGTCCAGGGAGGGCAGGTCCTCGATCAATCCCGCCTCAAAGCGGACCCGCGGGCTTTTCCAGAGTTCGCGGCACCGGTCGATGGTCGCTTCATCGCGGTCCACCCCGACCACTTCGGAGGCATTGGCCTCCGCCATCATGCCGGCCCCGAACCCGTGTCCGCAGGCCACGTCCAGAACCCGCTGCTCCTCCACCAGGGGCTGGATCCAGGCGTATCGCAGCAGGTGGTCGAGGCAAAACCGGTCCTCCCGGCTGAAGGGATCAATGCGTTCAAGGGCCATCTTGCGGGCTGGTTGAAAGGTTTTCGATCACGCAGTTTCGGACAGGCAGAGGAGTCAGGCCCCAGAAAGGCTCGGGACCGGAGACTGCCAACTTGGCACAGTCCCATAGACAGTCAAGGTCGTACCAGTCGTCGGTGGTGTGGTTGATGGCCAGGCCGATGACCAGCAGGTACAGCTGCGGACGCAGGTCGAGGCGGATCTCAAATCGCATGGTCCGCCGGTCACCCGGCCGGGTAACGGAGATGGATTCCCCGGTGAAGAAGGAATGGTAGCCGCCGATGAGCTGGCCGGAGCGGTCCCGGAATCCGAATCCCAGCTGGAAATCCTCAACCACCTCGTGGGCCAGCACCTCCACCTCGACTTCCAGCCAGTCCCCCACCCCGGCCCCGCCCTCGATGTCCGGACGGGTCCGTACGGACTCGATGGTCACCCGGCCGTCGCCGGTCCGTTCCTTGAAGTCGAGGAGCAGCAGTTTCCAGGCTTCCTCGCGGGATGCGCTGTCCGCCTTGCTGTCCCCGCCCGCCTTCTTTTCCTCCTCATTGATGGCCCGGTTGATGACCGGCTTTTTCCGATGCAACCGGTAATAGAGGTTGGCCGCCTCGGAAACATCGGCATCGCAGACCATGTTCCCCTCGTCGAGGACGATTCCGCGCTGGCACAGGCGCTTGATCATGAACATGTCGTGCGACACGCAAAGGAAGGTCTTGTCCCGCGAGACATATTCCTCCAGCCAGCGGACGCAGCGGGACTGGAAAAAGGCATCCCCCACGGAAAGGGCCTCGTCGATTATGAGAATGTCCGGATCCACCGCGGTGATGACGGCAAAGGCCAGCCGCAGGCGCATCCCCGTGGAGTAGGTCCGGACGGGCTGGTTGACGAAGTCGCCGATGTCGGCAAAGGACAGGATATCGTCCAGCTTCTCCTCGATCCGGCTCCGGGAAAGGCCCAGCATGGCCCCGTTGAGGTAGATGTTCTCCCGCCCTGTGAAATCGGGATTGAAGCCGGACCCCAGCTGCAGGAGGGCCGACATGCTTCCCCGGACCGCCACCTCCCCGGTGGAGGCCCGCAAGGTTCCCGCGATGACCTGCAGGAGCGTCGACTTGCCGGATCCGTTGCGCCCGACAATGGCTACCGACTCGCCCGGATGAATGGTGATGTCCAGCGGCTTGAGGGCCTCGAAATGCCGGAAGCGGCCATGCCGGACCCCGTAACGGCCCATCAGGGCGTCCCACATGACCACCCAGGAGCCGAGAAAGGTATCCCGCCCGAGGACCGGCATCCGGTAGACCTTGGAAACGTTCTCTAAGTGAATGGCAGGCCGGTTCGCGGTATCCATCGTAACGGGGCCGAAGATAGGCCCGGCGGGGCGCGGAAATCAACGCCTAAGTCGCTGCCCCTTCCAGTCCGGTCCCGGGCGGCCCCGACCGCCGGTACAGGATATTGCTTGTCGATTCCGCGAACATGCCCATCTAATCTGTGGCTTTCCGGATGCAAACCAAGCCGACCAGACCCAGACCTCCCGCCAGCTGGGCCCGGACCCGGGAGCTGCTCCACCAGCTGTCGGTCCGGGAGATTTCCGAGTCCGTCAAGGGCAGCACCCTCGGTGTGCTCTGGCTCGTTTTCAGCCCCTTGCTGAGCATGACGCTCTACGTCATCGTCTTCGGGCTGCTTTTCGGCGGTTCCTTCGGCCAGGTCGAGAACGAGTCCCCGCTGAGTTACGCCATCGGGATCTACATCGGGCTGTCCGTGGTCAACCTGGTCAACGAGACTATCGTCAAGTCCACCAACAACCTGTTCAACCACAGCATGCTGATCAAGAAGGTGGTCTTCCCGCTCGCCCTGCTGCCGGTGGTCCAGGTCACCGGGACGGCCTTCAAGCTCCTCATCAACACCTCATTGTGGCTCCTCATGGGAATCTTCTTCGGCAGCGTCCTCGGCTGGCAGATCCTCTTTCTCCCGCTGATTTTCCTGCCCCTGCTGGCCATGGCCCTCGGCCTGGCCGCCCTGATCAGCTCCCTCAGCGTCTATTTCCGGGATATTCAACAGCTGACCCAGGTCATGACCCAGATTGTCTTCTGGTCCAGCGGCGTTTTCTACAGCTCCCAGAAGGTGATGCAGGTTCCCCAGATCTGGGCCGTCCTGAAATGGAATCCGGTCCTCCTGGCAATCGAGAACATCCGCGACATTGTCCTCTGGGACCTCGCCCCCAGCCTGCCCCAGATCGGCTACCTCTACCTGGTCGGCTTCTTCCTCCTGGCCATCGGATTTCTCGTTTTCAACCGGCTCCGCAGCGGATTCTCCGATTTTCTCTAGAAGGTCTGGCCGCGAATGCCTATCTTGTTGCCAATAAACGGATAAGGAATGGCAGAAAGAACTTGCACATTAGGTCCCCGTAAAAATACTCCAAGACCTCGTTTTCCGGCGGAAATTTTTGAGAAATACTGAAACCCCTGCCTGATTCGAGGGTTTAACTACTTGAAAATCCGTTTCTCAGACAAAACCCATAATATATGAATACCATGAAAAAACTTATCGCAGCCTTGCTTATCGGCTCGCTTTTCGCGTTCTCCGTGAACGCCCAGACCCCACCGGACGCCACGGTTGACCAGGACGGTAACCTGGTCCTCAACCCGGGCACCGAAGACGAAGTCACCATCCCCGTTCCGGAAGGTACCGTGGAAACCGACGGCAGCCTCACGGTCGGCGGGAACAACATCCCGGCCCCGAATGCCACCGTCAATCCCGACGGCAGCATCACCGTTGACGGCAACACCATGATGGTCCCGGACCTGCCCAAGGGCGGTGCCTTCCCCGTCAGCTGGCTCGGTTCCGACCTCTACGACTACCAGCCGAATGTCCCCCCGGACCAGGACCAGAACTACTTCAGCTTCACCTTCAAGGACCTCCGCCACTGGGCCAACGACAACTGGTTCTGGTTCTATGAGTGGAAGGCCGCTGTGTACATCAACCCGAACACCGGTAGCCGCAACCTCGACGAAGGTGTCTGGTGCTACACCCGTAACCTCTTCCCCGGCCAGACCGAAGGAACCTGGTTCTACCTTGCCCGCAAGTACAACTGGCACGACCTGCGTGACAGCAAGCCCTACGATGGAATTCCGGACCTCGGCGACGGCGAAGCCGGCGGCCAGCAGTTCGAAGGTTCCCTCTACGTCAAGAACCCGAGTGGTTATGACACCAAGGGTCAGGGCTGGTTCGTTCTCGGTGAATACCCGGACGGCAACTGGATCAAGCGCCTCGGCGATTCTTCCGCCCCCTGGGTCAAGCTGACCGATCCGGTCGCTCCTTCCCCGGCCAACTAAGCCGAACGGTTTTAATAGAAACCCTTCTCAAGTCCCGCTCTTCGGAGCGGGATTTTTTTTTCTTCCCTTCCGGAAGGAACCGCCAAGCATTCAAGGCACCACAGGACCATGCTCAGCAGATTCATCAACAAATTCAGGCAACCGCCGGTGCGTTACATCTTCATCATCTCGGCCATGCGCTCCGGCTCGACGCTGGTCCAGCATATCGCCGGGCAGCAGGACCATGTCCTCAGCGCCGGGGAAACCAAGATCGAGTACGTCGAGCCCGGCAAGCTTGAGGAACTCCGGCAGCATGTGTTCGCCTACAATGCGATTCCGGGAGCGGACCAAAGCCGCCCCGGCTGGGTGTTCCTGGAGAAGTGCGTCCACGACCGCTACCTTCCGGAGATGACTCCCATCGAGCGGCCGGACATGCGCTTCATCTTCATCCTGAGGCGGCCGCATGCCTCGCTCTCAAGCCTGATGGAGTTGAAGAACTGGCCCTACACCGAATCCCTTGAGTCGGCGGCCTGGTACTACAACGAACGCCCCATGCAAATGGTCCGTCTGGCCAACCAGCTGAAGCGGCCGGAAAATGCCTACTTTGTCACCTATGAGGATTTTCTGGAAAACACGGAACGTCATCTGCGCGGCTTGTCAGCCTTCCTGAAAATGCCGGACCCCTTGAAGCAGGAATACCGGAAACAGAA
>CAJXMX010000010.1 GCA_913056355.1 uncultured Opitutales bacterium
CCCGCCGCATTCCAAGAGGACTTCCGGAAGATCAAGCGCTAAATTCATTGATTTTGTCCGGCCATGAAAGCGATCAGGCGATCGTTGAATTCCTTGGCCGAATCATGCCCCAGGAGCTTGAGGGCCTCGATCATGGCAGCCACCTCGACCAGCCGGGCCATGTCGCGCCCGGGCCGGACCGGAAGGATGATATGGGGGACCCGGATGCCGAGGATTTCGAAGGTGTCGTGTTCCAGTCCGGTCCGTTCCTCGTCCATGCCCTGCTTCCATTCCTTGAAGGTGACCACCAGGTTGATTTCCTTCTCCAGCCGGACCGAGCGGATGCCGAACAATTCACTGATGTTGATAATGCCCAGGCCGCGGCATTCCATGTAGCCCCGGTTCAGGTCGCTGCTCTTGCCGACCGGGTAACGCTCGTTGTGCAGGGTGATGTAGACCAGGTCGTCGGCCACCAGGCTGTGTCCGCGCTCGATCAGGGCCAGGGCGCACTCGCTCTTCCCCACCCCGCTCTTGCCGCGGATCAGGGTGCCGATCCCCTTGACGTCCATCAGCGTCCCGTGCTCGGCCACCCGCGGGGCAAACAGCTCTTCCAGGATGAGGATCGTCTGGGCGGAGAAATCCTTGGTCGCCAGGGGGGTCCGGAAAAGGGGGGTCCCGCTTTCCTCGGCCAGTTTCTCCATGGCCGGGGTCGGGAGCAGATGACGGGAGACCACGATGCAGGGCACGTGCTTGTCGACCATCCGCTGCATGATCTCCAGCTGGCGGCTGGCCGGGAGCTCCCGCATGTAGGCCATTTCGCCGGCCCCGAAGAGCTGGATCCGCTTGGCCCCGAAATTCTTGAAGAACCCGGTCAGGGCCAGGGCCGGCCGGTTGATCGACTTGTCGCGAATGAGGCGGTTCAGGCCGCGCTCCCCGCAGACCAGATTCAGCTGGAGGGCCTTGTCCGAGGCGTTGACCAGGTCCTGGACGCTGATGCTTTCGACAATCTTCGGTTGTGCTCGGAGAGGCATTTCGACCGGAGCATGGAGAAAAGCCTCCCCCGGTTAAAGTGCAAAATCCTCGCCCAGATAAAAACGCCGGCTGTTGGTGTCCTTGATCAGGGTATCGCTGTCGCCCTCGGCCAGGACCCGCCCGTCGTGCAGGAGGTAGGCCCGGTCGACGATGCGCAGGGTTTCCCGGACATTGTGGTCCGTAATTAAAACGCCAATACCCTTGTCCTTGAGGGCGAGGACGATCTTCTGGACCTCGCTGACACTGATCGGGTCGACCCCGCTGAAGGGCTCGTCCATGAGCAGGAAGCGCGGCTCGGTAAGCAGGGCCCGGGCGATCTCGAGCCGCCGCCGCTCACCGCCGCTGAGGGTGTAGGCGGGCTGGGTCTGGACCCCCTCGAGACCCAGCTCGTGCAGGAGACCGTCCACCCTTTCGCGTCGCTTTGGCCCGGGGAGCGGGAGGGATTCCGCGATGCAGGCCAGGTTGTTGCGCACCGAGAGTCGGCGAAAGACCGAGGGTTCCTGGGGCAGGTAGCCGATGCCCATGCGGGCCCGACGGTACATCGGAACCCTGGTGATGACCTGGCCGTTGATCAGGACGTTCCCGGAGGTGGCCGGGATCAGGCCCACCATGATATAGAAGGAGGTGGTCTTGCCGGCTCCGTTCGGCCCCAGCAGGCCGACAATCTCGCCCGCAAACACATTCAGGTCCACCCCGCGAACCACTTCGCGTTTGCCGAAGCGCTTGACCAGGCTCTGGGTGGCAATGGAAAAACGCTCCTGCTCAGGGGTTTCCATCGTCTCCTTCCGCCTGTTCCGGCTGCTCCTCCGGCTGGACCGTCTCCGGGTCGATCTCCTCGGAGCCTTCCCTGGAACCTGAAATTTCCTCGATCCGGTCATCTACCGTCACGGCCTCCTCGCTCTGGTCGAAGCCCAGGTCCGGCATCGCGCCGAGGCGCACCACCGACCGGCTGGGCTGGCCCTGCGGGGCGTTGGGATCGGGAATGGACTCGAATTTGCGTTCGCCCTTGTGCAGGACAAACTGGAACCCCTCGACCTCGACATCTCCGTCGACCACCCGGGGGCTTTCGGAAAGCGTCACGGTCCCCTCGTCCGGATCCACCTCGGCCAGGCCGGCATAGGCACTGCGGCCGGCCTGGTGGATTTCCACCGAGCCGCGGGCCATGATCTTCTCGATGGCCCCGATGCTGCCGATGGTGGCCCCGGCCGGACCTTCCCGCAGGGAGACCACCGTCAACTCATCGCAGTTGATCTGCAGGTTGGTGGCGCGGACCTGGACATTGCCGCTGAAGTAAAAATAATTCTTCTCCTCCGTTCCCTGCATTTCCAGGTGCTGGCTGGTGATGACGGTGTTCTGGCGTTCCTCGGCCCGGAGGATTCCCGCAGCCAGGATGAGGGCGGCCAGGGCTGCCTGGCGAAGGATGGAAGGTCTGGAATGGATGCGCATGTGGCTGGTCAGTCGAGAATGTCAATATTGCCTGCAAAGGAAACACGAACGTTTTCCCTGACAACGATTTTCCGCTCGCGCTCGCTCCAGGTCCAGTTGCGTCCCTGGATCTCGTAGCCGGGCCCGATGACAAAAAGGGAGGAATCCCCCTCGGCGGTGGATTCATCGAGGTGGATCAAGGCCCTGGGACTGCGGATGATGTTGTCCTCCTTCAACTCCTCGTCGCCGGAGTAGACGACCAGTTCGAGCCCCTCGATCATGGCCTCGGCCTCGCTCAGGTAGTGGCCCCGGGTGCCCCGCAGCTCCCACGACTTGTAGCCGTTCTCCCCGAACATGGGGAGGCGGAAATGCTCGATGGGGGCGTCCGGGGTCATCTGGGCCAACAGCATCCAGCCACCGGCGACGGTTGCCGCGGCGGCCAGAATCAGGCCGGGTCGGAATCTCCTCGGGAAGTAGCGCCTCATCAGGATATCCACTCAACCAGAGTTTGGATGAGTTTATCAATCCCTTTGCTCACCTCGAGGATATTTTGTCCCAGCATGTAGGCCGGGGTGGAAATGACTTTCCTTTCCTGGTCGATGTGGATTTCGGTCACGGGGCAGTCGATGTGCCGGGCCCCGCAGCTCTCGATGGCCGAGGCCGTTTCCCGGTCGGTGCCGATCGTCACCTCCACGCCGGTCTGCCCCAGCACCTGGGCCCCGATGGCCGGGGAAATGCAGAGAAAGCCGATCGGCTTGCGGGCCGCGCTCATTTCCTCGATCAGGCGGCGGACTTCCGGATCGACCTCCGACTCCGGACCTTCCACCGCGAAGCGGCTCAGGTTCTTGGCCGCCCCGAACCCGCCGGGCAGGACCAGGGCGTCCAGGTCATCCGCGCCGACCGTGGCCAGGTTCTCGATGTTCCCGCGGGCGATCCGGGCCGATTCCACCAGCACGTTGCGGGTTTCGTTGCTTTCCTTGCCGGTCAGGTGGTTGATGACATGGAACTGGTCCTTGTCCGGGGCCATGCAGACGGCCTGCACCCCGGCCCGTTCCAGGGCCAGCAGGGTCAGCACCGACTCCTGGACCTCCGAGCCGTCAAACACGCCGCAACCGGCCAATATTACGCCAACTTTCTTTTTCATGGTTTCTTCTCCTGAAAATCAGGCCAGGGCCTTTTCGATGGTCTCCCGGACCTCCGGGGTCAACCGGGGCAGGACCTCCAGGGCCCCGAGGTTCTGCTTCAACTGAGATTCCCGGGAAGCGCCGAGGATGACCGTGCTCACGTTCGGATTGGCCAGGCACCAGGCCAGGGCCAGAAGGACCACCGGCACCCCGAGGTCGTCGGCCACCTTGGCCACCGCCTTGACCCGGCGGATCTTGGCCTCCCATTCCTCTGGATTGGCCTGCATGGCGTCCCGCAGCCACTTCATCGACTCGTGGCCGAGCCGGCTGTCCTCCGGAATCCCGTTGTTGTATTTGCCGGTCAGGAGGCCGCTGGCCAGCGGGGACCAGACCGTCGTGCCCAGCCCGTTGCGGCTCTCGAAGAGCGGCGCGTACTCCTTTTCCACCCGGTCCCGGTGCAGCATGTTGTATTGCGGCTGCTCCATGGTGGGAGCGATCAGGTTCAGCCTTTCAGCCACGCCGACCGCTTCCTGGATCTCGCGCGCGCTCCACTCGCTGGTGCCCCAGTAGAGCACCTTGCCCTGCTCGATCAGGGTGTTCATGGCACGAACCGTTTCCTCGATCGGCGTGTCGGGATCCGGGCGGTGGCAGAAGTAGAGGTCCAGGTAATCCACCTGGAGGCGTTTCAGGGCCGCATGGCAGGCCTCGATGACGTGCTTGCGGCAGAGCCCGGTCTGGTTGGGCAGGTCGCCCCCCCAGAAGACCTTGCTGGATACGACGAAGGTGTCCCGGGCCCATCCCATCTTCTTCAGGATCTCCCCCATCACTTCCTCGGCATGTCCCCGGGCATAGGCCTCGGCGTTGTCGAAAAAATTAATGCCGTTCTCGTAGGCGGTTTTCATGCAGGCCTCGGCGGTGTTGTCCCCGACCTGGCTCCCGAAGGTCACCCAGGCCCCGAAGGACAGGGCACTGACCTGCAAACCGGATTTTCCCAATCTTCTGTATTCCATTTCCATGTCCCGTTAGTTTAGGGCCCGAATCATTATCCTCAACCCAATAGCCGGCAAATTCGATGCTTTACAGTCTGATGCACCCCAACATCCTTTTGCCTCGAGGACCGCATCACGAACCGGATGGATATATTACACGCATACTGGCGCATGGACTACGTCACTTCGGCGGTGGATCCGGTGGAGGGGATCAAGAGCCCCTTCAGCGAGCTCCCCAAGCTGGGGGACGACCGCAAGGCCCTGATTGTCCACCGCGCCGAACATACCTACCTCCTGCTGAACCGGTATCCCTATAATCCCGGGCACCTGCTGATCGTCCCCTACCGGGAAGTTCCGGAAATCGCCGACCTGACTTCCGCGGAGCGCCTGGAGATGATGGATCTCGTTGTCCTGGCCCAGGAAATGCTCCGCAAGGCCATGCGGCCGGACGGCTTCAATGTGGGATTCAACCTGGGTCGCGCCAGCGGGGCCGGGATCCCCAAGCACCTGCACGGGCACGTCGTCCCGCGCTGGAACGGCGACTCCAATTTCCTCCCGGTTATCGGAAAGACCCGTTCCCTGCCACAAGCCCTCGACAAAACATGGGAAGTCCTCAAGAAAGCCCTCTCCGAATGATTGAAGAAACGCTCTTTTTCCAGAGTCCACGCTTTCTCTCCGAGCTCTATTGCGGACTGGAGGAAAACCTGGCCGGGGTGGAATCCGTCACCGGCACCCGCATCGTCTCCCGCGACGACTGGCTGAAAATTTCCGGCGAGGAGGACCAGGTGGCCCGGGCCCGGGAGTTTTTCCAGCTTCTGGAGCAGGCCAAGCGCCAGGGCATGCGCATCGCCCGCAGCGATTTCCGGAACATGCTGGGCCTGGTCGAATCGGGCGCCATGGAGGAAATGCGGGACCTCTTCCAGAACCCGGTCCAGATCGAGCTGCGCTCCAAGAGCATCGTCCCCAAGTCCCTCAACCAGAAGCGTTACCTGCAATCCATCGCCAAGCGGGACATTGTCTTTGGCATCGGCCCGGCGGGCACCGGCAAGACCTACCTGGCCGTGGCCGCCGCGCTCAAGTCCCTGATGGACGAACAGGTGGAGCGGGTCATCCTGACCCGGCCCGCGGTGGAAGCCGGCGAGGCCCTGGGCTTCCTGCCGGGCGACCTGACCGAGAAGATCCAGCCCTACCTCCTGCCCCTCTACGACGCCATCTACGACATGATGGGCCGGGTTGAGGGGCGGCGCCTGATCGGCCTCGACGCGGACCGCAAGGAGGAGCGCAATACCAAGATCGAGATCGCCCCCCTGGCCTACATGCGCGGCCGGACCCTCTCCAATGCCTTTGTCATCCTCGATGAGGCGCAGAACACCACCCCGGAGCAGATGATGATGTTCCTGACCCGGCTCGGCGACGGCTCCCGCATGGTCATCACCGGCGACAAGACCCAGATCGACCTCCCCCGGCACAAGTATTCGGGCCTCAAGGAAGCGGAAAAGGTCCTTGTCAATATCCCCGACGTGGCGTTCCATTACTTTGAAGGAAAAGACGTGGTGCGGAATCCCATTGTCCAGCAGATCATCGACGCCTATGCGCGGTATGAGGCCAGGACGGGCGCCCACCAACCGAGAGAGGTGCGGCCGGACTAGGGCTTCGCCTTGGCCTCGCTCCCCGATCGACCATCATGAGCTTCCTCAAGAAATCCCACAAGCAACGGACTGAGGCTGGACGCAAGCGCCGGATGGGAACCGCGCGGCCCTCCAAGGTCAAGCAGGCCTTTACCCGGGCTTCCCTCTTCCAGTTCCTCCTCTATCTGGCCTTCGGGATCACCGCCACCATTATCGGTTTTGTCGGCCTCTCCTCGGCCGGCCCCCTGGTCCAGCGCGACCAGATATCGCGGATCCGCATCACGTCCGAAATCCCCTTCAGCTACGTCAGCCAGATCGAGACCAACCTGCTCATGGAGGCGGTGCGTCAGAAGGTGCCCCCGGTTTTCAAGCTCGACCTCTCCGCCTTCCGGGAATTCCGGGATTACACGGAACAGCTGGTGGCCGACCTCGGCGAGTTTGCCGCGGTGCCCGAAAACACCCCTGCGGACATGGCCCGCCTGCAGGAGAGTGAAGTCCAGAATTTCCTTAACGAGTATCCCGCCGACAATCCCTTCAACCTGCGACCCTCCGACCTGGTCACCCTTTACAACCAGCTCGGTCCGGACCGCAGCCTGGCGGTGGTCAACGAGGGCCTGATCATTATCGGGGAAATATTCCGCAAGGGGATCTACCAGGAGGATTCCGCCTTCAACCTGGATTCCGGCCAGCGGCTGACCCTTTTCAACGTCGAGGACGAGGAGGGAGAGGTGCAGCAGGTGCAGATCCTCTCCCAGGAGGAAGGCCTGCGCACCCTGCGTATCCAGCTGGCGGCCCTCGACATTCCCCGGGAAAGCACGGTCTCGCTGTTCCGCATTCTGCGTTCCGCCCTCACCCCCAACCTCCTGTTCGATGCCGAGCGCACCCAGGAACGGGTCCGCAACGCCCAGGAGTCGATTGAACCGGTGGAGATCGGGGTCGGCGAAGGGCAGACCATCATCGAGCCCAATACCCGGGTCACCGCCCTCCAGTACGAACAACTGGAGGCTTACCGCCGGGCCCTGCGCGACTCCGAGGCCGGCAACTACGGATTCAATTCGCTCTTCTTCGAGCGGGCCATGCTGACCCTCCTGCTCATCCTCGGGGCCTTTTATTTTCTCAAGAGTTCCCGCCAGCAATTCCGCGGCAACAACCGCATCTTCTCCCTCTCCGGAGCGCTGATTCTCCTCAACCTCCTCCTGATCCGCCTGGTCATCGAACTGGGGGACAGCGTGATCGCGGAATCCAACCCGGGGCTGGTCCACCTGCTCCCCTTCATGACCCCGATCATCCTCGGGCCGATGATCATCACGATTCTCGTCGGCACCGGTCCGGGCATCCTGGCGGCGCTGGTCATCAGCACCTTCAACGCCATGATGCAGGGCAACCAGCTCTCCGTCCTGCTCCTTTCCCAGCTGGTCTGCCTGGTCGCTATTTCCTACTGCCGCAATATCCAGCTCCGCACCTCCCTGGTCCGGGCCGGCCTCATTTCCGGCTGCGTCATGGCCCTTGGGGTGGTTCTCTTCGCGATCCGGGACAACCTGTCCCTGACCACCGTGCTGTACCAGATCCTGACCAGCCTCGGCACCGGCATCATTTCCGGCATTCTGATCGTCGGCCTGGTGCCGATCCTGGAGCACCTCTTCAAGAACACCACCGACATCACCCTGCTGGAGCTGACCGACTACAACCACCCCCTCCTCCGCAAGATGCAGATGGAGGCGCCCGGTTCGTACCACCACAGCATCATGGTGGCCAACCTCTCCGAGAACGCTGCAGCCGCCATCGGGGCCAATCCGCTGATCTGCCGGGTCTGCGCCCTGTTCCACGATATCGGCAAAATGATCAAGCCGGAGTACTTCGTGGAAAACCAGCTCTCCGGACAGAACCCGCACATCGAGCGGAACCCCTCCATGAGCGCCCTGGTCATCAAGAGCCACGTCAAGGAAGGGGTCCAGATGGCCAAGGAGCACCGCCTGCCGCGCATCATCATCGATGTTATCCGGCAGCACCACGGGACTTCGCTGATCCAGTACTTCTACTACAAGGCGCTGGAGCAGCAGCGAAAGGAAAAGGTCATCGAGTCGGTCTATCCGAACGCCCCGGCCATCGAGTTGAGCCCGGTCAACGAGGATACCTACCGCTACGAGGGCCCGATTCCGCAGTTCACCGAGAGCGCCCTGATCATGCTGGCCGACTGTGTGGAAGCCGCCAGCCGCAGCCTTCGCAAGGTCAATCCCCAGAGCATCGGCGAACTGATCGACAACATTTTCCGTTCCCGCATGGAGGATGGCCAGCTCAACGCCACCCCCCTCACCTTCAGCCAGTTGCAGAAGGTCAAGGAGAGCTTCTCCTTCACCCTCCTGAACATGCTCCACGCCCGGGTCGAATACCCGGATGCCCCCAACGGGAACAAGGGCGCGCGCAAGAAGTCCGCTCCCCCCAGGGAGGCGCCGGTGGCCACCGAGGAATGAGCAGGTCCGTCGATTTCCTGAACGAGGAGCCCCGGCTGGAACTCGAGCCAGACAGCGTCCGGGCCTGCATCGCCGTACTCGACCGCGGGCCGGAATTCGCCGTCCCCCCGGGCTCCCTGGAGATCGCCTTCGTCGACTTGGAGGCTTGCTGCCGCCTGCATGGCGCGTTTTTCGGGGATCCCGACCCCACCGATGTCATGACCTTTCCCGGGGATCCCGAAGACGGGCACGCCGGCGATGTCGCGGTCTGTCCGGCCGTGGCCGCGAAGGCCTGCCGGGAGAACGGGACCACCTTCCCCGAGGAGCTGACCCTCTATCTGGTCCATGGCTGGCTGCACCTGGCCGGACTGGACGACAGGGACGAGGACGGCCGGGCCGGGATGCGCCGCGCCGAGGCGCTCCTGATGGAACGGCTGGCCGCCGGGGGAGCCCTGCTGGCCTGCCGCTGGAGCCCGCCGGCGGAGACTCCTTAGCCTTGCCTGTAACCTTTTCCCTGCGCTAACTTTATACGGATAACATGATCCGCAGCCTGAGAAACGCCTTTGTGTCCGGCCTCCTGCTTCTGGCCCCGGTGGGAGTGACCATCTTTGTCGTTAATTTTCTCGTACAGAAAATCGGCGCCCCGACCCGCCAGCTCTTTTTCTTCTTCATCCCGACCAAGCAGAGCACCTTTGTCTGGATCGAGTACGGGCTCTATATCGGCGCGGTGCTGATCGTGATCATTCTCATCACTCTCCTGGGCTGGCTCTCCCAGCGCTTGATCGGCCGGGTCCTGGTCAACTATTTCGAGCGGGTGGTCAACAATGTCCCGGTGGTCCGCGGCGTCTACAACACCGTCAAGCAGATCCGCGACACCTTTGTCCAGCAGGAGAAGGCGGTTTTCCAGAAATCGGTCCTGCTGGAATACCCGCGCAAGGGGATCTGGGTCCTCGGATTCCTGACCGGCAGCGGCAAAGGGGAGATCCAGGCCCGGACGGAGGCCGACCTGGTGAATGTATTTGTTCCCACCACCCCCAATCCGACCAGCGGATTCCTGTTGATGGTGCCGCGCGAGGAAGTGCATGACCTCGACATGTCGATTGCCGACGCCATGAAGCTGATCATTTCCGGAGGAGCTGTCGTGCCGCCGTGGAAGCAGGACCGCCTTGAGGTCGGGCAGCCGGTCGACATCCCCTCCCCCGCCTCCGACCCGCACCAGGCCTGAACGTGTTTCTCAATGACCAGGGCTACCTGCTGCGCAAGGCCGACTCGGGGGAAAGCCACCTCCTGCTGGTGGTTTTCCTGCAGGAGAACGGCCTCCGGCATGTCCTGGCCCGGAAGCGGACCCGGCCCCAGCCCGGCAGTCATCTCCCCGACCTCTTCGACCTCGGGGAATTCAGTATCGAGCAGAAAGACCCGGCCCGCCCGGCCTTCCTGCGTGAATTTTCCCCGTCACGCCGCTTCGAGGGCATTTCCCGCCATTACGCGAATCTCACCGCGGCCAGCCGGCTGACCCGTTTCTACGAGCGCAACCTGATCCACCTGGAGCACTTCGCCCCGGTCTGGGAATTGCTGGGACAGGCTTTGCAGGGCCTGGCCGAGAAGCCGGAGCCGGAGCTGATCCTCTTCAAGGCCCTCTACGTCTTCGCCCGTTCCGAGGGCTACCCGGTCCGCGCCCAATGGCTGGAAAGCCGGCCCCGGGACATGCGGGAAGCCATGCTCACGGCCCTCCGGGCCGCCCCCGGCGACCAGCCCCTGGACAAGGAGGTCCTCCGGGAATGGACGGCCGACCTGTGCCGCTTCTTCCAGAACTCAACAGATCTCCTGCCTCCTGACCTACCCTGAATACCCTACCTGTTTGCGATTGCCTGGCCTGCGCTTCCCGGCCAGTTTTAAGGCGTTATGCGCTTGTTTTGTAAATGCCTGCTGTTTTCGCTGCTGTGGTCCGTCTCGCTTCCCTCACACGCCCAGGACCCTGGGGAGGAGCCGACCGGTCCATGGGCCTTCCCCATTGCCCGGCCGGACAAGACCGATGTCACCTCCCTCAAGCTGATCGACCTCCATCTCAAGGCCCGCGGGGGCCGTATTGAGCTGGAGCAGGTCAAGTCCGTCAGCTGCAAGGGCACCCACTGGGAGGGCCAGAAGGAATATTCCGTCGAGGTCACTTTCGGCACACCCGGCAAGATCCGCGTCCTGAGCGACTATTTTTCCCGGGGGTACAACTACATCACCCTCAGCGGCACCGACGGGGAATCCGCCTGGGTCCAGCCCCTGGAGCCGGACCAGCGCAATCCCAAGCCGCTCACCGGCCTGGACCGGCAGCTGCTGGAGCTGGACGCCTGCCTGCCCTTCCTGATGCTCCAGGCCGACCGGCTGGGAGTGGTCTTCAAGTACACTGGGGAGGACACCTTTGCCGACCAGAAGGTCTATGTCATGCACGCCTGGCTGAAGAACGGCCTGGAAATCGAGATCCTCCTCGATGCCAAGTCCTTCATGGTGATCAATTACCGCCAGCCCTTCGCCATCGGCAGCCAGACCCTGATTGTCGACCGCATGCCGGTCGGCCTGAGCCGGGTCATGGACACCTGGTGGGAACAGGGTTACAATTATGCCCTGCGCGGCAAGGGCCTGCAGAAAACCGTCTACAAGAAAATGTCCGGCAGTCCGGAAGCCCGGGAAGAGTCCTTTGAGGAACCTCCCACCCGGGAACGCTGGCTGCGGGCCAGCCCCTGAGGACGGCCGGGCCGCGCCACCCTACATGCCGGAGTAGGTGCGGATCTCCATGATGGCCTTCTGGATTTCCTCGAGGCAATCGGCCACCGCCATCCCGATCCGGTCGCTGGAGGCGATCGACTCGATCCGCTTGCGGCAGGCGGACTGCTCGTCCTCCGAGAGGAAGAGATGTTCCAGCTGGCAGGCGTGTACCAGGGAAATCAATACATGGTCGCTGTCCGAGAGCGGGATCTCGTCGCTTCGCACCCGGTTCCGGATCCGCTGCTTGACCGCATCCTCCGTCGCGGGATCGGCCAGGGGATAGCGGCTGTAGTGAAACACCCAGAGGAACTCCTTGTCCTCCTCGCGCAGGACGCCCTTTTCGACAAGGTTCTCGGTGACCCGCTTGCGCAGGCCGTGCGCATCGCCGGCCAGATGGGTCAGGGCTCCTCGCAGGCTGGTCACATTGGCCTGTTCCAGATCCAGCAGGCCGAGGTCTTCCGGAGCCGAATTGACCGGATTGGGATCCACCACCTCGAGGGAGTCCCGGGTCACGACAATCCGGCCCACCCGGGCCAGGTCCGCCAGGACGGCTCCGGCCAGGGCATAGTCCAGTGCGCGGTCTGGCAACGGCCGCAGTTTGCCGGTTTCTTCATCAAGGGCCAGAAGGAGCAATTGTTCAGCTAAGGTTAGAGGTACCATGCTGAAATTCTGACAGCCTAGGTTCCCGCTGGCAACGGTTTTTCACCGCAGTTCTGGGCGAAGGCCTCGATCCGCGCGGGCAGTCCGGCGACCATGATGACATCCCCCGGGGAGAGCAGATAATCCGGATCCGGATTTGAAATGCGCTCGTCCCCGTGCTGGACCCCGATCACCGTGACCCCGAAACGGGAACGGATCCGGGCCCCCGCCAGGGTCTGCCCGTCCAGCTCGCTCTTGGGAGCCACGTAGATCCGCTCCATGCGGAACTGGTCGGGCGTGGGCACGGGCCGGTCGTCCGGACGGACCTGCGCCTTCATGGCGGAGGAGACCTGCTCGATGGCTTCATGCGAACCGGAAAGGACCAGCCGGTCGCCGGAAAAGACAGGCGCTTCCGGGGACGGGTCGTAAGCCACCGAGTAACCGCGCCCGACGGCCAGGATGTTGACCCCGAAGCGTCGCCGGAGGTCGAGGTCGCGGATCAGCTTGCCGGACCAGGCGGCATGGGCCGGCAGGGTCAGGTCGACAATCTCCACCGGCCAGGGGGCCTGTTGCTGGATCATATTGAGAATCTGCTGGCGGCGCTGCTCCTCCTTGGTCGCGACCTGGGCCCGGAAGGAGTCGGCAAACATGTTTTCCATCTGGCTGTTGACGAGAACAAACCGGCTGCGCAGGAGCACCCCGGCTGCGGTCACGATCAGGAAGGCCGCCCCGGCCAGGCCGGAGTTGGGCAGATAAGGGGCGGCCACGAGGAGGAAAACCAGCCCCAGGAGGATCAGGAATCCGCCCATGATGGCCATATTGACCAGCTGGCGCACACGGTTCTGGTAGATCGGGCGGCTGGTGTGCCCGCTGAAAAGGGCATCGGTGAGGATGTAGGCCATGGCGTTGAGGTTGCGCAGGACGGCGATCAGGAAAGGGGAGACCACCAGTCCGCAGGCCACCCAGTATCCGAATTTCCAGACCCAGTCCCAGGGCATTTTCTCGACCATCTGGCTGAACCGCGGAAGAAAGAAGGAAGCCGTGATGAAGATCCCGTTGATAATGAAGAAGTAGAGGAAGATCTGCAGCACCGGGCGCCGGATCAGCCGGAGGACCACATTCCGCCCGAGGCCGACCATCAGGCCCTCCATGAAATTCTGGTAGGTGTCGAACAGGGACCGCACCCCCTGGGGAACGGCCTGGTAGAGGACGGCGTAGCCGCCTTCCATGCGGCTGGTCATGAGCGGGGTCAGGAGAATGGTCACCAGGGCCACCCCGAAGGCGATCCCGGAGGACTTGGCATCCATGACCCCGAGGGAGGTGCCCAGGCCCGCGATAATGAAACTGAATTCCCCGATCTGGGCCTTGGGTACCGCGGCCAGGAAGGCCGTCCGCCCGCTCTGGCCGGCGATGGCCATCCCGCCCCAGCAGGCCAGGAGTTTGAAGGCAATCACCAGGATGGAGATCCCGGCGATCCAGGGAAGGTTGGCGATCAGCTGGTAGGGATTCATCTGCAGCCCGATGGAGACGAAAAACACCGCCGAGAAGACATCGTGGAGGCTCCGGTTGACCCGCTCCACGGTGTGGGCGACCTGGGTCTGGGACAACAGGGTGCCGGCCACGAAGGCGCCCAGGGCGGGGGAAAAGTCCAGCCGCAGGGCCAGGATGCTGACGGCCATGACCAGGCCCACGCTGACCAGGGTCAGGACCTCCTTGTCGGTCTCCTCGCCGCAAATGGCCATGAGGATCCGCGGAACCAGGGCCCGCCCGATGGCGAAGACCATGATCACGAAGATTCCCATCAGGAAGGTGACCAGCCAGACCGCGTCCCAGTCGAGGTTCTGGGTGACCGCGACACCGGTCAGGATGACCAGCAGAATCACCGCCAGGACATCCTCCAGGATCAGGATCCCGATGGTGTATTGCGCGCTGGCATCCTGCAGCCGGCCGGATTCCCGGAGGACCCGGACCGTGACCATGGAGGAGCTGATGGCCAGCAGGCTGCCGAAGAACAGGGTGCTGGTCGGGTTCCAGCCCATGAAGGGGGCCAGGACCTGGGCCAGGTATAACATGAACAGGGTCTGCAGGATCAGGCTCAACAGGGCCGGTCCCAGGACCCGCTGGAGCCGCTTCAGGTCGAATTCCATCCCGATAAAGAAGAGCAGGAAAATGATCCCCAGTTCGCTGATCTGCTGGATGGCCGCCTCCTCCTCGATCAGGGGCACGGGCAGCAGGTGGGGCCCGATCAGGATTCCGGCCAGGATGTATCCGAAAATGACCGGCAGGCGCAGGCTGTGGAATACCGCCACCGCCAGGCCGGCGGCGGCCAGAACCAGACCGAAATCATCGATCCAGCCGCCTCCGGAGGGTCCGGCCGCCACCGCCAGCAGCCAAACGTCAGTCACATGCGCCAAGCAATCGCCCATCATAGATGCTTCACTCTTGTATCGAATTGGTCCCGCGACTCAACTCCCCTCTCCAGAAATCTCCGCACAAAGACACTTGTCCTTTGCCCCGCGACATCAGACCTTTGACTTTTGACCTTGGTCAACCGTCCAAAGAGCTTGGTTCACCATAGTCCTTTGACCTTCAACCCTTTTCCGTTTTGACATCTCATTAATTATCCCAAATTTTCTGGAAATTAGATCACGCTCAAAGGAAAGCGCTTTCATGATCGGCAAGGCACTGGGAATTTTTTCAAACGACATCGGCATAGACCTCGGGACAGCCAACACACTGGTATACGTCCGCGACAAAGGGGTCGTCCTTCGCGAGCCCTCGGTGGTCGCGATCAACAATGAAACGCGCGAGGTGATCGCGGTAGGCGACGAGGCCAAGCGGATGCTGGGCCGTACGCCGATGAACATCAGCGCCCTGCGGCCGATGAAGGACGGTGTCATCGCCGACTTTGAAATTACCGAGGCCATGCTCCGCTACTTCATCCAGAAGGTGAACAACACCATGCGTTTTGTTCCACCGCGGGTGGTGGTGGCGGTTCCTTCCGGAATCACCGAGGTGGAGCGCCGGGCCGTCAAGGAGAGCGCCATTCACGCCGGGGCCCGGGAAGTGCGGCTCCTCCAGGAACCCGTGGCCGCCGCCATCGGGGTCGGCCTGCCGATCGACGAGCCGACCGCCAACATGATCGTCGACATTGGCGGCGGGACCACTGAAGTGGCCATCATCTCCCTGTCGGGGGTCGTCTACTCGAAGTCCATCCGGGTCGGCGGCGACGAACTGGACGCCGCCATCGTGAACTACATGAAGCGGGCCTACAACCTGATGATCGGTGAGCGCACGGCTGAAGAGATCAAGATGCGCATCGGTTCAGCCGCGCCCCTGGACGAGGAACTGACCATGGAGGTCAAGGGCCGCGACTCCGTGGCCGGCCTGCCCAAGACCCTGCACATTTCCTCCCAGGAAATCCGCGAAGCGCTCGCGGACACCATCAATTCCATCACCGAGCTGGTCCGCAACGCCCTCGAGCGCTGTCCCCCCGAGCTCTCGGCGGACCTGGTCGACCGCGGCTTTATCCTCGCCGGCGGCGGTGCCATGATCCGCAGCCTCGACCGCCTCCTCAGTGATGCCACCGGCCTTCCGGTCTTTGTCGCGGAAGATCCCCTCTCCGCGGTCGCCAACGGCACCGGGGTCGTCCTCCAGAACTTGCACTGGCTCATGAAGACCCGCGCCTAAGGGAATGCCACGCAAGCTCACCCACCAGACGAAATCCCTTCTGCTGGTTGCCTTCCTCCTGCTGATCTGGTGGTTCACGCCCGTTTTCTTCAAGCGATGGACCAATATCGCCTTTCATGAATTCCAGGCCCCCGCCTGGACCGGCCTCAGCTACCTCCGCGATCTCCGCAGCTACTGGGTCCTGCGCAGTTACCGCAAGAGCGAGTTGATCGAGGCCGGGGTGGAAATGTCCCGCCTCAACGCCGCCTACATGCTGCGCAACCAGCAGGCGGATTTCCTGGACCGGGAAATCGAGCGCCTGGAGGCCTTCTATGAAATGCCCTCCTACGAGCAGTTCCACTACGAGGTGGCCCGGGTGGTCCGGCGCGACCTGACCGCATGGTGGCAGCAGCTGGTCATCCGCAAGGGGGTCAACTACGGGATCAAGACGGGGCAGGCGGTCGTCTTCTCCGGGGGCGTGGTGGGCCGGGTCAGTTCCGTCGGGGCCTACACCTCGACCGTGGAGCTGATCAGCAGTCCGCACTTCCGGGCCGCCGCCCACATCGAGGGCGACGAGCGGCCGGTGGAGTTTCGCGGCGGGGACAATCCAGGCCTGCTGCCGGCCACAGGCCATGTCTCGACGGTGCCGGCGGACATCATCGCCACCCTCAAGGAACCGGTCCGCCTGACCTCCTCCCGCCTCGGTGGCGTATTCCCCGACGGCCTGACCCTGGGCTGGATCTACAGCCTCGACCCCTCGCCGGACGGCCTTTTCCAGACCGGCAAGGTGATGCTGGATCCGAGGCTCAAGCACGTCCGCGAGGTGGCGGTGCTGATTCCCTTCGAACCGCGTCCGGGAGCCGAAGAACAGTGAGCGACAATGGGCGCATCTCGATCCTCTTTCTCCTCAACCTGCTCCTCTACTTCCTGGCCGGGGAGTTGAATTTCTACCTTGCCCACTGGGCGGTCCATCTACACCTGGACGCGCTCCTGATCGTCTTCTTCGGCCTCTATGTTTCGCGCACCTCCAGCCTGCTCTACACCGCGCTGCTGGGTGGCCTGGCCGGGGCCATGAACCCGCTCGCCGGAGGAACCTACATCATCGGATACGTCTGCCTGTGGATGTATTTCGTGTGGTGCCAGCGGCGCATCAGGCGCCAGAACAGCATCCACGTGCGCGCGGCCACGGCCGTCGGCCAGTTGCTGTGGATGCTGGTCCTGGTTCTCTTCGACGGAACCTATCAATGGGGTTCCACCGCCTATTGGGGCCGGTTCCTGACGGAGCTCCTGCTGAGTACGGTGGTCATCTACCTGCTGGCCTGGCCCTGGTGCCGGTTCCAGAAAAAATTCCTCTATACACTGGGCTGGGATCTTGAAGCCCTGCCCCCACCGCATTGAGTATGGTCCCGATGCGTCGCCATTACAAGAAGGCCCCGGAACGGCAGGACAACCCGGTCAACACCCGCATCTATTTGATGTACGTGGTCATCGGGATCTGCATGGTCGCCCTGCTCTGCGGGCTGGCCTACCGGCAGTTGATCCAGCAGGAAAGCTTTGCCGCCGCGGCCGAGCGGCAGAACTATCGCCGCATCCTGATGCCCGGCCCGCGGGGCATCATCTACGACCGCAAGGGGCGGGTCCTGGTGGGGAACCGTCCCCTCTTCTCGGCCGTGGTCTACCTCAACGAGCTGCGGACGGAGTTTCGCGAGGAGTACTTCAACCTGGTCCGCCGCCAGCGGGACCTCGGACTCAACCCGGACCGCTACGCGATGAACATCGAGGCCCGCCGGAACGTGGTCATGCGGTACATGAACCGGCTCAACTCCCTGCTGGAAGAGGAGTTCACGGTGGATTCGACCGACATCGAGCGTCACTTCTCCCAGTCCCTGCTGCTGCCCTTCCCCTTGATAACGGACCTCAGCCCGGAGGATTACGCGATTCTCATCGAGCAGGTCCCGATCGATTCGCCGATCCAGATCATCTCCGGCAACGCCCGCTGGTATCCCTACGGGGAAGCCGCGGCCCACACCCTGGGATTCGTTTCCGACAGTACCGAGTTCCCCGAGGGAACCCTTCCCGGGGAAACCCTGCTGACTTTCCGCAACGAGGCCCAGGTCGGGCGCAGCGGACTGGAAAAGTCCTTCAACAACCACCTCCAGGGAACCACCGGCGGGGAAATCTGGTCCGTCGACCCGGGCGGATTCCAGCACGAACGGGTGGTTCACGAAGTCCCCAGCAAGGGGCAGGACCTGACCATCTCCCTGGACATCGACATCCAGCAGGCGGCGGAAGCGGCCATGGGCACCAAGACCGGGGCGGTGGTGGCCATCGAGATTGAGACCGGCGAGGTCCTCGCCCTGGTCAGCAAACCGGCCTACGACCTGAACGACACGGCGCCCTACATCAGTTTTGAAGTGGACCGGGAGATCCGCGAAAAGGGCGCCTGGCTGAACCGGGCCATCCAGGGGCTCTATCCTCCGGGATCGACTTTCAAGCTGGTCACCGCCATGGCGTCCCTGCGCGCCGGGGCAGTGGACGAGAACACGATCGTTTACTGCCCGGGGTATTTCCAGGTCGGCCGGCGCCGGTTCCACTGTCACCGCCGGAGCGGACACGGCGAGGAAAACCTGATCGGGGCCATTCGCGACAGCTGCAACGTTTTCTTCTACGACCGGGGGACGGAAATCGGGGTCTGGGCCATCGCCAATGAGGCCCGCCGTTTCCACCTGGACCGGAAGACCGGGATCGAGCTACCCGCGGAGACGGGCCGGATGCTGGTTCCGGATCCGGAATGGAAGGCCGCCCGCTTCTACGGCGAGGGCTGGTTCGAGGGGGACACCGCCAACATGGCCATCGGCCAGGGTTTCCTGCTCCTGACGCCGCTCCAGATGGCCACCTTCGCGTCCTCCCTGGCCAGGGGGGTGGAATTCCTCCAGCCGACCCTCCTGCACGATGCAGGCGAAGCAGAGGTGGACAATCCCATTTCCCTGCGGCCGGAGCAGATGGCCCTGGTCCGTGAAGGCATGCGGCAGGCCGGGGAGCGAGGCACCGCCCGGCTGGCCGGCAATCCCAACATGCCGGTGGCCGGCAAGACCGGTACCGCCCAGGTCCGCAAGGACGGCCGCCCCACCACCCTGGCCTGGTTTGTCGGCTATGCCCCGGTCCAGAACCCCCGCATCGCGGTCGCGGTCATGGTCGAGGGAGTTCCCGAGGAGGAAACCAACTACGGGGGCGGCTCCACCGCGGCCCCCATCGCCAAGTCCGTATTCCAGCAGTATCTGGGGATGTAGGGGTTGGGGTTACTGGTTGCGGGCCTGCCCTGAGCTTGTCGAGGGAGCCTGTTTGCGGGCCTGGCGGAGGAGCTGATGCGGATTCTCCGGCCATGACTGCACCGGCCCGTAGCGAAGGAGCAGGAGCTGGTGGTGGTGGCGGTCCTCGGGAAACCGGCGCAGGGCCCGGAAAGCGAGGAGGCGGCCCGCCTTGTCGCGGATGATGGCTTCAAATCCCTTTTGCCGGGCCCAGCGGCGCAGCAGCAGGATCAGGAGGACAAGGAGCAGAACCGTGGTCAGGGGAAGCAGGTAATCCACCATGACACCGGCCCAGCGGGCGGGAATGTGGAATTCCCGGAGGTCCGCATCCAGTTTTTCCCGAAGCGACTTCCAGCGCTCCCTGAGCCAGCCCAGTCCCCCCCGGCCGGCCTCCTTGAGGGACTCCGCCATCAGGGCCTGGTCCTGGCTGTCGAACTGGATGACCCGGCGGAACCAGAGGACGCGGAGGCTGTCCAGGTAGGCCTTCCAGGTGCGGTCCGGGATCAGCCCGCCGGTGGCGAGGGCGGATTCCACGGTCCCGCCCGGGGAGCCCGGCGTGGGGTCGACCCGGATCCAGCCCTTGTCCTGGTCGTAGATTTCACACCAGGCATGGGCGTTGCGGTTGCGGACCATGAAGTAATTCTCGAACCCGTTCCAGTCCCCGCCGGCGAATCCGGTCACCAGGCGGCTGGGGAATCCGGCGTAGCGGGCGACAAGGACAAAGGCCCCGGCGTAAAGCTCGCAGTGGCCCGGCTGGCCCGACTGGATCCAGCGCAGGACCGTGTCCGCCTCCCCTTCGGGAATACGGCCCTCCAGGCTGTAGCCGCGGTCCCTGCGGAGGTAGTCGACCAGGCGTTCGGCATATTCCACCGCGGACTGGCGCGGAGAGAAACCGGAACGGCGCAGGGCCCGGTCGAGGATTTCCCGGTTGGCCGCCCCCGAGGGATAGGCCAGCAGGGTTTCCGGATAGGTGACCTCATCCAGATAGCCGGGATCCGCGGATTCCACCTCGACGGGCTTCAGTCGGGTCAATTGAAAATCCATCGGGCCGAAAGGCAGGATCCCCCCGAAGCGGGCCCCTTCGTAGCGGATGGAAAGCGTGTTGGCATTGATTTCCCGGGTCAGGAAAACCCGCGTCAGGTCCTGGGCGATGAGGCCGGTCCGGTTGTTGAAACGGAGGGTTTTGAAGGTATCCGCCGAAGGCAGGTAGGCACTGATGCCGCCTTCCAGGTAGATGGTCCACTCCGAGTCATCGGGCTGGCCGCGCCCGTTCAGATCGTATCCGCTGAAGGCGTAATTCTGCAGGTAACGCTGGTTCCGGACCACGGCCGGCGAAACCCGGAATCCCCCGTCGTAGTAGGCATCCAGCACCACCATCCGCCAGTAGGGATGTGATGGGGGATCCTGGCCGGTAACGTCCACCCGCATGGCGATGGAATCGTCGTTGAGGATGCTGACCACGTCCCCGTACTGGACGTTGTCGGAAAAGCCGCTCAGGCTCTGGTCGGTGCTCAGGCGGGGAAACGGCAGGGCGGCCCCGATGTCGAAACGCGGCATCAGGATGAAGAGGCCGAGGGCCATGCCGGTGGTGATAACGAATAGGACCAGGCCGGCGGAGAGGGTGCGCCGGTCCAGGCGGGCCGAAGCATGCCGGAAGACAATTCCCCAGTTGGCCTTGGCAAAGACCGGTCCGTCCGGCGAAGCGCGGGGGCTTCCGTCTTCCCGGATCGACAGGTTGACCAGGAAGAGCTGGCTCATGGCCAGCGGGGCGTACAGCAGCAACTGGATGCCGAAGGTGATCTCCAGGCTGAGAACCCCGGTTATGACGAGAAGGAACATGGTCAGGAGCAGCTGCTGCAAATCCTCCCGCGGGGTGCGGATCTGCAGGGCCCGGAAAAGGGCCAGGAGGATGACCATCCGGAAGAGCGGGGGCAGGAAATCACTCCCGCTGCCCAGGAAATCCGCCCCGATGACCAGCAGGAGCAGGATCGGGGCATACTTCCAGAAGGCGGCCGGGACCCGCTCAAACAGGGAGGGAAGGACACAGGTCAGCGCGGTCAGGGCAAGGCTGGCCAGGATCAGGCCGTCGGCTCCCAGGTCGAGGGCGAATCCCCCGGACAGGCTGACCATGAACATCAACTGGCCCAGGAGCCAGCGCAGGGCGGCCAGTTCGCGCTGCTTAAGCCTGTCCAACCTGCACCTCCTCCATCAGGGCATTGACCACGCCGCCGGCTCCGGGAAGAAAGCGGACCCTTCCGGAAGCCGGTTCCGGCAGAACGTTCCCGGCGGCCGGAACCGCCGCCTCCAGGGAACCGAGCTGGTCCAGCACCCCGAACAGGTCCTCCTGGGTGCTGACCCGGAGGGGGTCCCGCCCGGCGACCTGGAAGGTCCGCAACTGGTCATGCTGATACAGGTCCTCGGCCAGGCTGGCGGCAAAGGAGCACATCCGCTCGAACTGCCCGGCCTCGAGCCAGAGATTGGGCGAGGGATCGATCCACAGGGCGAAAGCCTGGTGGTGCTCCTGCTCGGTCTCGCGGACATGCAGCCGGCGCATCTTCGCCGAGGCCTTCCAGTGGATGTGCCGCAGGGGATCCCCGTGCCGGTACTCGCGCAGGTTGACCAGCTGGACGCCCTCCCCTTTCCGCCGGTGGTGGCCGTAGAGCCAGCGCCGGCCCGCCTTGTCACCAAAAAACTGATACGGAATGCGTTCCGGCCAGACAATGACCTCCCGGGTAAAGCTGTCCCGGATCGTTTTCTTGAGAAACCCGAACGGATAACGCGAGACCAGCCCGCGCAGGTACAGGGTCTCCCGACCCCGCCGGCCCGGCCGGAAATCCCATTGCAGGCGCTCGCGCCGGCCCGGGTCCAGCCGCCGCTCAAGTTCCAGCACCGCCCGTTCCCCGCTGCGCTCCGCCTGCAGGACGAAACTGAGCGAATAGCTGGGCAGCCGGCGCTTGGTGTTCTCCACCTCCAGGTAGACCGGACTGCGCTCCCCGACCCGGAAGTGCCGCCCCGATTCCAGCCGCCAGCGGCAGCCCTTGAAATTCATCCAGCTGAGCAACCCGCTGACCAGGAGTGTGCTCAACAGCATCGAGAGGGCCAGGTAGAGGATGTTCTGCCCGGAATTGAAGGCGGCCGTCCCGACGCCGATGGTCACCAGGATCAGCAGGGTGCCGGCCGTCGTCGGCAGGGTCCGGTGCCCCCGGGGCGGCCGCACCAGTTGGACCAGCACCCGGACCGTGTTGCCGATCCGGGAAGTGCCCGAAAAATATCCCGGATCCGCCCAGTCGACCTTACTTCCAGCGCGGTTCATTTGGGGAATGCTGCAGGCCGCCCTCGGTGAGGACCCGGTAATAGCAACTGGGCCGGGACTTGCCGGAAGCATCCCGGGTATGGCAGACACCGGTTCCCCGGGGCCGCACCAGGTACAGGAGCGAATTCTGCTCGCAGTTGACCCGCACCTCGATCAGCTCCAGGAAATCCCCGCTGGAGGCACCCTTGATCCACAATTCGTTGCGGCTGGTGCTCCAGAAGACGGCGACTTTCTCGGACATGGCCGTCTGGAGGGCGATTTCATTGACATAGCCCACCATCAGCACGGTGCCCGTGTCGACGTCCTGGGCCACGGCTGGAATGACACCCGGCGCACAGGCCGCAATCTTTTCCAACTTGCTGAAATCCAGATTCAGCGCGGAGCCCTCTTCCAGTATGTTACCCATTCCGGGTAGCGTTGGATAAATCCCGGTTCCGTTCAAGCAAGTTCCCATGAAGGCTCGAATGCGGGGGGATTTTCCCGGCAGCCCGGGCGGTCGATGAAGGCGGCAAAGGCGATCATGGCCGCGTTGTCGCCGGTGTGGCGCGGCTCGGCGATGTAGACCGGCAGGCGCAGGCGGCTTCCCAGCCGGCTGAAGCTCTCCCGGAGGCGCTGGTTGTTGGCCACCCCTCCCGAGAGGCCGAGGCTGCGCCAGCTCCCCTGCTTCAAGACCTGCCGGGTCTTGCGGACGAGGGCCTCCACCACCGCCTCCTGGTAGCTGGCGCAGAGATCCGCGAGGACCCCCTTCAATTCCGCGTCACTGAGCTTCTCCAGGGTGTAGCGGAGGCTGGTCTTGAGTCCGGAAAAGGAAAAGCGCAAATCGCCGGAAGCGGGGAAGGCCCTTGGAAAATCGAAGGCCCCGGGATCACCTCCCCGGGCCGCCTTTTCAATCAGCGGCCCGCCCGGGTACGGCATGCCGAGGAGCTTGGCCCCCTTGTCGAGAGCTTCCCCGGCCGCGTCATCAACGGTATTGGCCAGCACCCGGAGCTCCCGCTCGGCACTGATCGAGAAGAGGACCGTGTTGCCGCCGGAGACGATCAGGCCCAGGTGGGGCAGGCAGTCCGCGTAGCGCCCGGCAAAGGTTGCCGGATCCGCGGCATGGAGGTCGATGAAAGGGGAAAAGGCATGGCCGCGGAGATGGTTGACCCCGACCACCGGCAAATCGCGGGCCAGAGAAAGCGCCCGGGCGAGGGACATGCCCAGGGCCAGGCAGCCGGCCAGGCCGGGGCCGCTGGTCACCGCCAGCAAGTCGCCCTTACCCGGGGTGTGCCGGTCCAGCAGCTCCTTCAGGATGTGGGGGAAATTTTCCAGGTGCTCCCGGCTGGCCAGGTCCGGCACAATGCCTCCGTAGGCCTGGTGCTTGAGGATCTGCGAATGCACCCACTCGCCCCGCAGACCCGTGTGCGGATCAAACAGGGCCAGGGCGGACTCGTCGCAGGAACTCTCAATGCCGATGATCACTGGCCCGGCCTTTCGATGAAGTTGCTGATCAACCGGACAAACGCGTCCGGCTGGTCGAAGTGGACGTTGTGGCCCGCCTCCGCCACTGTCTCCAGCCTGGCGAAGGGGAAGAAGTGGAGGATCATTTCCCGGTCGTCATCCTGGATGAAGCGGGACTTCTCCCCCTTGATGAAGAGCACCGGGCCCTCGAAGCGCTGTCCGTCGGCCGGCACCTGCTGGAAGAGGTTGGGCAGGGCCTGGTGCAGGATCTCCAGGTTGATGATCCAGCGGAAGTTGCCGTCGTCGTCGCGCTCCAGGTTGCTGACCAGGAACTTGCGGAAGGCCCAGTCGCGGATCTCCCCCTCCAGCCAGGCCTCCGCCTCCGAGCGGCGCTGGAAGTCCCCGATGGGCATTTCCCGCATCAGGGTGAACTCCTTCTCCCAGCGCGGCGGGACGGCCCGCGGCGCGATGTCGACCACGGTCAGCGAGGCCACCCGCTCCGGGTAGCGACAGGCCAGATACATGGAGACCTTGCCCCCCATGCTGTGGCCGACCAGGTGGACCCGCTCCAGCTCCCGCCCGTCCAGCCAGCGTAACACATCCGCCGCCATGGAAGGATAATCCATGACCTCGTGATGCGGGCTCTCGCCGTGGTTGCGGAGGTCCAGGGCCGTGACCCTGAAACTTTCCGCCAGCTTGCGTCCGGAGGTCTGCCAGTTGCGGGAGGAACCCAGCATGCCGTGCAGGAGGACCAGGGGCGGGGCGGAAGCTTCGCCACCTAGGGAGCGGCAGGCCAGGGAAACGGTATCCATGGGAACAGTCTCAGCCCGGCAGGGAGCCCCGCACAACCCAAAATACGCCAATTCTGTCTGGATTTTTATTTGATTCCCGACCGCCTTCCACAACACTGCTCACTTCCGCATGTCGTCCTCCCCGTCCAAGTTGACCCCGATGATGCAGCAGTATGTGGAGGTCAAGGCCAAGCTGCCTGCCAACACCCTGCTGCTTTTCCGGCTGGGCGATTTCTACGAGATGTTCGACGACGACGCCCGCGAGGGGTCGCAGGTCCTGGGCATCACCCTGACCCAGCGCAACGGCCAGCCCATGGCCGGCATCCCCTACCACGCGGCCGACACCTACATCCAGAAGTGCCTCAAGGCCGGCAAGAAGGTGGCCATCTGCGAACAGATGGAGACCCCGAAACCCGGCCAACTGGTCAAGCGCTCCCTGACCCGGATCCTGACCCCCGGAACCACGCTAGAGGACCAGCACCTGGAGGCCGGGCGCAACCAGTTTCTCCTGGCCTGCAACTGGGGCAAAGAGGGCCTCGCCGCAGCCTGGCTGGACCTGACCACGGGCGAGTTCCAGGTCGCCTCCAGCCCGAAAATCGCCAACCTGGTCAATGTCTTCCACGCCCTCGATCCGCGCGAAATCATCCTTCCCGAGGAGGCCCTGGAAAGCTGGCGGGCCGACGACAAGCTTGAGGCCTGGACGGCCGAGATCGACCGTCTCCTGCAGGGCCGTACCCACTCCACCCTGATGCCCTGGCAGTTTGACCCGCGCGAAGGCGCCCGGGTGGTCATGCAGACCCTCGGGGTCATGAACCTCGACGGCTTCGGCATCCCCCTGGATCATCCCGGTCTGGGTCCGGCCGGGGCCCTCCTGGCCTACGCCACGGAAAACCTCTGCAGCAAGCCGGAGAACATTCGCCGTATCCGGGAATACCGGTCCAACGACAGCCTGCAGCTGGATCCGGCCACCCTGCGCAACCTGGAGATCTTCCGCTCCAGCCAGGGCGTCCGCAAGGGATCCCTCCTCCAGGCCATGGACAAGACGACCACGGCACCCGGGGCCCGGCTCCTCGAACAGGTCCTGACCGAGCCCCCGCTGGACCTGGCCGAGCTGAAGCGCCGCCAGGGCTGCGTCGGGGAATTCCTCAGCGCTCCCGGCCTGGCCTCCGAGCTACAGGAGTATCTGCGCGGCGTGCGCGACCTGCCCCGCATCATCGGTCGCCTCCGCAACGGCCTGCGCAACCCCCGGGAGCCGGGCGCGATCCGCCAGACCCTGCACCAGCTGCCCCACATCCGGGCGGTCATCGAGTCCTTCCAGAGCCCCCTGCTGGATGAACTGACGGCCCGACTGGGACAGTTTCCCGAGTTGCTCGACCTGCTCGACCGGGCCCTTAACGACACCCTGCCCAACCAGATACAGGATGGCGGCTTCATTGCCGACGGCTTTGACACCGAGCTGGACCGCCTGCGCAACCTGACCCGCAACTCCCGGGAATGGATTGCCGACTTTGAGGCCAGGGAAATCGAGCGAACCGGGATCAAGTCCCTCAAGGTCAAGTTCAACAACGCCTTCGGCTACTTCATCGAGGTCCGCAAGACCAACCTGGCCAATGTCCCGGAAGACTACATCCGCAAGCAGACCGTGACCAACGCGGAGCGCTTCTACACCCCGGAACTGAAGGAGAAGGAACGCGAGATTCTTCATGCCGAGGAAAAGGCCATCGCCCGCGAGGAGTCGCTCTTCAACGACATCGTCAACACTATCCTCGAGCACGCCGACGCCATTGAGCAGACAGCGCAATGCCTGGCCGAGATCGACCTCTTCGTCGGCTGGGCCCAGATCGCCCGGGAATGGAATTACGTCTGTCCGGTTCTCGACGACTCCGCCACTATCGAGATAAGCGGTGGCCGGCACCCGGTTGTCGAGCAGATGATGCGCGAGCAGCGGCTGCAGGGAATCCCCGGCGAGCATGATTTCGTCCCCAACGACTCCCACCTCAGCGCCGGCGAGGAGCAGATCGCCATCATCACCGGCCCCAACATGGCCGGGAAGAGCACCTACATCCGCCAGGTGGCCCTGGTCACCCTCATGGCCCAGGTCGGTTCATGGGTGCCGGCCGACAAGTGCCGCATCGGCCTGGTGGACCGGATCTTTTCGCGAGTCGGGGCCAGCGACGAACTGGCCCAGGGCAACTCCACCTTCATGGTGGAGATGAACGAGACGGCCAACATCCTCAACAACGCCACCGGGCGGAGCCTGATCATCCTCGACGAGATCGGCCGCGGCACCAGCACCTACGACGGGCTGAGCATCGCCTGGGCCGTCGTCGAGTACCTGCACGGGAGCAAGGAAGCCGGTCCGCGCCCCCTCTTTGCCACCCATTATCATGAACTGACCCAGATCGAGGGAGAGCTCGGACGGATCCGCAACTACTGCGTGGCGGTCAAGGAATGGAATGACCAGATCATTTTCGTCCGCCAGGTCCAGAAAGGCGCGGCCGACCGCTCCTACGGGATCCAGGTGGCACGGCTGGCCGGGCTGCCCGAGAGTGTCATCGACCGGGCCAAGGTTATCCTCGGCCGCCTGGAGGATGACGACTCCAGCCACAACATCCTCCGCCGGCGGATGAAGTCCCGCAAAAATCTCCCGCCTGGAGAAGAGCCGCCCCAGCTGGAGTTGTTCTGATTTGCATTTCCGTTTGCATTGGAACGGCTTCCGACTTTCTTTACAGAAGCATGTCGGCCAAGAATTTCCATGAAGTCATCCAGCTTATCCGCAAGGAGGATTCCCGCTACGAGGGCGGGGCCTATGTTTTTATGCGGCAGGCCCTGGACTTCACCCTGGGCCGGATCCAGAAGGAGGAAAACTCCCGCAAACACCGTCATGTCAGCGGTCAGGAGCTTTGCCACGGAATCCGGGACTACGCACTTGAACAATACGGGCCGATGACCCGCACCCTGCTTGAGGCATGGGGAATCAAGGGCACCGAGGATTTCGGGCAGATCGTCTTCAACCTCGTCGAGTACGGGATTTTCGGGAAAACCGAAAACGACTCCATCGAGGATTTCAACGAGGTCTACTCCTTTGAGGACGCGTTCGACCGGCCCTTCCGGCCAAGCCGCAGGTTTCCAACCGCCAACATCCCCAGCCTGAGCGAGAAAACCTGAATACCCCATGAGCCTGCCTCCCGCCCTGGAAAACCTCTTTACCCAGACCCCGCAAATCCAGACCCTGGATAATGGACTGACCCTGATCCACCAGCCCAGCCGGGCCCATCCGCTGGTCAGTGTCCAGGCCTGGATCCGGACCGGCAGTATCCATGAGGAGCAGCATCTCGGTTCCGGCCTTTCCCATTTTCTCGAGCACATGCTTTTCAAGGGAACCGGAAAACGGGCTTCCGGGGAAATCGCCAGCGAGGTCCAGGCCTTCGGCGGGCAAATCAACGCCTACACCTCCTTTGACCGGACGGTGTACTACATCGACGGGCCTTCGGAGGAACTCGGACACTGCCTGGAACTGCTGGCCGACATGACCCTCAACGCCTCCCTGCCACGAAGCGAGGTGGACAAGGAGCGGGATGTCGTCCTGCGCGAAATCGACATGACCCTCGACGACCCGGACCGCCGTGTCGCGAGGGGTCTTTTCTCCACAGCCTTCCAGCGCCATCCTTTCCAGTACCCGGTGATCGGCCTGCGTCCGCTCTTCAAGGAAGTCGGACGGGATGTATTGGCGGACTACTACAACCGGCGCTATCATCCGGCCAACCTGATCCTGGCCGTGGCCGGCAAGTTTGAACCGGAGGAGCTGGTCACCGAGGTGGAGCGGCACTTCTCCGGCTTTTCCCGCCGGCCCCTGCATCCGGTCTCCATCCCGGAGGAAATGGAGCAGCTGGCCCGCCGGGAATCGCGCCTGTACGGGGACTACCAGACCACCCGGGGCATGGTCGCCTTCAAGATTCCCTCCCTGCGGCATCCCGATTCACCGGCTTTGGACATCCTGGCCGCGATCATGGGTTCCGGCCACAGCGGCAAGTTGCGGCAGCGGCTGCGCGAGGAACAGGAACTGGTTCACGGAATCTCCGCTTCCGCCTGGAACCCGGGACATCCGGGACTGTTCTTTATCCAGTATGTCTGCGCCCCCGGGAATTCCGCCGCGGCCGAGGAGGCCATCCTGGAGACCTGCCATGAGCTGGCGGAGACGGGATTCACCCGGGAGGAACTGGACAAGGCCCGGCAGTTTGCCCTCATCAGCGAAGGCCAGACCCGCAAGACCTGTTCCGGCCTGGCTTCCCGACTGGGCCTGGTCTCCGCCGTGGTGGGCGACATTAATTACCCGCGCCGCTATTTCGAAAAGCTGTACGACCTGACCCCGGAGGACCTTCGCGAAGCGGCCGGCCGGACCTTTCGCGACGACCGGGTGACCCTTTCCACCCTGATGCCGGAGTCCTGCCGGCCCAAGACCCGGCTTTCCTCCGCGGAGAGCGAGTTGCCCCCCTTCCAGCAGAAGGTCCTGCCCAACGGGGCCCGGCTCCTCTGGCAGCGGGATTCCCGGATTCCCCGGACCTGGATCCGCTTTGCCGGTCTCGGGGGCTGCCAGTATGAAGCGGACTCCGAACGGGGCGCAACCTCGCTCCTGGTGACCCTGCTGAACCGCGACACCGAGTTCCACGACGCCGCCGAGGCCGCCCTCCTGCTGGAGTCCAGCGGGGGATTCATGATGGAAACTTCCGGCAACAACACCTTCGCCTTCAACATCGAGACCATGCCGGACAGGATCGGGGAAGGGATTGAGGCCCTGCACGACGCCTTGTTCCACCCGGCTTTCCTCGAACAGACCTTCAAGCGGGAACAGGCCGCCCAGGTGGCCAACATCAAGGAGCTGCAGGATGAAATCCTGGATCATGGCCGGATCGCCCTGCGCCAGCACTTCTTTGGAACGCATCCCTTCTCCTCGCATCCGTTCGGCAGCATTGAAACCACTGCCGGGCTTGATGTCGCTGTCCTCAAGAATCTCTGGTCCCGCCTCCTGTCCGGTCCCAATGCGGTCCTGGTCATCGCCGGGGATTTTCAGCCGCAGGATATCCTCCCGCGCCTGGAAACGCTGCTCCTGAAGGTTCCCGCGTCCGGGTTCACCCCGCAGGCCATTCCCTTCACCGGGCCGGCCGAGACGGGCCAGGTCATCCAGCACATGGACCGGGAGCAGGCCATTGTCCTCGAGGCCTACCCGGATGTCGGGGTCCGGCCCGAGGCGGACCTCGTCGGGGAGGTGCTTGACGAGCTGCTTTCCGATATGTCCGGCCCCCTTTTCCGCTCGGTCCGGGAGGACGAATCCCTGGCCTATTTTGTCGGGGCGGCCCGCCTGCTGGGTCTCGAGTTCGGCTGCTTCTACCTCTACGCCGGCACCCATCCCGACTCGGTCCAGGCGGTCTACAATTGCTTCGAGCTGGAACTGCAGCGGATCCGCGACGGCAATGTCACCAGGGAGGAACTGCAATCCACGGTAACCCGCCTGAAGGTCCAGAACCGGTTCTCCCTCCAGAATCCGTCCACCCGGGCGGCCCGGGTGGCCTTGAACGTGCTCTACGGCAAGCCGGCCATGGACTGGCTGGACTACGAAAGCCGGTTGGACTCCCTGACGCCGGAGCACCTGACCAACTTCGCCAACACCTTTCTCGTTCCCGGGAAGCGCCTGCGGCTGACCATTACCCCAAATTGACCAGCCAGCCCGCTTGAGGCCGGGATCGCGCCGGCAAGAATGGGGTTCCTATGCATGCCTCGGGCAAGCCGGGATTCGCCCTCCCCTTTTCCCTCGTCATGGCCGGATCCATCCTGGTCCTGGCCGTGCTGGTCCTGCAGCAGGCTGAGTTTGCCCGCTCCATTTCCGAGCGCCGGCGGCTCCACCGGCAGGCCCGGGAAACCCTCCTGGCCCAGGTCCAGCCCCTGGGGCGAAGACTCTCCCGGGAGGTCCTGCAGGACCGGTCCACCTCCGCCATCCGGAGAATCGGCGACGGACCGGGGAACGAGTTCCTTCCGCTCCTGCTCACGGACACCGGGGAGGAGGCGCTCCTGGCCTCCGTGGCTTCCGGAACGGATGTAGTGAATTTCCAATCACCGGTTTCCGGGGGAAGATTGCGCGCCGGATGGATCCGCATCTCCCCGGACAGCCTGGATTACGCGCTGGACCTGGCCTGGGCGGCGGAAGACGTCGCACTGGCGGCCGGACGCAACTCCCCGCCCGCATCCTGGCCTTTGCCCTCCTGGTACCTGGGCTTGCGGAAGGAAAACGCAGGCCTGGATTCATTCCTCTCCTCCGCGGCAGGGGCGGACTGGGACCAGCTGCCCTGGATAACCGCCGGAAACCCGCTCCCCTTCTCCCCGGAGCTGAGCCCTTCCCTGGTGCCCGTCCCGCGCCGGCTGGCCCTCCACTTCGGGATTTTCGCCAGCGGTGCCATGGGCAGCCGGGAAAAGGTGATCCGCATCCGCTATTACCTGTCCGGGACCCTGTGGAATCCCTACAACCGGCCCCTGGCCCTGCACAACGGCGGCGGCCTCCGGCCGGTCACCCGGATGGTGCTCCGCAACCTCCCGGAAGTGCGTATCCACAATCTCACTCGCGGCTATTCGACCGGCTGGATTCCCCTTGACGAGGTCGTCAACGACCAGACCGGTGAGGCGGGGATCCGCGGATGGATCCGCCTGCCGGGCACCCTCCGGGCGGGGGACAATTATGCCTTTGTGGAGCCGGATCCGGGTAGCCAGCCGGAAGGACTGGCCCGGACGGTGCATCCGGCCTTCCAGGTCGGTCCGGCCGATGCGGTGGAAATTGAATTTCGTTCCCGGCCCGGAGGCGTGGACCTGGCACTGGTGGACCTGGATGTTGCGGATCCTGGGGAGGCGGCCACGGCAGGACTGGGCTGGTTCCGGCTGGAACGATTCCCGGTCGAGTTTCCGCTCCTTGAATTTCCGCGGGCCGACGAGGGCGGACAGCCCTTCTACCTCGCCGGGGGCAGCCTGGCCTTTCGCCGGGAGCACTGCCAGGCGGCCCTCGTCTTTGCCCGGAACGGCCTCCCGGGCGTGCCGGAGCTGGATCCCCGCCGCCGGTCGGTTGCCGCTGACGCCGTTTACCCGACCGCCTCAGGGGGCTCGCTAAGCGGCACGGAGCTGGTCGCCGCCGCCTGCCTGCTTCCTTCCGGAACTTCGGATACCGATCCCGCTGCTCCCGCAATGCAGGCGCTGTTTTCCTGGCCGGAGGAACGTCCGGAGGGACTCCTCACGGCCAGTGACCTACCCGGCTGGAGGGAGGCCTTTCGCCTGGGTGCGGCCGGGGCAAAGGAGCACAACGCCTTGTTGGACCGCTCTCCCATGCCGCCGCTGAGGCCGGATTCCGATGACTTCTCCCCCGAGCCGGTTCCCGGCTGGAAGTATGAGGAGCGGTTCCCGGTGAACCTGGTGGGGGCAACCGCCTGGCAAGCCTTGCTGGAGCGCTCGGCTTCGACGGATCCCGTCACGGGTGCCCTCCGCTTCCCGGCCTTCATGCAGGTGGATCCGGCCCGGCCGGAGGATTTCCGAAGCTGGTCAAAAACCCGGCTGCGCCTGGCAGCGGAGAAGCTGGCCGGGGATATCGGGCTCGATCCTGCAAAATCGGTGACGGACTTTTTCAACCGGGGACGTCTGGCAACCGCGTTTGCCTCGACGGGTCCGGGGGCCGCCATCGACCAGCTGCTCCCGTTTCGGGGCTGGCTGCGTAACTCCCCCCTTCCGGGTCCTCATGGAAGCGCCTGGATCCTGCACCTCGCCGTCCGGTTGACCCGGGAACGGGGCAGTTCGCTTATCCCGGCCCGGGCCTGGCTGCTGGAAACGCCGGAAGGCTTCTCCGTTGTCCGGTTCGAGTGGACCGATCCGGCAACCGGACTCACTTCGCCGTACTGAACAGCTCCAGCTGGCCGGAGTCGTCCGCTTCCGGGAAGCGCACCCCGACGCCGATCAGGCGTACCGCATGCGGACTGCGGGAGAAGGCCTCCTCCAGCAGCCCGGCGAAGTTTTCCGGCTGCAGGTCGATCCCGCTGCGCTCCCGGGTGGTCTGCTGGAAGTTGGAGAACTTCAACTTGACCAGGATCTTGTTGAACGGCTTCGGCTCCTTGCGCTTTTCCAGGTCGCCCCGAAGCTCCTTCAGGAGCGCCGGCAATTCCTGCAGGCAACTCTCCAGATCCGGCAAATCGCGGGAAAAGGTGCGCTCCACGCTCATGCTCTTGCGTTCCCGCACCGGCTCCACCGGCCGGTCGTCCTCACCCCGGCAGCGGGCATACAGTTCCATGGCCCGGCTGGGACCGAGCCAGTGCTCGAGCTCGTTGATGGGGATCTCCTGCAGTTGCCCGCAGGTCTCGATTCCCTTGCCCCGGAACAGTTCCTCGGCCCGGGGGCCGACTCCGGGTATGCGCCGCAGGGGCAGGTCCTTCATGAAGGACTCCACATCCTCGGGAAGGACCGCAAACTGACCGTTCGGCTTGCGCCAGTCGCTGGCAATCTTGGCCAGCATCTTGTTGGGCGCGATCCCGGCGCTGGCCGTCAGCTGCGTCTCCCGGAAAATCTCCTTCCGGATCTCCCTCGCGATGTCGTAGGCGTACCGCTTGTGGTGCGAAACATCTAGGTAGGCCTCGTCCAGGGAAAGCGGCTCCACCAGCTCCGTGTAACGGGAGAAGATCTTCCGGATACGCCGGGATTCCCGGCGGTAGACATCGAAACGGACCGGTTTCAGCACCAGGTGAGGACACAGCTCCAGCGCCTTGAAAACCGGCATCGCCGAGCGGCAGCCGTACTCCCGGGCCACATAGTTGCAGGTCGTCAGGACCCCGCGCGGACCGCTGCCGCCGACGCCCACCGGCTTGTCGGCGATGGACGGATCGTCCCGGCACTCGATCGCCGCATAGAACGAGTCCATGTCAATGTGGATGATCTTGCGCACGGGATTTCGGTTACTGGTTGCTGGTTTCTGGTTCCAGGTTACTGGTTGCGGGTTGCGGGTTGCGGGTTGGAATGAAGGATTCCAATGAGATTTAGATCGGAA
>CAJXMX010000011.1 GCA_913056355.1 uncultured Opitutales bacterium
GGAACCGCGTGGCCTGGTGGAATGGAAGGCCAACGGCCCCGAGCCGGAGATACAGGCCTGGTCCATGCTGCACTCCCCCTTTGCCCATGAGCTGCCCCTGATCCGTTTGCCGGATTTCTCGGCCCTGGCCGCCGACGGGGACAGGGTCTATGCGCTCTTCCGGAATGCCCACCTGGTCGTCCGCCTGGAAAAGGATGGTGAAACCATGAAGGAGACCGAAGCCTGGAGCTACCGGCACATCGAGACGGATCCACGCTGGGCTTATCGCAACCAGGTCTATGGACAGGCCGAGGGGCTGGTCGTCGACGGGGAGGATGTCTTCATCATCTTCGACAATAATCTCGGCGGCCGGCAGGCTGATCCCGGGGATGGCCGGCCGCTGCTGGTCCACGTCCGCTTTCCGTCGGAAAACTAGTCCTTCAGCACCTCGTAGACCGGCTCATAGGGCAGGCCGAAGGTTTCCGCCACGCCCTGGTGGGTGATGCTCCCGCGGACAACGTTCGCGCCGGCGGCGATGCTCTGGTGCTGGCGGATAGCCTGGCTGTATCCCTTGTTGGCGAGCTCCAGCGCGTACTTGATGGTGGCGTTGGTCAGGGCCAGGGTCGAGGTCATGGGCATGGCTCCCGGCATATTGGTCACGCAGTAGTGGATAATGCCGTCCACCGTGTAGATGGGATCGCTGTGGGTCGTCGGGCGCGAAGTCTCGGTCGAGCCGCCCTGGTCGATGGCCACGTCGACAATGACCGCTCCCGGCTTCATGATCCTCAGGGTCTCCCTGGTGATCAGCTTGGGGGCCTTGCCACCCGGTATCAGGACACTCGATACAACCAGGTCCGCGTCGGCCAGCGCCTTGCGCAGGTTGGCCTTGTTGGACATCATGGTAATGACGTTCGAGGGCATGACATCGCTGTAGTAGCGCAGCCGTTCCAAATTGACATCCAGCACGTAGACCAGGCTGCCCAGGCCGGCGGCCATCTTGGTGGCATTCATCCCGACCACGCCGGCACCGAGAACAACCACCGTTGCCGGCGGAACCCCCGGAACCCCGCCGAGCAGGATGCCGCGTCCCCCGTGGGCCTTCTCGAGGTACTTGGCCCCCTGCTGGATGGCCATCCGGCCGGCCACCTCGCTCATCGGGGTCAGCAACGGCAAACGGCCGCTGGAATCAGTGATGGTCTCATAGGCGATAGCCACGCACTTCGTGTCCATGATGGCCCGGGTCAGTTCCTCGGAAGCCGCGAAATGGAAGTAGGTGAATACGATCTGGTCCTCCCGGATATGCCGGATCTCATCCGGCTGGGGCTCCTTGACCTTGAGCACCATTTCCGACTTCGCCCAGACCGCCTCCGCCGAGCCGGCGATTTCGGCCCCGGCCTCCTTGTATTTCCCGTCCTGGAAACCGCTGCCCTCCCCGGCGCCGCTCTCCACTTGGACAGTGTGCCCGCGGTCGCAAAAGGCCTCCACCCCGGCGGGGGTCAGCGCCACGCGGTTTTCATCCTTCTTCACTTCCTTGACTACGCCAACTTGCATGAGGCAAAGGATGGTTCATATTCAGTCTCCGGTCAAACCATGGCCGCCGATTTGGGAAATCCGAATTCCGCGGCAAATCCCGTTTGCAGGGTTCCGGCAAATGTGGTCACTGGAGGCATGGCTATTTCACCCGAATCGACCACCCTGGGCTTTGTCGGCCTGGGTGTCATGGGCCGGAGCATGGCCCGCAACCTGATGCAGGCCGGCTACGCCCTGCATGTCCACACCCGGACCCGCGAGAAGGCGGAAGAACTGCTGCGGGAAGGAGCCGTCTGGCATGATTCGGTCGGGAGGCTGGCGGCGGTGGCGGACGCGGTGATCACCATTGTCGGCTACCCGCGGGACGTGGAGGAAGTCTACCTCGGCGAGGACGGCCTGGTGACCGGGGCCCGACCGGGATGCCTGCTCATCGACATGACAACTTCCAGCCCGGAGCTGGCGGTACGGATCCACCGGGCCGCCCGGGAGCGCGGGATCGATACCCTGGATGCCCCTGTCAGCGGTGGGGATGTCGGAGCCCGCGAGGCGCGCCTCTCGATCATGACCGGAGGGGACCAGGCGGCCTTCGAGAAAGCCCGGCCGCTGTTCGAGGTAATGGGAAAGAACATCGTCCACCAAGGGCCGGCCGGAAGCGGCCAGCACACCAAGATGGCCAATCAGATTGTCATCGCATCCACCATGCTTGGAGTCAGCGAGGCCCTGGCCTACGCAAAGCAGGCGGGACTCGATCCCGAAACCGTTCTCCAGAGCATCAGCGGCGGGGCGGCCGGAAGTTGGACCCTGAGCAACCTCGCCCCGCGCATGCTGGCCGGCAATTTCGACCCGGGCTTCTACATCAAGCATTTCATCAAGGACATGGGTATTGCCGCCGGTGAGGCGGACCGCCTGCACCTTTCCCTCCCCGGACTGGATCTGGCCCGCAAATCCTACCAGGAACTGGCCGACCGCGGCCTCGGCGATCTCGGGACCCAGGCGCTATATAAGCTGTACCGGGAAACCGAATAAAGAAGGGCCCCGGTCTGGAGAACCGGGGCCCTGTATTCAGGAGTTACTGGAACAAACCTTCTGGATTATCTCGGGAGATTAGTACTTGGGAATGTAGGTCCAGCCGCCTGTGGCGGTCGGGCTGCCCTGCGGGATATACAGGTAGTTGCCCGTCTTGTAGTGGTAAACCCACGGGTCCCAATAGACATTCAGGACGCCCAGCCAGTCCCCGGTGTCGACGGTCCAGTTGGAGCTGATTTCGTAATCCCCCCAATAGGTGGCGATCCGGGTCTGCAGTTCCTCGGCCCGGTCGGCCGGATAGCCGAGGGCGGCGAAGCTGAGCTGCCCGGTGATGGAGTGGCAGTCCGCGCACTGCAGGGCCATTTCCTTGGGAGCGACCATGTGGTTCTGTATCCAGAACATCTCCGTGTCGACAATGCCCACCGGCCCGGTGAAGGTGCGGCCGACATACTCCATGCCGGAGGTCAGGGCGTTGACCCAGTCCCATCCCTTCCAGTAGGCGTCGGTGTCCTCGGCGTTGTTCGGGAACAGGTTGGGAATGGCCATGGTGCCGGCCCCGGCATCATAGGGCTGCCGTCCGGTGAAGCGCTTGACCGGGAAGATGCGGGCGTTGGCGTCGTCGTAGCTGCCTTCCATCTTGTTGATGGTCACCAGCTGGTCGGCTGAGACCTGGTCGTCGAGGGTGACGTAGGTGACGTTCCCGTTGAACCAGACATATTCCGGAATGACGTTGGAGGCCCAGGTAAAGGTCCCCTTGCGGGAGTCGTAGGTCGGATCGCCGTTCTCGTCAAAGAGGGTCTTGATCGATCCGTCCTCGTTCTTCTCGCCGGCGGTGGTCCAGTCCCAGGTCATCTTGGTGGCGCGTCCGCCGCGGGCGTAGGCCGGAATGTGACAGGTCTGGCAGGCCACCTTGTCGAGGTGCATGGCCTGGGTTCCGGAAGTGTGGGCCGCCGGCATCGGGTCGCCGTCGTGACAGTCGATGCACATCTGGTTGTCCAGGGTGTCGGTCGAGTAGCGGGTTCCCTTGATGACATGGGGATTGCCGGAGCTGGGCGAGTGGCACTGGGTGCAGCTGAAGTCGCCCCCGTCGGTTCCCATGTGGACGTCCAGCATCCGGTCCGGATTGGCCATTGTCGAGTCGAGGTCGCCGTGCTTCACGGCGTCGCCGCCGCCGCCGTAGAAGTGGCAGGCGCCGCAGTTGTTGCGGCTGACATTGATCGGAAAGATGCTCTGGTAGATGGTCTTCCAGTCGTCGGCGGTGATGGCCGGGTCCGGTGCGCCGGCACCGGTGGGGAGTTTCTTGTACAGGCCGGAATTATCGTGGCAGACCAGGCAGTCAATGTTGTCCTCATTGGCCAGGTTAAACCTGCTGTCGGTCCAGCCGATACCGATGTGGCAACTGGTGCAGCGCGGTTCATTGGAGGGGACCGCCACGCAGTAGTTGTTGATGACGTTGTATTTGCCGACCTCATTGCCGCTGAATGAATCGGTTTTCTGCCAGGTCCAGTGAATGCTGGTCAGCAGTTCAGAGGCGTGGTTGGAGAAGTCGCCACCATGGCAGCCTTTGCAGGACTTGTAGCCTTCATAAGTGGAGCGATAGCCCGGGTGCACCCCGAACAGCGGGACGGCGAGCAGGATCCCTCCGACAAGGAGGGCCAGGTTTCTGGGGGTAGTTTTCATAACGGGAGTCATTTTATGGATTTCTAAAACAGTCGTGATTTTTTAAGTACGTTTGCGGTGATCGCTCCTCGGGCATAATGGGCCGGTTTGCGGGGTTCAAGTCCTGTCGCATTTTTTGTAAATCTTAGTAGGGGTCCTGCCATTTTGATAAGCTTTGCTAATTTAATTTATTCTAAAATGATTCCATATCTTATAGGCAGAACGGCCACAGCGACCATGAAGACACCTCCCCCACGGGCTCCGGGGAAGAAAGGAAATTGACCAGAGCGATGAATGGCGGGATTACTGGACCGGCATGGTGATCCTGCACACAGTCCAGACCCTGTTCCCGATCTTCACGGTCATTGCCCTGGGCTACCTGCTGACGCGGCGGGCCTTTCTGGGGAAGGCCTTCCTGGACGAGCTCAACAAGCTGGTCTACTGGATCTGCCTCCCGGCGCTGATGGTGGCCAGCCTGGACCGGGCGGAGAGCATATCCGGGGAATCGCTGCCGATCATCCTGGTCTTCTTTGCGGCGACCTTTTCCGTTATGGTTTTGTCGCTACTCGTGGCGCGGCTGCTCAGGCTCAGGGCCTGGCAGTACGGGACCTTCATGCAGGGATCGTTCCGGGGCAACATCGCCTTCATCGGGATCCCGATCCTTTTGTACGCGCTGCGGGACCTGGGACAGGCGGAGCAAAACGCGATCCTGGCGCAGGCGGTGTTCGTCTTCGCGCCGATCATGATCCTCTACAACGTGCTCTCCGTCATTGTCCTGCTCTGGGGCCGGGACGGCGCGAGGGGATCGACCCTCTCCACTACCCTGAAGAACCTGGCCCTAAATCCGCTCATCCTGGCGGCGGCCACGGGGCTGGTCCTGTACCTGCTGCCGGTGGACCTGCCGGGCGCGGTGGTGGACACGCTGCAATTCCTCGGGCGGATGGCGGCGCCGGCGGCGCTGGTCTGCGTGGGCGGTGGCATGGCCCTGACCTCCATGGAGGGGCGCTACCGGAGTGCCAGCTTTGCGGCCAGCCTGAAAGTGTTTGTCAATCCGCTGATGGCCTGGCTGATCAGCCTGCCCTTCGGGCTGAGCCCGACCGGCACCCTGATCCTGCTGATCTTCAGTGCCGCCCCGACCGCGGTGGCCAGCTACATCCTGGTCAAACAGCTCAACGGGGACGCGGCCATGTCCTCGGGAGCCATCGTGCTGAGCACCCTGGCCTCGATCCTTTCCCTGAGCGTGGTGGTGGGATTATTCTAGATCCGGACCGGCCTATGCGAAGGGGATCCAGGCCTGGGCCCGGGACGACTCGACCACCTTGTGGATGAAGCGCACCCCGTCCACGCCGTCGTCAACAGTCGGGAAATCGTAGGGCCCGCCGTCGGTCTTCCCCTCGATGGCGTCGCGGATGGCCCGGCCGGCCTCAAGGTAGACATTGGCGAAGGCCTCGATGAAGGCCTCCGGATGGCCGAAGGGGGTGCGGGTGAACTTCTGCGCCGCCTCGCCGAGGTAACCATTCCCGCGCCGGTGGACCTGGCGGGGCTGGTCGGCGGCCTTGAGGACCAAGTCGTTGGGATACTCCTGGTGCCACTCCAGGGAAGCCTTGGTCCCGTAGACGCGGATGTTGAGGTTGTTCTCGTCCCCGTTGGAAATCTGGGAGGCGTAGAGGACTCCCTTGGCGCCGTTGTCGAAGCGGAGCAGGCAGTTGCCGTCATCGTCAAGCGCGGCCCCCTTGATGAAGGTCGAAAGGTCGGAGCAGAGGGAATCCAGCTTCAGGCCGGTAATGTAGCAGGCCAGATTGAAGGCGTGGGTGCCGATGTCGCCCATGCAATTGGAAATGCCGGCCACGTCGGGATCGGCACGCCAGTTGGAGATCTTGGCCTCCCCGCCGGTGACCCCGCCGATGGCATAGCCCTGGGGATACTCGGCAACCACCTTGATGATCCGCCCCAGCTTGCCGGAGGCAACCCAGTCGCGGGCTTCCTTGACCATCGGGTAACCGGTGTAGTTGTGGGTCAGGGCGAAAATCCGGCCGGTTTTGCGGACAATCGACTGCAGCTCCGTGGCCTCCTCAAGGGTCCGGGTCATCGGTTTGTCGCAGATGACATGGAAGCCGGCCTCGAGAAAGGTTTTGGCCACCTCGAAATGCAGGTTGTTGCGGACCACGATGGAGACAAAGTCGATCCGCTCCCCTTCCGGGAGGGCGGCTTCCTTCTCGGCCATCTCGGCGTAGCTTCCATAGACGCGGGCGGGATCGAGATAAAAATCCTCGCCGGAGAGGCGGGACTTTTCCGGATCGGCGGAGAAGGCTCCGGCGACCAGTTCCATTTGTCCGTCGAGGTTGGCGGCCATGCGGTGGACCGCGCCGATGAAGGCGCCGCGGCCGCCGCCGACCATTCCCATTTTCAATTTACGCTTCATGATGTCTCGGGGGTTGGAGTTTACTTCAGGCTGACCGGCTTTCCGCTCCGGGCGGATTCGTAGGCGGCGTCGATGACCTTCATTAGCTTGAGGGCCTCGTACATGTTGTTGAGGGGTTCCTCGGTACCCTCCAGGCTGCGGACAAAGTTGGCCGCCGAGCGGGTCCGCCCCATGGCCGGGTCGGCCTCGGCGATGACCTCCCGGTTGACCGAGCAGCCGTTCTCCTGCACATACAGTTCCGCGGTGTCGGTGGAGGTTTCGTCCACCCCGTCCACGGCGAAGAGCCGCCGCACCATGCCGCCGGCGCCCTGCCCCTGGAAGACCACGGAGACTTCCTCCCGCTTGACCATCTCGGCCCAGCTGACCTGGAAGGTCAGGACCTGGCCGGTGGCAAAGCGGACAAAGCCGTGGCAGGCGCTCTCCACGTCGGTGGTCCCGCCGGCCACGTCGGGGATGCCCCAGGGTCCCTTGAAGTTCTTGTCGCCGATGAAGTCGTCAAAGGTCTGGGCCAGGACATGTTCCGGCTCCGGGTAGCCCATGAAGGAGAGCGCCAGGTCGACCATGTGGAGCAGGTCGATCAACGGGCCGCCCCCGGAGACCGCCCTGGTGGTGAACCAGCCTCCGAAACCGGGAATGCCGGTCCGCCGGATCCACTTGGCCTGGGCGGAGTTGATGTGACCGACGGTACCGTCCTTGATGTAGCCGGCCATGGCCATGGTGTCCGGCCGGGCCCGGTTGTTGAAGTTGAACATCAGGCGCTTGCCGGCCTTCTCGGCGGCGGCGATCATCTCCCCGACCTGCCCCGCGTTGAGGGCCGGCGGCTTTTCGCAGAAGACGTGCTTGCCGGCCTCAAGGGCCTGGATGGCCAGCGGGGCGTGAAACTTGTTGGGCACGATCACGCTGACCGCGTCCAGCTCCTCCAGGGCCAGCATCTCGGCCACGTCTCCAAAAACTTGGGGAATGCCGTACTTTTCCGCCAGCACGGCCGCCGCCTCGCGACGGATGTCGGCAATGGCCACGACTTCCGCCCCGGCCGCCTTGAATCCCTCGACATGGTACTGGACCATGCCGCCTGCACCAATGATTCCGATTTTCATGGCTGGCGGCTACTGGTTGTTCTTGTCGAAGGCGGCGTCGAAGGCGACCTTGTTGCTGGGGAAGTCCACGCTTCGGACAAAGATGCAGGCCTCCTCGGCCCCGTGCACGCGGTCCATGCGGCCGTCCTCCCATTCCACCGAGAGCGGACCGGCATAGCCGATGTCGTTCAGGGCCACGATGATTTCCTCGAAGTTGATGTCCCCGTGCCCGAGGGAACGGAAGTCCCAGTAACGCCGCGGATCGGTGAAATCGGTATGGCCGCCGAAGACTCCGACGGAGCCGTCACCGTGGCCCCACCAGACATCCTTCATGTGGACGTGGTAGATCCGGTCGCTGAAGTCGCGGAGGAACTTCACGTAGTCGACACCCTGGTAGCCGAGGTGGCTGGGATCGTAGTTGAAGCCGAAGCGCTTGTGGTGCTTGACCGCCTCAAGGGCCCGCCGGGAGCTGGCCAGGTCAAAGGCGATCTCCGTCGGGTGGACTTCCAGGGCGAAGTTGACATCGACGTCGTCGAAGACGTCGAGGATCGACATCCAGCGCCGGCCAAAGTCGTCGAATCCCTTCTGCAGGTATTCCTGGCTGGTCGGCGGAAAGGCATAGAGGGCATGCCAGATCGAGGAGCCGGTAAAGCCGTTGACCACCGGCGCCAGGACCTGCTCATCGGGGCGGGCATTGAAGAATTTCCGGGCTGCCCGGGCGGTGTTCTTCATTTCCTCCGCGGCCCGCTGCCGGACCCCCTCGGGATCCCCGTCGCCCCAGATCTCCTCCGTGAGGATGGCCTGGTGCCGCTCGTCGATATTGTCGCAGACGGCCTGTCCGGCCAGATGGTTGGAGATGGCATGGCAGGTCAGGCCGTGGGTCTGCAGGAGCTCCCACTTGGCCTTCACGTAGCCATCATCCTCCAGGGCTTTGCGGACATCGAAATGATCGCCCCAGCAGGCCAGCTCCACGCCGTCATAACCCATGTCGGCGACGAGGGGGAGCAGCTCGGTTAACGGTAAATCGGCCCACTGGCCGGTGAACAGGGTAACTTCGCGAGACATGTCCGCCACATTGATTTCCCGAAATAGAGGGGTCAACAGGGAAAGGGGTCAAACCAGGGATTTTGGCATTGATGATGCGGTGGCAGGACCGGACCCGGGATCTCTGCTAGAGCGCGCCGGCCAGGCGGTCGCGGCTTTCCAGGAGGCCGCCCTTGCGGAAGCGGCGCAGCCAGGCCTTCTCGAAGGCGAGGATGATTTCCTCGAAACCGCTCATTACGGAGCGCGGATCGTGCCCCTTGAGGACCGCCTCGGCGCGCTTGATACCGAAGCGGGTCAGACCGATGGCGAGCCGTCCCTCCTTGAGAATCCAGTCGGCATCGGGACAGCCGCACTTGGTTTTGTTGAGCTGCCGCTCGAAGCTCTCGAGTTGGGCAAGGGCCGGAAAAAAAGCCTCCTCCCCGAGCGGCCGCACGACGTGGCGGAGGCGGTTCCGTGGGGCGTAGAGGGCATCGTAGGGAAAGCTGCTGTTGGCCTCGTTGAGCTTGACCGGGATGGCCGCATCGAGGCGCCCGAGGCTGCACCAGAAATTGCCCATGAAGGAGTGTTCATCCAGGAAGACAAAGCGGTCCAGGGCCTCGGCCAGGAGGCAGTGGTTGAGGTTCAGGTCGTCGCTGAGGGAATTCCGGTTCCAGGCCACGGCGCCGAATGCGGCCAGGGCGGGAAGCTGGGTGGGCCATGGCTGCTGGTGGCCGTTGTCCCCCCAACCGGTCAGGAAGGCGCCCAGGGCCAGATGGCGCGCGGCCGCGTCCACGGCATGCCGGATATTGGCCAGGGAGGTCTCGAGCCGCCCGGTAAAACTGTTCCAGGTGGAGTCACCCGGGGTGACCAGGAAAGCGTATCCCTCGTCGGAAAAGGCGCTGCAGACCGATTCGAAATCATGGCCGGTCTCGTATCCCCAGACCACCGGGATGATGCCCGCCGGGTAGTCCCGGATCTGCTCCGGATTCGAGTACAGCTCGTCGGCCCAGAAAAGCATGTGCTTGCCGCGCCGGGCGGCTAGGCCCTGCAACTCGCGGACATGCCCGAGGAAGACGGCATGCCGCCCCTCCTCGAGGACCGAAAACTCGCTCTTGCCCTGCCCCAGCTCCCATGGCTCGTCGCAGCCGAGGTGGACCCAGTCGCTCTGGAAACAGGGAAGCAACTGGTCCAGCAATTCGTCGATGAAGGCCACCGACTCCGGTCCCGGGGCCAGGGTGCTGCCAAACGGCTTCCACCCGGCAATGGGGTGCTGAAACCCGTCCGGGGATTCGGCCAGGTGCTGGTATTCCGGATGGCGCAGCCAGCGTTCCATGTGGCCGAAGGCGTTCTGGTTGGGAACCAGCTCGATGTGGCGGGTCCGGCAGTAAACATCCAGCTCGCGAATTTCATCCGGGGTCATCGGCGAGGCATCCGCCCAGACCGCCTCGTGTCCCCGGTAGGCAAAGGTGTGTTCGGTGTACAACTGGAGCTGGTTGTATTTGAAAAGGGCCAGCAGGTCGACCAGCCGGAAGAGCTGTTCCATCCGCGGGACCTTGCAGCGGCTGATATCGAGCATGTAGCCGCGGATCCCGAGCTCCGGCTCGTCCTCGATTTTCAGGCAATTACAGGTGCTTCCGGCGAGAAGGCGGATTTGCCTCAGGGTCTGGGAAGCGATGAAGAGGCCTCCCTCGCCGGCGGCTTCCATCAGGATCCGGTCCGTGCTGATGCTCAGCCGGTAGGCCTCCGGGGAAAGCAGCGGATTAAGGACGCGTTCGACCGCGGCCAGGGACAGGTCGCAGGTACCCTGCATCAGGCGGTACTTGCGCGGCGGGGGAAACAAGCCTCTCTGTATCCGGTCCATATAGGATATCAATCAGGGTCCCATCCGTCCGGGCCCCATGCCTCTCCAGGAACCGTCCTCCTGCATTTTGGCCTGCTGCTCCTCGGTCAGGATGGAATTGAGCTTTTCCATGATGACCTGCCCGTTGAAGTCCTCGCCGGTCTGCCGGGCGATCATCATTTCCTGGAAAGTTGTATTCATTGTATCATACACCTGGTCCATCTGCTGCGGGCTGAGCTCGACCATCTGGTTCAGCCGGACGACCTGGGTGGTGGCCATCAGCTCGGCCCGGTTGTAGATTTCCTGCTGGCTGGACTCGATGTAGGCGTCGAACTGTTCCGGGGTCAGGACGTCGGCCAGGGCCTCGTCGAGGTTGTAGGGCTCCACATCATCCCCGTGCCGGCGGGCCCGCATGTTCTCAAACTGGGCCCGGAAAATGGCTTCCAGCTGGCTGGCCTGGTCGTCGCTGAGGTTGAGAGAGCCGACCATCTCCTCCACCCGGCGGCTGAGAAAGCGGTCATAGCCCCGCCGGGGGGGAGGCGCCTCCTCCTCTTCCGGCGACGTTCCGGCCACCTCCTCTTCCGTGGGCGGAGGGGCCGGCTCTTCCTCGAGGGTCTGGATAATGCCTTTCAGCCGGTTGATTTCCACGCTTTGGGAATCGACGCGGGCCTGCAGGTCGCGGACCAGATGCGGGTCCACTTCCGGGGAGGCCGGTTTGGCCGCCTCCGGCCCGGAATAGTCTGGAAACTGGGTGGTCAGCATCATCAGGGACCAGCCACCGAGCAGGCCGCCCGATAGGAACGCCACAACCGCGATTTTCCACGACTTCATAACCGCCTAGTTAACGGGCCGGACTGCAGATCGCAAGCCAAGTAAACGCGGTTATCCCTCAGTTGTGACCGACCCGCAGAAAGAGGCTGGGCCGGCCTGAATTACTGACGCTGAGGAGGGTCTTTCCGGTGGATGAACCGGTAAAGGCCTGCTCCGTCGTCCAGCTCGCCAGGTCTTCCGAGGCATAGAGGGTGTAGCTCCGGCCCTCGATGGTGTTATGGACCTCGACTTCCAGCATCCCGGCACCCGCCGGACGGACCTCCGGACGGGCCAGGTCGGCCGGACCATAGACGGCATATCCCCGGGCCGGGGCACCGACAGTGACGCTCCCGTCCGGGGCGCACTGCAGACTGGCCGGCTGTGAATTCTGCCCGGCGGCGTAGGAATACCAGGCGTAGCATTCCAACCTGCGTCCGCGCAGGGCCGGATTGCCGGTGACGACCGGGGCCTGCAGCGGCTGGCTGTAGTGATCATTCATGACAACGATGTACCCCGGGTGATCCACGGTGCCGTTCCTGGTACCGTAGACCAGCAGGTCCGGATGATCGCCCTTGAGGACTTCAATCTCCGGGGCGCCTCCGCCCAGCGCCCCCCGCACCCAGACCAAGGGATCGATGCCGTTGCCGGTCGGGGTGCCCGGACCGGCCAGCCCCCGGTCGACATAGTCCCGCCAGAACAGGCAGGGGTATCCCTGGTAGGTGAGGATAAAGGCGTAAGCCAGTAGCTTGTTGGCAGTGATCTCGTCGGTGTCGTGATTGGCCACAAAGGTCACCGCGTGCTCCGGATCGGAGGCTGCCAGGACCTGGCGGGGATCGACCAGGTTGGCGATGTTGCCGGAGCCGCCGGCGGCGTTGCAGACATCGCGCAAGGCATAGTAACCGGGAAAATCGAAGGCGGAGATGCCCGCGCAGACCTGCATCCAGGCCCGGATGTTGTCCACGCTGCTCCAGCATTCCAGGATGCCGAAGGCGTTGCCCGTGCCGGCCCGGAAATCGCGGATCATGGACGGGGTGAAGCCGATGACAAAATCAAAGCGCCAGCCGCCGTCGAATCCCGCGTTGACGGGATCCATGAGCCAGTTCCCCCACTCGACCAGGTCGAAACGGGGGTCGCCCGCAGCCGTGCTCCCCACATGGCACACATCCGGAAATCCGCCGAAGCTCCCCTCGTCGCTGAGCTCGCGGCTGGAGGGATGGAAGTCATCGTAATTCCAGGCGCACTTCCCGCTGGCCACCCCGGTGAAGTCTGTCCAGTAGGATTCACCGGAAACCGGATTGTACTCCCAGGCGCCGCCGGAACGGTGGTTCAGGACAATGTCCGCCATGACCACGATTCCCTGATCCCGGTAGGCGGCGATGGCGTTGCGGAGCTCGATTTGCGTCCCGAAACGGGTCCGGATGGTGCCCTTTTGGTTGTATTGGCCAAGGTCGTAATAGTCGTAGGGATCGTAGCCCATCGACCAGGGCCCGCTGTCGCCCTTGCTGGGCGGGGGAAACCAGATCCGGTCGATCCCCTGCCCGGAGGCCATGTTCCGCAAACCGGCCGCCCGCGCGGCCAGGGTGGCGTACCAGTTCCCGGCCGGGACATCCCAGTAGAAGCCCTGCATCATGACCCCGGACCGGCTGGCCGCTTGCGGCAGAGGCGGTGGCGGGGGCAATGCCGCCGGAGGCGCCATGGGGGTCACCGAAAACCGCCAGTCCGCAGAGTTGTTGTTGTCCCAGGTGCCCGATCCGTTGTTGAAGGCATACTCCACCGACTGGGCCGCCTCGGGCAGGACATAGCTCAGTTCATATACGCCGCTCTGGCTGTCCCGGGTCATGGCCTGGTCCGGGGCGGCCACCGCGGTCCAGGAATTGATGCCCCGGTGGACGAAGACCTTCGGGGCTCCCGCCAGGGGTCCCCCGGACGGATCATAGTACAAGGTCACCGCCTCCCCGGCCACCGGCTGGTCCGGCTCCAGCCAACTGCCGGAGCCGAAACTGGGAAAGGGAAACAACAGGACAAGAAGCAGTCCAAGGGGAAGGGAGCGTGCCATGCCCTCCATCCTGAAGCCCCATTCCCCCGCCTCGACGGAGATTCTCCGGAAATTTCCGCGATGAGCCGGATTTTTCTTAGGGACAGGTGATATTTTCTCTCTCCGTTAGGGACAGGTGATATTCGCCGGCGGGAAAGGAAAATTGCCCGATTCCCGGCCGGATAGCGCATGTTAATAGTGAATGATCACTCATAAGCCTATCGCAGAGTCCCTTATTGAGGATATCGACCTGTCAATCGCACGGCTGCTGGAAAGGAAAATCATATCCGAGCAGGAGTCGTTCATCCTGAATGCCCGCCTCTACCTTGCGGTGCATTGTATCCGCAATGGCCACCCTGAATCCGCGGCCCATGTCCTGGAAGCCTTCATCCGCAAGGTGGAGGACTTGGTGCGCTCGGAAAGGCTGGATTCAAAGGAGGGAATGACCCTGATCCGCAGGCTGCTTCGCCTCCTGGTGGACTGATCAGCCGGAGCTAGCTTTTCCTTCCTAAATTACTGACCAGTTGATAGACCGCATACAGTTCCCAGCCAAAGGGAATGTAGCCGCCATAGCCGGCCAGCGGCATCTCGAAGATGCGCGGCTGGCTGAGGTAGGGAATGTCGTAGATCCATTTCGGGAAGGAGTGGTAGTTCCACATTTCCCAGAAAAAGCCGCAAATCAGCGCCCCCAGTCCGTAGGCCACCAGCGGACGAAGATAACCATGGGCAATGCTGACGATAAGCGAGCGGTTGCCGAGGAGGGCATTGATCGGATCCAGGATGAAGAACAGGGAAAGCCACATGAAGGGAAAAAAGACCGTCGGCCAGACAAGCATCAGGGCCAGCATCACCCAGCCGGCCAGGTGCAGCTTCCAGTAGGTGGAGCGGTGCAGGCGACGGCGGAAGCCCAATTTCAAGTCGCGGAACACCGGCAGGGTCTCCAACAGCTCGGCGGTGCTGAAGACCGCCGGGATGACGGTCGAGAAGCACAGGGTGGAAAGGAGGAAGTACTGCCAGTCGGTGAAGGCCGAACGCCCGAGGTAGGACCAGTTTTCGGTAAAGAAATTGAGCCCCTCGAAGAGCCACCAGACCGGGGCGGAGAGGAAAAAGAGCCTGATGTAGCCCCCCGCATCCCGACCGGCCAGGGAGCTGCCGCTGCGCCAGCGGACCAGGCCGTCCACGGTCAGGCAGTAGCCCAGCCAGAGCGGGAAGAACAGCAGATGGGTCCGCAGGCCGGGCAGGTCCCAGTTGAGAATCCAGCAAAAGGTCACCAGGACCACACCAGCCACTCCGGAGGCGGGCAGCCGCTTGCGGACCGGATACAGCTCTCGATCAAAGCTCTCCATGCCCGCGCACCCTACCCGCTCAGGACTGAATAAACAAGAAGGAAGCCAGAGCGCGTTATCTGCCTGCCGCCACCGCCCCGCGCAACCAGCCCAGTTGCAGGGAGAGCTTGCGCGGATCGTCCAGGCCCGCCTCCTCCATCAGCTCCCAGGTCCGGAAATCCAACACGTGGAAAGCCGTCGCCTCCAGGCGCCAGGCCCCGTCCTCCCCGGTCCCCGGCCAGTCCGCCACCAGCAGTCCGGCCAGGTTCTCCAGGTAGCTGCGGAATCCCGTCATCACCTCCGCCAGGGCCGGAATCTCCCCCACGTCCCGGTAGATCTGCCGCAACATGGCCTGACCCTCCCGGTAATAGCCGTTCATCGCCTCCAGAATCGCCCGGGCCCGCGCCTCCCCTCCTGGCTCCTCCCCCGGACCCGCCGGATCCGGCGGGGGATGCGCCTCCAGCCAGCAGTTCGAACAGGCTTCGTACAACGTCTTCTCGTCCGGAAAATGACGGTACACCGTCAGCCGCTCCACCCCCGCCCGCTCCGCGATGGCCTTGATTGTCGTCGCCCGAGGCCCCACTTCCTCGTGCAGCGCCACCACCGCCTCCACGATCTTCGCCCGCGTCTCCGCCACCCGCGCCCCGCGCAGGCCCATCCGGTAATTCCGTTTCTTTTTCATATTTAATAAAACAGGCGTGTTTAATAAATTACTTGACAGCCCCCTGGCAAGCCGCAAATCTCCGCCCCCTAATTCATTAAACACAAACGTTCACTAAATATATCATGAAAAGCACGACAACAGAGAGGGGAATTGAAGACATCCGGGAACGGTACCGTGGAGGCGCCGTGGAGCGGAAGGAGGCGGGCGCCGGGGCGATCGCGATCGGGGAAGGCGCGGGGGCGCTGTTCGAGATGGGGGGCCTGGGGATCCGGTGGAAGATCGACCGTGGGGACACCGGGGGCAATTTCTCGGTGGTACATCATCCGATGGCGCCGCGGGCGCTGGCGGCGCCGCTGCACCGGCACCACAACGAGGACGAGTACTCCTATGTCATCCGGGGGCGCCTGGGGGCGTTGCTGGGGGACGAGGTCGTGGAGGCGGGCCCGGGGAGCTGGGTATTCAAGCCGCGGGACCAGTGGCACACCTTCTGGAACGCCGGGGAGGACGTCTGCGAGATCATCGAGGTGATCGCCCCGGGCGGGTTCGAGGATTTTTTCCGGGAAGTGGCGGCGGCCCACGGGGACATGGAACAGTTCATGGAGATCTGCGCCAGGTACAGCCTGGACATGAAGCCGGAGAGCGTGCCGGAACTGTGCCAGCGCTTCGGGCTGACCTTCAACAACCTCGGCTGAGGAGCCGGAACCGGGGCGTCGGGCCGAAGCTGGCGCGGCGCCCCGTTTATTTCAGGGCGGCGACTTCCCGGTTGGCCCGGAGGAGGCGTTCCGACATGGAATGGAGGGCGTTGAGGAGGATTTTCCGGTACCCTTCCGGATGCAGCTGGCGATAGCGCTCGATCTGGTCCCGGTTGAGGGAAAAGACGGTCACCTCGGTGATGGCCACCACATCGGCTGTGCGGGGCTCATTGAGGAGGAGGCCCAACTCGCCGAAACTCATGCCCGGACTGAAGCTGGAGACCTGCTTGAAGGCCATGGTGTTCTCCTTGCGGAGGACGACACCGACAATCCCCTGGGCCAGAAAGAAGACCTCGTTCGGTTCCCCGCCCTTTTCAATAATGGTCTGTCCTTCCTCGAAGGAGCGTTTCCGGACCAGCTCGGAAAGGCCCTTGAGTTCAGCCTCGCCGAGCTCGCGGAGCAGGTCCATCCGCTCCAGCCCGTAGCTTACCGAGGCCTCCATGCGGGCCCCGTACTGGGCCAGGAGATTCTCCTCGGCATCCTCAAGGGCCTCGTCGCAATCATTGTAGACAAAGGCCATGGGAATGAGGCTGCGCCGTTCACCGGCGGAGAAGATCTGCTTGGGATCCACCAGGACGATCCGCTTCCCTTTCTCGAAGGCCTGCCGGGCAAACTTGAAAATGATGGTCCGCGTGGCCTCGTCGATGCCGCCGATCCGGGTCAGGTCGATGAGGACCCGGTCATTCTCGTTGATGGTCCGGAGGTAGGCGTGAATGAGCCGTTCGAGGGCCCCGAAATAAAGATCCCCCTGCAGCTCGAAGACGCGGATCCGGTGCCCTTCCCGCTGCAGGATCTCCTGCGCCTTGCGCGGCCGGAAGCGGCTGGACTGGAACTGGTTGAGGGTGTAGCTGCGACGAATCACGTAATCGGTCAGGGAGGGCCGGTTGAAGAGGTGCAGGCCGAGGGAATTAGACAGGTCGCGGAAGGTGGCGATGCCCCGGACACTGTTGAAATTCTCATCCAGGAGCGGTGAAAAGACGGCCACGCTGAGCTGGCCCGGGAGGACCCCGATGATCCCTCCCCCAACCCCGCTCTTGGCCGGAATGCCGACCTCGAAGGCCCAGTTGCCGGAGTAATCGTACATGCCGCAGGTGCTCATGACACTGATCACCTTCTCAACCGTGGAGGGGCTGAGGACCCGTTTGCCGGTGATGGGATTGATCCCGCCGTTGGCCAGGGTGGCGCCCATGACCGAGAGGTTGCGGCTGTTGACGAGGATCGCGCACTGCATGAAGTAGGCCTCGAGGATCGGGTCCACATCGCCCTCGATGATGTTGAAATTGCGCAGCAGGTTGGCGATGCCGCGGTTGCGCCAACCGGTCTCGCTCTCCGAGCGGTAGACCGAATCGTCGATACTCAGGGCTTCGCCGGCAAACTCGCTGAACCGGTCCATGATGATCCGGAAGCGGGTCTCGACATCGGGAGCCCGGATCATTCCGGTGGCGGCGATGGCCCCCGCGTTGATCATCGGGTTGCGCGGCTGGCCGGTGCTGGGCTTGAGGCTGATGGAGTTGAAGGCTTCACCCGAGGGTTCCACGTCGATCCGCTTGCGGACCTCCTCCAGCCCCAGGGAATCCAGGGCCAGGCCGTAGATGAAGGGCTTGGAGACCGACTGGATGGTGAAGTCGATGGCCGTCTCGCCGACCAGGTATTGCCGACCGTCGACCGTGGTCACGGCGATTCCGAACCACTCCGGATTGGCCCGGGTCAGCTCGGGAATGTAATCCGCAAGGGATCCGTCGTTCAGGGTCCGGTGCTTCTCGTGGATCTCGTTGATGATCTCACGAATGCTGTTGATGGAGGGTGTCAGGGAAGTCATGGAATCGGGTGAGGATTCCATGAGCAAAGAGCGTGCCGAATGGCTTGGGAAAACCACAAAAGGCACTCTCCGGAGCGGGCCATGCTCCGGACGCCGGGCCGGCACCGGCAACCCGCTGGAAACGGATCCTACTGGCCCTTTTTGAGGGCTTCCAGTTCGGCCATGCGATGCCGCAGGCGGGCGGCCACGAGACGCATCACCTGGAGGGCGAAACGCGGCGTGTGGTCCGTCATGAAGAGGAAGCTCTTTTCGTCGATCTCAATGACCTGGCAGTTCTCACCGGCCACGGCATCCGCGCTGCGCGGCTGGTTGTCGATCAACGACATTTCCCCGAAGATATCCCCTTCACTGAGAGTTTCCACGACATTGCCTTCCACGACAATGTTCACTTCCCCGGAATAGACCGCGAACATGGTCCGGCCCGAGTCGCCTTTCTTGAATATCGGCGCGCCCGTTTCAAAGGGAATGGCCTTGTTGGCATGCTTCAGGACATTGAATTTAATTTTGTCGCTCATTTTCTATACAATTTGAGGTTGAGAGAAGTCCGGGGATTGAATCAGGAGAGGTGGGGAATGGCGAATTGAAACCAGGCCGCCAGGCAGAGGACATGCAGGACCTGGTCGGTCCAGATGGCCACATGGGTCGAGTTGGGACCCTCGGCGGTCATCCCGAAGTGATCGCGCCACCATCGGAACGGCAAACGGGTGTCGATCAGCATGTGGAGGATTCCCAGGATCACCCCGGCCAGCAGGCCCAGCACGATGGACTGCAGGACGACATGGATACCGGCATGAATCCAGGCCGCCGGATGCTTCAAGTTGGGCTTGTTTTCAGCCATCCAGTGGTTTTGCAGAATCCAGTCACCGATAAGGTGCAGGACGATGGCTTGCTCAAAAAGGGTCAGCATGATAACAACTTACGGGAAGGAATAAAGGGATTCGGAGCTTCGGCAAGTCCGAATCCCCCGTAATCAGGCCCGGTCCGGAGGCGAGGCCGTCGAGGCGAGGAAGATTTTCCGAATTACCGGTCATCAGGGACGGTACTGCTTGTGTTGAGGATCCTCGCTGGACCAGGGCACGGCGTAGAGTCCCTCCCCGATGCGGGCACTGGAACGGACTTCGGTCTCGCCCGTGCCGGTTCCTAGCCGGAAGACGAACTCGAAGCGGTTCGGACTGGCCGAGGAGGTAGGCTGCGGGATGCCATCGACCGCCTCCAGGCGGATAATCATCCGGCCTCCCTCGCGAAGGAAGTTCTGCCCCTCGGTCACGACAACCTCGTGCGCCAGCGCGTCATCCGGTTTCCCGTACTCCCAGGTCCGGAAAACCATGCCGGGCTTGATGCCGTAGCGAAGGACCATGTTGACGGCCCCCTCCTCGATATCGTAGCCGCCCTCGACCAGGCCGGAGCTGTTTTTCAGGTCCAGCTCCCCGTCCTTGACGGCCAGGACGATTCCCTGCGGGAAGACGGTGTAGTAGGTCCCCGGCCCGGGCACGTAGACCAGCTCGGAGAAGCTGTTGCCGATGAAGATCGAATAGATCCTGGGGGCTGCTGGATTGGTCAGGGCACTGTCGAAACGAGGTGCATCCTTCCAGTGGATCCCCACATAGGAAATGGGATTGCCGGGCTGGCTGGCGGTGGTCCAGTGGTTCCCGTTGTCCCCGCGTGTATCGAGAATAACACTACCGGAGGCGATGAGCTGCCCGGCCAGCCGTGCCTCGAGGAAGCCGTCGACCAGGTATTCCCCGGGAGCCACCAGATCGGAGGGCTGGAGGGCCACGTTGAAGGCCAGGCTGCCCGCGATGGAGGCGTCCGAATAGAGAGGTTCGGTGGCGGTCCTGCCCTTGCCGGTTTCCTTGTAGTGGACATCCACCTGCTGCGGATCAAAGGCCAGGTCATCTTCCGGAACGGGATTGGCCAGGGTCACGTCGATAAAGTTGCTCGACGGCAGGTAGAGGTCGTCGTTGATGGTCACCGGGTCGCCGCCGGGGATCGGGATGGTCCCGTTGAAGAATGCGGTGATACGGACATCGCCCGGCGGCAGCTCGATTTCCGAAAGGTCGGCCCGGCCGGAGAAATCGGTGATGACTGCATTGCCGACCTGGAATGTCCCGTAATCGACAAGGAAGAAAACCGTGCGCTCCTTGAGCGGGGTTCCGTTTCCGTCGCTCAGGGCCACGATCACATCGGAGCCCAGGATTTCCCCGGAGACCGGTTCAAATTCGAGGAAAGTCTCCTGCTTGGTGACCACGAAATTCCGGTAATCGGCGCTGGGCCCGTTGACCCGGTCGCCCTGGTAGTAAGCCTGGACGAGATGGTTCCCGGGACGCGTCACGAGCGGCATGACCACCGAGGCCACCCCATTCGCATCGGTGAACCCGCTGATGCGGGAAGTGCCGATCCGGAAGCCGACCCGGACCCCGGCCAGGGGCTGCCCCTCGACGGAGAGTGCCGCCTGCAGGGGAAGGCTGTCCTTGTAGGCCGCCCCGGCGGGCGGATTGAGCAGGCTGATGCTGGTCGGCGTGCGGGCCGACTGCTCGTCCACCCCGACCTCGTAATAGCGTCCATAATTGGTGCTCAGGGAGACCAGTCCGGTCCCGGAGGCGGCCTGGACCATGAAACGGAGGTCCCCGGAAGGAATTCCATTCAGTGGCAGGATACCCTTCCATCGTGTGGAATCGACGGCATCCTGCTCCAGGTCCAGGGACTGCCATGAGCCGCTGTCGCCCGGACCCGTGGGACTGGTCCAGGTGATCCAGGCTTCCTGGATACCGGCAGCCGGATTGCCGAGAATGGTGATGTCGAAGAGGACGGAATCCCCGTCGGCCCCTTCCTCGGAACGGACCTTGGCAATGGTCGGCGGACCGGACAGGGCCGGGATGCTCGGGTACTCGGTATCGGCCCCGTAGACTTCCGCGTTATCGCTGTAGTAGAGCCGGAAATCCATGGAATCGAAATTGCGCATGATCCCGCCGAGAATACCGCCCCCGTAGGCCAGGTACTGTGAGGGATAGACGTTGAGCCGGGTCTGCCCGTCGGTCCCGCCGCAGATGGCCCCGAAGTAGTTCAGGCTCCACGGCTGCACCGGATACCAGACCTCAGAGAAGAAGTTGCCATATACCCCGCGGATTTCCGTCGTGGGAGCGCCTGTCAGGGGCAGGAAGTCATAGAGGTCATGGTACTCGCCGCCCCGGAATCCGACGCCCCGCAACAGGGTGTTGTCCATGCCGACGAGGTAGGTCTCGAGCGGACGTACCGGTTCGGCCGGGTTGGAAATGAAGCCCTGCCGGCCGGTGAACCAGCGCGCCAGGACGTAGGCGTCATCGCTGCTTGCATCCTCCACCTCGATGTTCCGAAGCGGCAGGGGGTACGGGGATTCCTCAGTGGAGACCGGCTCCCGCAGGTCCGGATAAAGGCTCAGGTCGGAAGTGACCAGGCCCAGGGAGAGGCCCGGGTTGAGGGTCGCCGCGACAGGATTCAGGGAGGGAACCGTTCCCTCGCTGGAATCCGGCAGCCGCGCCCCGGGCATGTCGATCTTGAACATCGGCAGGCCGTAAAGGGTGGTCTGGATAATGGACTTCTCGTGGATGCCGCGCATGAGGGGCGTCTCGGCCAGGTATATCCGCTTGGCCATGACCAGGGCCTCCCCGATGGATACCGGACCGGTACCGCTGCGGAGCTGGCGGGCAAACTCGAGATAAAGCCGTTCGCCATACTCGACGAACTCGGTGTCCCCGTACTGGTACCCGGTGCCGGCGATGAACAATGCCCCTTTCCGGGCGAAGGCCTGGGCCCAGTCGGGCTGCTTGGTAATACCGTTGATGGCATGCCCGTCGACGGTGTTGTAACCGGAGTGGCAACCGGCGCTGAAGATCAGCGTATTGAGAAAATCAGCACCGGACGAAACCACCTGGGAGGCCGTGAGGCGGGTCTGGTAGTCGGCGGCGAGGGTGCTGCCGGTACTGAAGTGGCCGGCCAGGAAGACCAGGTCGTGCCGCTGCCCAAGGAGAATCCCTGAAAGGTCGGAAGCGGTCCAGCACAGGCTCGGGGCGAGACTGGAATCGGAAATCAATTCGTCCGTGGGCCCCCCGATGCCCTGGCCGAACTCATAGCTGACCGCGCTGGCGGCATCATCGAGGAAGTCGTAACCGGTGGACAGGGCGCTGGTCGGGGCGGGCAGGACACCGGCCGCGGTGGCCATGTAGTTGTCGATCAGCCCGGCGATGTCGGCGGCGGTCTCGACCAGGCGGCCCACGGCGCGGCGCGGGTACGGAAAGGGACCGGTGACGAGGTCCAGTTCACAATCGGCCCCGTAGGGATCCTGGGTCAGGACCTGGCCATAGCGCAGGCTGGACTGTGAATGGGTGGAATCGATGACGGGCGGGACGTAATTGGATTCATTGGCCAGGAAGGCCTCGTCCTGGGTCCGGAAGAAGGGAATCGAGTCGTCGTTGCCGAGCAGGACCACGTACTGCAGGTCCGGATTGAGGTCGGCCCAGGCGTCGATGATCCGCTTGATCTCCCCGGCGACCAGGTTCTTGGCCAGCGGACACTGCGGCTTGGCATCAGCCTGGGCATTCACTGCCCCGATACGGGCATTGCCGGCCAGGTCGACCACCACTCCGTCCACTTCCGGACGGGCGACGAAGTCGTCCAGCTTGTCGGCCAGCTCGGCCAGCTCGGTGGCGGTTCCCTGGGTGCGGGAGGAATCCCAGACCACGATCGACTGCAGGCCGGCAGCCACCGCTCCGTTGGTGAAGGCCGGGAAGTCGGGCGAATCGGCCCCCTCGAGCCCTTCACAGATTCCCGGCTCGGTGATGACCGTCAGGGTGAAGGGCGCATCCAGGCTGTAGGCTCCGTTGTAGCCACGGACCCGGACGTAGAATTCGCCGCTGCGGGTGAAGGTGTTGACGGCCAGGCCCTCACTGGCCACGCCGGGGAAGGCCGAGAAGCCAATCATGCTGGCCACCTGGGCGTTGGAGAAGGATTCCGGAGAGAAGCTTTCCGGGGAAAATGACTCGGGGGCCCAGTTGGGCCGGGAAAAACTTTCAGGGGAGAAGGATTCCGGGCTGAAGCTCTCCGGGGAGAAGGATTCGGGTGAAAAGCTTTCCGGTGAGAACGACTCGGGCGAAAAACTCTCCGGGCTGAAACTTTCCGGACTGAAGGACTCCGGGGAGAAACTTTCGGGCGAGAAGCTTTCCGGCGAGAAACTTTCCGGAGAGAACGACTCAGGGGCGAAGTTGGGCCGGGAGAAACTCTCCGGGGCGAACTCGGTCTGCAGCAGCGCGGTGTCGCGGGTCTCCGGATCATTGAACCGCTGCACCAGGCTGAGGTATTGGGCCTGGATGTCCTCGTACAGCACAAGGTCGAAATTGGCCGGGAGGTCGGAAAGGACCACCGTCACCCGGCTTCCGGGCGTGACGGTGAAGCGGTACCAGCGGGCCTGGTCGGTCAGGGCCAGGAACTGCTGCACGGTGGCAAACTTGTCGACCGTGCCGTCCTCCGTAACCAGGTCTTCCAGCTGCAGCGGCAGCGCGTTGGGCCAGGCCACATTGGGGATGCAATTCAGGTAGGAGTCCTTGACGGAGACCTCGAAGGTGGCCGTGCTGCTGTTGCCGGCGGCATCCGTGGCGGTGCACTGGACGACATGGTCACCCGGGGGAAAGGCGAAGGGCGAGCTGATATCCTGCAGCCCGGCCGGAAGATCGGCGTTGGGCAGGATGTCGAACCGGAGGTCCACGGAACCGGAACAGCCGTCGCTGGCGCTGGCCGAGAAGGACAGCGTGGCGGAACAGAAGCCGGGATCGGTCAGGGCGTTGATCCGGTAAACGGAGTCCCCTTCCGTGGTTTCGGCCCCGTCCGGGACATCGAGGGTCAGCATCGGCGGAATGGTATCCGAGACCAGGATGGTCCGGGTGACGGTCCCGTCGGTGGCCGCGTCGTCGGAGCCCGGCTCCGGGAAATCGGCGGCATCGTTGTTGGAGCTGTCAACGGCGCTGTAGGTGATGAAATAGCTGCCCGAGGCGAGGATCCCCGAGGCCGGCAGGTTGGAGGCCACCACGTAGGGAGTGACTTCGCCATCGCAGGTATCCATGGCGGTGGCTCCGGCGTCGAGATAGCTGCTGCCGCATTCCAGGCTGACCGAAGCCGGGCCGTTGAGGCTGACCACCGGCGGCCGGGTGTCCTTGACCACGATTGTCCGGGTGGCCCCGGTGCCGGCGGCGAAGGCGTCGTTGCCGGCGCTGTCGGTGATGAAGTAGCTGCCCTTGCCGAGCGGGCCGGATTCCGGCAGGTCGGAGTCATGGACAAACGTAGTGACCGGGCCATCACATTCATCGATTGCCGTGGCCCCGGCGTCGGTGTAGCTGTCCCCGCACTCAAGGGTCACCGTTTCGCTACCGACAAGGCTTACCACAGGTGCGGTGGTGTCGGCCACCAGGGTGATGGAAATGACGTAGGGTCCCGTGCCGGCGTAGTCATCGGAAACAAAAATCTGCACCGTGGAGGTGCCCATTCCGAAATCGAGGCTCCGGCTGACGGTAAAGGGATAAGCGGTGCCCTCAGCGAGCTTGTCCGGGGCCAGGGGCACGCCGTCGACACTCCAGCTGACGGTCACCGCATCGCCGTCCGGGTCCACCACCTCGAAGGAAAGCGGAACCGTCACGGGCGTGCCGGGGAGGCAGTCCTGGAAGACGGGGGACGGCAGGCTGCCGGCGACCACGTAAGGGGCATCATTCTGGATCTCGACCGAGCCGATGTCGATGGCGCCTCCGCGGACTCGCTCGTTGCCGGGCTGGTCCAGCTCGGCGGTGTCCGTGCCATCCCCGGAGTTGATGGCCGGGCTGAGGTAGGCCGGGGCATATGAAAGGGTGGTGCCCCCGTTCAAGGCCAGGGGGCCGAGCCTGGGATCCAGGCTGCCCCGGTCGGAAGCCTGGGAGAGAGCCGTGTCCGGACCCGTGGAGATGTTGAAGCCCCCGGACAGGAGTGCCCCTCCCGCGCCGGCGGCCAGGCCGGGATTGCCGCCGTGGGAAAAGATGGAATTGCGATAAGTCACCTCGCCTCCGGGGCCGGCGTAGACCGACGGTCCGTTCATACCCGCTGTGTTGCCGACCAGGGTGGATGACTGGATGGAGACAGTTCCCTCGCCGTAAACGGCCCCGCCAAGACCGCCAGCCTGGTTCAGGGCCACGGTGCTGTTGTCGACGAAAAGCGTCGCCTCCGGCATTGCCGCCACGGCCCCACCCTTGCCTCCGGCGATGTTGCCCAGCATGGCGCTGCGGAAGACGTAGGCCTGCCCATCCTCAACGGCCAGGCCGCCGCCGTCCTGGCTGGCCTGGTTGCCACTGAGGGAAACTTCCTCGAGGTCGACCTGGGCGCCGGACTGGACCACGATGCCGCCACCGCTGGTGGCCGAACCATTCTCAATGGCCACCCCGCTGATGTAGGCCATGGCCTCGTCGCTGACCCGGAAAACCGGGCTGCGTCCGTCCCCGTCGATGGCGAATTCCGTGGCTCCCGGTCCGTAAATGGCCAGGTTGCGACGAATTTCCAGCTCGGAACCCTTGAGGACGGTGCGCCCACCGAGGAGCTTTTCGCTGAAGGAAACGGCACCGCCTCCGGCGGAATTGTTGGCCCCGACCCCGTCCCCGATGTCGGCCTTGCCGGTCTGGGTCAGCTTGGCAAAGACGTCCGCCGAGGAAATGGAGTCGGCGTCGTCGCTGGGATCAAAGGGATTGCCGTAGCCGCCGTCGTCGGTCCCGCCGGTGGCGGAACCGCGAATCTGCAGCGCGGAGACCACGTAGAGCTGGACTTCAAAGGAGCCGATATCCACCTGCGGGCCGGACCCGTCGCTGTTACCGTCCGAGAACCGGGCCAATCCGCGCTGGTCGCGGCTGCCGGCGGGTACCAGGCTGTCGTCACCGGCATCAATGGCCGGGCTTCCCGGAAGAAGCGGGTAGACCGGGCCCAGGCCCCCGTAGTTGCCGAATATCCCCAGGCCCAGCCCGGCATTTGCCAGGTCCGAGGCCATGTTCCAGCCGGCTGCGTCCCCGTCACTGAGGTTCGACCCGAGGGAAGTGATCCCGCTGCCGGCGATCCCGGCATAGCCGGCGTCGCCGCCGATAATGGAATTGCCCAGCTCGAGGCTGGCGCCACCGGTCGACCAGGCATGCGGACCCTCCGGGGCCAGGTTGTCCAGCACGGTCAGGTTGACCAGCCGGCCGCTGCTGTTCTCAAGGTAAAGTCCGCCCCCTGCGGTCAGCGACTCGTTGGCCAGGATACTGCCGTTGGCTAATTCTAAATCCCCGTCCAGGACCGCCAGGCCGCCGCCTCCCTCGGTGCTGATATTGCCGATGAAGGCGGTCGAGCTGAGTTCCAGGTTCCCCCCGAGGGCGTAGAGGCCCCCGCCGGCATGGGCGCCGTTGTCAACGAAACAGGAGCGGTCCGCGGTCAGCGAGGAGCCGTCATGGTAGATCGCCCCACCGGAGCCGCCGGCCAGGTTGTTCCGGAGCCGGACATTGACCAGGGACAGGGATCCGTGGTTGACCAGCGCCCCGCCGTCTCCGGCCGAGTACCCTTCCTCCACGGTGAGCCCGGACAAGGTCAGGGAATAACCGGAGGGAACGACCAGGATCCGGCTTGTTCCCCCGCCGGAAAGGGTGTGCATGAGGGGTCCGGTTTCCCCCTGGATGGTGATATTGCTGGAAACCGTGATCGGCGTGGCAAGGACGATGGGAGCCTCGGTGCGGACCAGGACCACATCCCCCGAATTGGCCGCCCCGACAGCCTGGCGCAGGGAGCCGGCGCCGGAATCGGCGGCGGAGTCGACCTTGATTTCCGCCCCTTGCAGGGCGATCAGGGGCAGCATGCAAATAGCAGCACAGCTTCCCTTGCGGAGAAGAGAGAAAAAGTTCATGACCGGACCAAAATTAAACTGTTCGCCCTAGCCTATCGGTGCGATAATACCCAAAACAGGCCTTGCTTGTAATTTAGCTAATGCCAATTATTAGCTTTGTTCAAGGCGATTTCGGCGGCCTTTTGAGGAATATCACCCAATTTCAGTGTTTCTAATAAGGATTCCGGATAAGCTGAAGCAGCGCGCATGAAGGAGTCGAGTACCGCTTACCTACCCCGAGACCGTCTGGAGTCCCTGGCTTCCGGACGGGAGCTGCCGCGCATGGCCGAAGGGAGCGTGCTGTTTGCCGATATTTCCGGATTCACGCCGCTGACGGAAGCCTACGAGGCCCACTTGGGAGCCCGCAAGGGCGGGGAGGAGCTGGCCCGGGTCCTGAACCGGGTTTACGCCGCCCTGATCGGCGCCGTGGATGCCTGCGGGGGCAGCGTGATCGGGTTTGCCGGGGATGCCATCACCTGCTGGTTCGACCGGGACGACGGCCTCGTGGCGGTGCACTGCGCCCTTTCCATGCAGGAGGAAATGAAGGCCTTCGCGGCCATTCCCTCGCCGGGCAGGGGGACCATTGCCCTCGGCCTCAAGGCGGCGGTCAGCACCGGACGGGTGCGGCGCTTCGCGGTGGGCAAGGAGGAAATCCAGCGGGTCGACGTGCTGGCCGGCGACCCCGTTTACCGCGTGGCCCAGGCGGAGCAGGTCTCCAGCCGCGGCGAGGTCGTGGTGGACCGCAAGGCACGGGAATCCATCGGGAACCGGATTGATCTGGACGGCGAGCGCGGCGGCGAGGGAGAGCCGCCGGTGGCGTGGGTGGTGCGCTCGGCAACGGAGCCCGCAGAGGTCCGTTCGTGGCAGCCCCTGGAGTCCCTCCCGGTGAATCGCCCGATGGTCGATCCCTGGGTCATCGACTCCATCCGCGAACGCCTGGCCTCCGGCCTGGGGGAATTCTTCACCGAACTGAGGCCGGCTACCGCCTTGTTCCTGAAATTTGACGGGATCGACTTTGAAACGGATCCCGAAGCGGACGAAAAACTGCACCGCTTCTTCTCCGGCATGCAGGAGATCGTGGCCGGGTACGAGGGGATCCTGCACCAGCTGACGGTCGGGGACAAGGGGAGCTTCCTTTACGCCGCATTCGGCGCCCCGGTGTCGCACGAGGACGACACCCTGCGGGCCATGGCGACGGCCCTCAAGGCCCGGGAGTTCGCCGGAAAACTGGATTTCATCACCCAGGTCAGGATGGGGATCGGCCGGGGCACCACCCGGACGGGCGCTTACGGCGGCCCGAGCCGTCGAACCTACGGGGGCCTCGGGGGCCAGGTCAATCTGGCCGCCCGGCTCATGGGCAAGGCCGCCCCGAACCAGATCCTGGTCTCGGAAGCCGCCGCCCGCGAGGGCGAACGGAGTTACTTCCTTCAGCACCTGGATCCGATCCGGGTCAAGGGGAAGAGCCACCCGGTGGAAGTCTATGCCCTTGAGGGAACCCGCAAGGACCGCCGGGTCGGCGGAAGCGGATACGCCATTCCCATGGTCGGCCGAAGGGAGGAACTGAACCGGATCGGGGAGATCATCCACCAGGTCAAGGATGGCTATGGACAGGTGGTGAGCATCGTCGGCGAGGCCGGCATGGGGAAATCCCGCCTGGTCGAGGAAAGCCTCAACCTGGCCTGGATGTACGGGATGCATACCTTCTACGGGGAATGCCAGACCTTCGGCACCAACACCGCCTACACGCCATGGTGGCCGGTCTGGCGCGAGTACTTCGGCCTGCGGGGCGACGAAACCGCGGAAACGGTCCAGCAGGAGGTCAGGGAACAGCTCCTGGACATCAACCTGAACCTGGCCATCCGGACGCCCCTGCTGGGTCCTGTCCTGAATATCTCGCTACCGGACAACGACCTGACCCGCACCTTCGACGCCAAGCTCCGCCGAGCCTCTCTGGACAGCCTCCTCGTGGAATGCCTCCGGGCCCGGGCCGCCCGGCACCCGCTGGTCATTGTCCTCGAGGACGTGCATGTCATCGACTCGGTCTCGCGGGACCTGGTCAACACCATCGTCCAGGCCATGGCCCGGTTGCCGGTTCTGCTCCTGCTGGTCCACCGGGACGTGAAGGAGGGAACGATCCTGGGCCCGGAGGAAGCAGCCCTGGACTACACCCACACCATCCGCCTCGATGAATTCTCGGCGGCCGAATCGGCGGAACTGATCCGGCGCAAACTGGCCCAGTTCCTCGGGCCCCAGGCCCCCGTCCGGCAGGAGGTGGTGGACCACATCACCGAACGGACCGGCGGCAACCCGTTCTTCATCGAGGAGGTGATGAACTGGATGCACCACCAGAAGATCGACATCAACTCGGACGATGCGCTGAAGGCGGAGGAGCTTCCGGTCAGCCTCTACTCGCTGGTCCTGAGCCGGATGGACCAGCTGGATGAAAGTTCGCGGGCCACGATGAAGGTGGCCAGCGTCATCGGGCGCAATTTCCGGGCCGCCGTGGTGTGGGGGGTCTATCCCGAGCTGGGCGGACAGGCGCCGGTCCGGGAAGCCTTGAACCGGCTGTCCCAGAGGGAGTTCACCGAGCGCAAGGAGGACGAGCCGGAGCTGGCCTACCTCTTCCGGCACGTGGTGATCCACGAGGTGGCCTATGAAAGTCTCCCCCACCAGTTCCGGGCCAACCTGCACGAGTCCATCGGCAACTTCCTGGAGCAGAATTTTCCAAATGAGACAACCCAGGTCCTCGACCTCCTGGCCTTCCATTTCGGCCGCAGTGAGAACGAGGCCAAGAAGCGGGAATACTTCCTCAAGGCGGGCGACGCAGCCCGGACCGTCTACGCCAACAGCGCGGCCGCCGGTTACTACGAGGCGGTCCTGCCCCTCCTCGACAAGTCGGCGCAGATCCCCGTCCTGCAGAACCTCGGCAAGGTGAAGGAACTGGCTGGCAACTGGAAGGAGGCCATGCAGTACTACCGGCGCGCCCTCGACCTGTCCAAGGGATACCACAATCCCCTGGAATCCGCCTTTGCCCACCTGCATATCGGCGACCTGCTACGCAAGCAGGGGGAATTCGAGGAAGCACGCAACTGGCTCAACGAGGCGGAAATGGAATTCGACAACCTCGGCGACGAGAAGGGCATCGGCCAGGTCCTGCACAGCGCGGGAACCCTTTGCGCCCAGACGGGGGATTACGACCAGGCCCGTGAACTGTATACCAAGAGCATGGAGATCCGCCGCCGGCTGGGCGATGAATTGAAGGCCGCCAGCCTGCTCAGCAACATTGGGATCATCGTCCGTTTCCAGGGGGATCTCGACGCCGCCCTGCGCCTGCAGGAGGAAAGCCTGGCCATCCGCCGGCGCCTGAACGATCCCTGGGCCATTGGCAACTCGCTCAACAACCTGGGCATGGCCAAGCGCTACAAGGGCGACCTGGCGGGAGCCCGGAAGGACCTCGAGGAAGCCCTGCGGCTGCTGGAAAAGGTGGGCGACCGCTCCGAGGTGGCCAACACCCTGAACAGCCTGGCGGAAGTGGCGCTGGACATGGAGGACGGCGACGCCTGTGAAAACTACCTGCAGGAGAGCCTCCGCCTGAGCCGGGAAATGGGCAACATGCGGGCCCTGGCCTTCCTTTTCGAGGCCTTCGCCTCCAACGCCTTTTTCCAGAAACGGCCGGAGCGCTGCCTGCGCCTCTTCGGCGCCTCCCGGGCCCTGCGGCAAAGGATCGGGGCTCCCCTGCCGGAGGCTGACGAGGCCCGCATCGAGGAAACCATCGACCTTGCCCGGCAGGCCCTCCACGAAGGCGAACCGGAGGCCGAGCTCTCGGCCGGGGCGGCCTTTTCGCTTTCCCAGGCCCTGGACTACGCGGCCGGACAGTAGGGATGGCGGGTCGATTTGTGCCGCTGGAACCTTTACTGCCGGCGGGAATCCCTCTAGAAACTGCCCCCCATGAGGATCCGCCTGGGAAAAAACCGCAAATCGGGCAGCTCCGGGCCCGGATTGCGGAGCAAGGTCAAGCTGGGCAGGGGAAGCAAGGTCGTGGGCGTGCTCTTCGGCCTCCCGTTTTTCCTGATGGGATCCATTTTCTGCTGGATGGGCGGCCTGCACCCGCTCTTCAAGGCGCTGGGCAGCGGGGACTGGCCGGAGGTCCCCTGCGTCATCACCCACAGCGAGGTCGATTACCATCCCGGGGACGACGGGGCCACCTACTCGGTGGACATCAATTTCCGCTACACCCTGGAGGGCCGGACCTTCACCGGGGGCAGCTATGACTTCTCCTCCGGATCCTCTTCCGGGGAAAGCGGGAAACGGAAAGTGGTGGGACGCTACCCGGTCGGCAGGGAAACGGTCTGCTATATCAATCCCTCCGATCCGCAGGAAGCGGTCCTCTCCCGGAAAATTCCGGGCATGGTCTGGTTTGTCATTCCCTTCAGCTCGATCTTCATCCTGGTCGGGCTGGGCATCATCCTCGGCACCCTCGGGCTGCTGCCCCGCAAGTGGAAGCTGAAGGTCCATTCCCGGCACAAGCCGGTGGCGCAACTGGATGAGGGCGAGAAGGAACTGAAGCCGAAGGCGACCAGCCTCGGCAAGGTGCTCGGAACGCTGTTCGTGGCCGCCTTCTGGAACGGAATCGTCGGGGTCTTTGTCTGGCAGGTGGTGGGTTCCTTCCAGCGCGGCGATCCGCAGTGGTTCCTGG
>CAJXMX010000012.1 GCA_913056355.1 uncultured Opitutales bacterium
AACTATCAAATTCTGAATTGGTTTTTCGGGATTTCCTCCATTCAGCGAGTAAGAATTCTCCAGTGTCCCACACCGAATGATGTTCATCGTCGGTTTTTCAATTGGATAATTGCGTATCCCAGGGACAATCCACCGAAGGGCCCTCAAGAAGCCATTCCCCACTCACGAAAGTGGATCGAGGCGCAGATCGCGGATGACATGTATGGGCACATCCGAGAGCCCTTTAATAGGCCGGGCCCCAGACTTTCGTTTTTCGCCGAAGTGTGAGCAACACACAAAGGGACAGGTGAACTATCATACATAGAATACACATAGGAATCACATAGGAATACACATAGGGACAAATACACATAGGATACACATAGATACACATAGGGACAGGTGAACTATCATAAACTATCAAATTCTGAATTGGTTTTTCGGGATTTCCTCCATTCAGCGAGTAAGAATTCTCCAGTGTCCCACACCGAAAGATGTTCATCGTCGGTTTTTCAATTGGATAATTGCGTATTCCAGGGACAATCCACCGAAGGGCCCTCAAGAAGCCATTCCCCACTCACGAAAGTGGATCGAGGCGCAGATCGCGGATGACCTGTATGGCCACATCCGAGAGCCCTTTAATAGGCCGGGCCCCAGACTTTCGTTTTTCGCCGAAGTGTGAGCGGTATTGCTCAAAGACATCCTCGACAAATAGCTCGCTGCCAAGGACCAGCCCATCGGAAAAGTAGCGCACCCGAAGGCGCAATAATTCAGAAAGCGGCAACTGCCCTTCCCTCTCAAGTGTATCCAGCAATAGGGGCCGGTTGACAGCACCTTTCTTCCCGGTCTTCTGCACATGTCCCCGCTGCATCAGCAATACACGGTAGGCCGCCGCTGCTTCCTTCCAATTATCCATGTCCATGATCCACATGATCCCCTTACGGCATCGTTTATCCCCGCCAACTGCCGCCCCATAACCACAATGGCGGTAATTCTTGGGGTCTTCCACCATTTCCGCCCGCACAGGATTGAGGTCGATGTAGGAGGCCACAATGCTTCGTCCATCCAGGGTGTCTTCCACCAATAAGCTTTTGAAGCGTTCCATCCACAGGGTCCCCCGCCTCTTGCGGCGCTTGTTGTACCACTTCGAGAATCCCTGCTTGAGAACCTTTTCAAACTCCGAGATATTCCCCATCCGATTAAGGTAGCCCGCCCTCAGAGCTTCGGTCTCATGTCCTCCTCGTTGCAGGGCATCCTCGAACTCCAAGACTTTCCTGCTTCTCTCTCCATAATAGGAGCGCAGCTTATAGAGCAATTCTTCATCACTGAGCTCAACAATTCCGGGCACCCAAACCAGTTGGTGGTAGTGATTACTCATTACCGCGTAGTCCAGCAACTCGATCCCAAGAAAATCGGCCAACCGCCACATCATCGACACGAACATCTCCTTCTCCTGGGCTCCGAATATGTAATCGCCTCCAACTATCCGCGACATGCAGTGATACAGCCCGTTCTTCCCTTTCCTGGCCTTGATTCGCGGAATTCGCATGCCAGCAATATCGAGCGGCAACGATAATCCGACAATATTCGCGATCGGCCAAATTTGACTAGGACAGTTTACCTGTCCCTAATCAAAAAACGCTGCCCTCATCCCAGCTCCACCACCGCGGCCCCACCGGCCGGGCAGGTCAGGAAGATATCCGGAGGGAAGCCAAACTCGGTCTGGTAAGCGGTGGAAATTTTCTCCTGGACGAGGTTGGCCAGGTCTTTCCGGACCAGGGCCACGCAGGAACCGCCGAAGCCGCCGCCGGTCATCCGGCAACCGGCCACGCCTTCCATGCCAAGGGCGGTTGAGGCGATGAAGTCCAGTTCCTTGCAGCTGACCCGGTAGTCGTCCCGGAGGGAGGCATGGCTGGCGTTCAGCAACTGGCCGGCGAGAGGAATATCCCCTTTGGCGAGGGCGGCCATGGTGCGCCTTGTGCGTTCATTCTCGGTGACGTTATGGCGAACACACATGACCATTTCCCGCGTCAGGGCATAGGATTCGAGGACCTCGTCGAGGTCGGCGAAGGTCACGTGTCGAAGCGAGGGAACATCGAGAATAACCGCCGCATCATGGCAGGCCTGGCGGCGCAGGGCATACTCCCCGGTGGCCAGTTCATGGGCCACCTTGGAATTAATGACCATCAGGCCCCAGTCCGGCGCGTCGAATGGGGAATGGGTAAAGAACTCGTTTTCACAATCGAGGAGCAACAAGTGCCCTTCGAGGCAGTTCAGGACCGCCACCTGGTCCATGATCCCGCAGGGGACCCCGGCATAGACATGCTCGGCCCACTGGCAGACCTTGGCCAGTTCGAAGCGGTCCATCTCCACGTCTGCCATGTGGAGGATGCTCAATGCCGCTGCCGCCTCCAGGGCGGCGCTGCTGCTGAGGCCGCCGCCGATGGGAATGGTGGACTCCACGAAGGCGTCGAAGCCCATCAGTTGGATGCCCTTGTCCCGGAGGCGGGCCATGACGCCGCGCACATAGCGGCCCCAGTCGCGGGAACGGCTGGGAGCCAGGTCCGCAATGGAGAATTCCAGCGAATCATGCCCGTTGGCCGAGGCCAGGCGCACCTGGTCATCCTGACGCGGACGCACGGCCATGACCATGTACCGTTCGATGGCGGCGGGAAGGACCCATCCCCCGTTGTAGTCCACGTGTTCGCCGATGACGTTGACCCGGCCCGGGGCGATGGCCAACAGGGTCGGCCCCGATCCGTAGTGACAGGTAAACTGTTCGGGTAAACTGTTCGGCGACCCGGGCCTTGAGCGCTTTCAGGGAAGGTGTTTCCATGGAGAATTGGGTTAAATCAATACCAGTTGGGGTTCAATGGCTATCCCATACAATAATCAGTAAGACCCATCCAGTGAAATCCCCTATTCAGGTGAAAACGGGAGGCGATGGACCACAAAAGAAGGTCCGGACCACCAAAGGCGATCCGGACCCCTACTTCACTACTCTATCCTCTTGAATCTGGAAATTGGTATCTCAGGGCTGGAGGAAGTCCTTGAAGACAAACGGTTCCTCCGAACCGACCACCCAGAACCGGGTCCCGTAGGACGGTTGGGTCTGTATCCAGCCCTCGGCGTAATTGTAAAGGAAGGCGCCCTCGTTGGAAACAGTCAGGAAGCTCCCCAGGTCGCCGAGGTAGCTCCAACCGAAGTTGAGCTGGTAGACGTAGGGCAGCTCCACATAGACAAAGCCCATGATTGAGGAATAGCCCCAGTTGCCGGCAAAGCCGAATACCCATCCGATGGCCGTTTCCTGCCAGACGCCCTCCTCGAGGGGAGGAGCGGCATGGGGAACCACCTGGAAGGCGGCAATGCCACCCCATTCGTCGTTGTCCCGCATCTGGACGAAGATCGTCTGCGTGGAACCGGTCAGGTTCTTGAAAATGCCGTAATTGGCCGGTTCGTAGGTGGTGACACCGGCAACGGCCTCGGTCAGGATGGCGTTGGAACCGGTCACACTCGTCGGGCCAATGGCACTGAACCGGATCGCCGTCTTCTTGTTGCTGAGGATGCCTTCGCGACCGGCCACATCGGAAGAGAAATAGACAATGATGTCATACTCGGGGTACGGGATCTCGGAGAGGACCACCTCGGAGCGTGTTGTGGGAGGATTCCAACCGGCGGGACCGGCGTTCAGGTAACCGTTGAGGAGCTCCCGGTTGTAAGTGCCATCGGCATCCTGCCCGGGATTGGGTCCCCACTGCCCGTTGACAGACCAATCGTTGTACGAACTGTAGGTGATATCAAGGGTTGTCGGCTCCCCGTTTTCGTCGATCAGGTTTACGGTGGGGTTGTCCGGCCAGGAATTGTTCCAATTGGCCTGGGGCTCGACGCCCGCCACCCGGTCACCACTCACGGTACCATAGCGGTCATAATTCCACCCGACCATTCCCGGCAGGGTATTGACCGAAACGGCCAGCGAATCCGGGGTTTCCTGACCGGAGATCGTGGCCGAAACGGCATAGAAATAGGTCACTCCCACCCGGAAGTCCGGGTCGGCGTACGATGGCGTGGCCAGGCCCTGGGCAATGGTGACAAAGGGGCCGTACGGGCTTGTCGCCCTCTTGACTGAATAGGTGGTTTCCAAAGGTGCCGTTGTTTCCCAGGACAAGTTGATCTGGTTGTTTCCAAAGTCGACCGCAGCACCGGTAATCCAGGGAGTCGGAACCCAATCCCCGGACAGGCGGAACAGCCCGGCCCCGTGGGAATTCACCATTGCCGCAAAGGAACCGTTGAAGCTGCCCAGGTCGGCGTGGTCCCAGAGCGAACGGATGGCGACCGATCCCGTAAAGCCAAGGGCGGAAAGATCGGCCGGCACCTCGGCGCTGGCGGCTCCCGCATTGAACAGGGCCAGGTACTTGTCATTGGTATTCTCGTCGTCCGCAACCCAGGCGATAAAATCTCCCTCCCGGTAGAACTGGCGGTTGTTCTCGCTGTACTGGTTGACCGCAATCACCTCGTCGTTGGTCATCAGGGACAGGGTGAAGGCATCCATCTGGGTCATGTCGCCGCCATGAATCAGCGGTGAGCGGGCGATGGACCAGAGCGTCATCAGCGTGTACTGCTCGTCATCGGTAAATCCGGATTCGCGTCCCTGCAGATCATTGGAACCCGCACCGATTTTCCCAAGCGGCAGCATGTCCGCATCGGGGAAGTGTCCGGGGCCGCGGAAGGGGGTCCAGTCGTGCAAACGCTGGAACTGCGGGTAAAGGGCACCCCAGTTGTCCCAGAAGTCGTCGCTGATACGCCACTGGTTGGCGTGCACCATGATGTCGTCCCCTTTCTCAAGGGGCGTTTCACCGGGCGAGGTGCTCAAAATGATCTTGTGTCCGGTATCGGTGTAAACCTTGTCAATGGCGTTGCGGATCAGCCCCAGTTCACCCTCACGGGTGGCATCCTCGTAGCGGCTGATGTCGTCGACCTTGATAAAGTCGACGCCCCATCCGGCATACATGGAAATGATGGAGTCGTAATACTCCTGGGCACCGGGCTTGGTGCTGTCCACCCCCCAGTTATCGTGGATCTCCCACTGCCAGTAGCACTCACTGTTGGTGTCGGCGATGTCCCTGGCGGAATACGCCGTGCCGAGGATCGGCAGGTCGTCGTTGTAGGCCTGCTTGGGAATCCCCCGCATGATGTGGATGCCGAACTTGAGTCCCTTGTTGTGCACGTAGGCCGCCAGGTCGGTAAACCCATTGCCTCCGGCCGCGGATGGGAAGCGGGTCGATGCCGGCTGCAGGCGGCCGTAACCGTCCATCGCCAGTTGGCTGTTGGGGGTGAAGTAGACAAAGAAATTGCCACCGGCCGCTGTTGCCGGGTCGGGCGCGTACCACTGGATGTCGACGGTGATCAATTCCCAGCCATGGGCCAGGAGGTTGGCCGCCATGTAGTCGGCCTGGGCCTTGGTCTGGGCCTCGGTCACGGTCGTGCCGTAGAAGTCCCAGCTGTTCCAGCCCATGACCGGCCGCTCGGCAAAGGCCCAGTATTCCGGGTCCGTTCCCTGGCCATGGGCGACAGGGGAAATTAATGCGGCAAGGCCAATGCAAAGGGAGAATAACGATCTCTTGAAGTTCATAAGGAGAGGGTGTGAATAGTGTTGAGTAGTCCGGCCTGCACCCAGGGTTGAGGTTAGGTCTGGGTTTAGACCCTGAGCCGGTATCCTGATGCATAATAGCACCCCACTATGGGCCGGACAATCACCCGAAAGGGGGAATTAGCTCCAAGGAATAAAAAAATCCCGGACCGTTTGGTCCGGGATTGAAATGGATTCCATGTACCGGCTGATGACCCAAACCGGTTCTTCCGGAGAAGCACCCGGTCCGGTGGCACCCGTTGCTACCTGCGCCGACGGCGGATGAGGATCAGGCCGAGGGACAGCGCTCCCAGAACGAGGGCGATGGTGGCCGGTTCCGGTACGGCAACGACCTGAAGGCCGGTAACGCCGCCCCATTCATTGTTGTCGGTCAGGAGCTCGATATTGAAATAGTCCATCGAACCGTGGAAGACCGCGTAGTTCGCCTGCGTGGTAGCGGCATCATCAAGCATGTCCGTCGTGAGGGTCAGGACCGCATTATTCCCCACCCCGATGTTCGCGTCGGCGGCGTTCATGAACTGGAAGTAGTAGGTAGTCACGGCTCCCCAGGGATCAGTTTCCAGTGCTCTTTCCTTCCCCATCACCATCCCGGTGCGGGTGTTCACATCGGAGGCGAAATAGACGTAGACGTCGTACTCGGCGAACGGGATTTCCTTGAGGTCAATCCCGACGACACTGCCGTTGCCCGAATTCAGGTAACCGTGGAGCATTTCCATGTTCCATGATCCGTCCGCATCAGCGCCGACATGGCCAAGGCCGAAGTTGGATGAGTTCCAAGTGCCGCCGTTTGACCACCAGCCAATATCCATGGTAGTCGGGGCACCCGTGTTGTCGGAGAGGTCAGTATTGGGGTAGCTTGGCCAATCGTTGTACCAGTTGGTGGCGGATGCGATGCCGGCGGTAGCACCGGCAACCGGACCGGAGCCGGCCCCGTCGCCACCGACGGTTCCGGTGTTGTCAAAATTGTAGCTTACAATTGTCTGGGCTGAAACTGCGCAGGTAGCGAGAACCGCTGCAATAGCCAGGAGTGTGCGTTTACCAATCATCATGTTGTTGGGTGGGTTTTGGAGTTGTTGATGGTTGCAGGGGCCTGAAACAGATCCATAGGTCTATTTCCAAGCCGCCAGGCTCTCAAATCTATCAAATTTGAATGATTCGGGGTATCCCCCAATCGGGGGAATTTTTCTAAAGAGGAGTGGAAAGGCCCGGATTCGGGCTAATCTGCCTGGAGCATATCGATGATCCTCATCCGGTAGAATCGCGGGGCCGCGAGGCCATTTGCAATGAGCACCTGGCAACGCTCATAGCCATCCCCATCCGGGGAGACCTCCTCGGTCAGGATATCCCGCGGTACGGGCATCCAAGTCTTGAGGTCGGTCGTGTACTCAACCCGGTAGTCCAGGTCTGCCACGGCGACGGGCCGCCTGTAGGTCAACTCGAACAGGGTCGGATTACCCGGCAGGGAGTGAAATTGCGGCAGCCCGTCGCGGTCGGCGGGATCAAGCGTGAGCCCGAAAGCGTACAGGGTCCGGTTGTTGAGCCCGTCGGGGGCGACCACCGCGTCCGGATCCGTGTCCTGCCCGACCAGGCGCACGGCGGCCCAGTCGGCGTAATGCAGGGCACGGGCTTCAGCGGTCACGGTCCCGTCAAAATAGCGCGATGCGAGGGACCACGCGTCCTGCCCGATGGCGGAACCCATGATGCGGCCGTTGAAATCATCCGAACGGACGTGGATGCCCCCGTAAAGCCGGGAGATGCCGGCCTGGTCGGCTGCGTCGAAATAGGTGGCCCATTGGAGATCGAAGGTCTCGGTCGGGCCATTCTCAAAATCGAGCCACTCGTTGGCCTCGAAATGGTAGAATCCCAGGCCGCCGGGGAAATACGGGGTACCCGTGATCGCGGTGAGGACCTCAGCCCCGGCCCGGCTGAAGGTGGAGTGGCCGGAAACATAGCCGGCAAAGGGCGGCGTGACGAAGGTGGAGAGCTGGTAGGTGGACCATTGCAGGGCGGGCACCCATCCCACTCCGCCGATCTCGGTGCGGGGGTCGTCCGGCTCCCCCTGCCAGGTATAGAGGGCGATCTCCCCGATATGGTCTGCCAGGTGCTCGTGGCGTTGACCCGGTGCAGCGCTGGCCTCGGTGACCAACTCACTGAGGCCCGGTACCAGCGGCAGGCCGTCGGGATGGTAAGAGGGAAGTCCCGGATCAGTCGATTGCCCCAATCCGGCCATATAGCGGATCATGGAGATCGGCCGGACATAATCGTAGTAGGCCTTGAGTCCCCATGCCGCGATGGCCGCATCGGAGACGGCCCCGTTGAGAGCCAGATAGACCTTCACATCCCACTCCAGGGGATCGAGTTCCTCGCCGGAGCCGGCAAAGCGCCGCTCAAACTGGGGATAATCAGAGACATCATTGGCGACCGTGTTCCAGTGGCCCGGGGGCGTCTCAGAGGCCGGGCCGTCGGCCCAGAATTCTGCCAGGACACGCGCATAATCAGCCATCTTGACCATGTTCGGGGCATAGGGCTGGCCGGTCACGGGATTGCCGCCGACGGCGTTGTAGCCGGTCCCATCGTTGGTCCCGAGGGTATTGTTGAGCGAAGTGGCCGGCCCGATGTCCACATAATCCCCGCCCAGCCCCGGCATTGTCGGGTCGAGAAAACTGCTGAAGCGAACCACTTCCAGTGCGTCGGCCTTGAAGGCATCCTCGGTTTCAGTGCCAAAGAAAGGCGGCGGTCCCGGATCGTGATAGACCATTTCCCCGGGTGCCCGGGACATGGCGAAGGGCTTCACCTTGCCCCAGTTGGAACCGAGGAAGACCTGGGTATTGGCCCCGAGGGGAAGGCCATTCTGGGTCACGGCGTAGTCGAAGGAGATGGGCTGCCAGCGGTTGGGATCGACCATCACGGTGCCGGATTCGTTGATATTGAAAGGCTCGTTGACCGGCCAGTACCCGGTGTCGTCGACGTACCCATTCTCCTCGTTCGCCCCGTCGTACAGGCCATACAAAATTATGATCGCGGCGATGCGGTTACCGAGTGCGGCGGGGCTGTCCCCGTCGATGGTGGTGATCTCCGGTTCGTAGCCCAGGTCCGCCATCAGGGCATCGAAGAGGCTTTGCGAAACCACATGCCCGGGCGAATGCACGTAGCGATGGGTCAGGATACGGTAGGCCGCGTAGCTGATCGCTTCCTCCCGGGCGGCCTTCACATCCCCGGCAGTGTGTTTTTCCCGGTTATAGACGCCCACGGCGGTGTCATCATAGGCGGCCCAGGCATCCCACATCGCGGCCGAGACACTAAAAAGGTTCCGGGAGTGGACGGTGGGCGCCGGGTAGTCCTTGCGAATGGCGTCGAGCAGGGCCTCGTTCCAGCGCCGGGCCACGGATTGACCCTCTCCGGTGAGGCGGACCTCAAGCATGACCGGCGTGGTCTGGACCGCCCCCGCCAGGTTGTAGACCCGCACCTGGTAAAGGCCCGCATCGGAGGGTTGGGCACTGGACAGGAGCAGATCCGGAGAGGTTGCTCCGGGGATCAGCACGCCGTCGTGATACCATTGGAATTCCGGTTCCGGATAGCCTTCAGCCGTGACCTGCAGGACCACTTCCTGCCCGCGGAAGACAGCCTGATTCGACGGGACCATCCCCAATACTGGAATCTGGAGGCCAATGGGAAATGGCTCCTGAACGACCATGAGCTCATCCGGTCCGGTCGGGTCGACATTGTCCAGTGTAGTCTCAAGGCCACTACTCCACTGCACACGTACTGCATGCACCGGGCCGGCATGATCGCCGAGGCCGAAGTGGGCCACCTGTTCCGCGCTGGAAAGGTAGAGGCCCGTGGGATTGTATTCCCGGTACTGGACAGGTCCGCCTTCCTCAGCCTGGACCCAGATCTTGGTATTGAACCCGTCCCGGTTCGAAAGGAAACCTTCCGGCCGGATGCGAAGGACGTTGCCCGGTTCCCGGTCGTTGCGGTAGAGCAATAAACTCCCGTATGTCGTGGCCACCAGCAGGTCGAGATCACCATCCAGATCGTAGTCAAAAGCGACAAGTCCGCCGGCATGCGCCTTCTGGGCCAGTCCCTCGGCCACCGCCACATCGGTGAAGCGGCCGGTACCGTCGTTTTCCCAGAGCACCGGGCGGGCAACAAAGGCGGGATCGTCGACAAGGTCGGGATCGGGCGAGACCCCGTTTACCTGCACCAGGTCGAGGTCGCCGTCGTTGTCATAGTCGATGAGCTGGCCACCGCGGCTCCAACCGCCGCTGCGGATTCCGGAAGTGCCGGTAAAATTCAGAAAGGTCCTGTCACCATTATTCCGATACAAATGGTTGCCGGCCCGTGTGGCGGGCAGCTCCGGATCGAAGCTGGGGGCAATGGCGGTCACCACCCAGTCCGGCCATCCGTCGCCGTCGATATCCCCGATGTCTCCCCCCACCCCGCTGTCCTCGGCGCCAATCCCGGCCTTGAGCGAACCGTCGACAAAGCTGCCGTCCCCGCTGTTCCAGAACAGTCGGCTGCGGTAGAAGTCGGCGGTCACGAAGAGATCCGGCCAATGGTCCATGTCCCCGTCTGTGAAGGAGGGCGTAAAGCTGAACTGGTACTCGCCCCCGTCAAGGGCCGGCACGCGCTGCTCCACCCCGGCTGCGACGGTCGCGTTCTCGAAATAGGCCGGGGCCAAGGGTCCCCGATTGCGCAGGAGCGCCGAATGCAGGTGGACGGTATCGTCGGTCACCTCAACCGTCCAGTCGGCGAAGGCCAGGTCCAGCCAGCCGTCTCGGTCGTAATCCCCGATGGCGATGGAGCCGCCGTTGTGCAGGGTCGGGCTGGTCAGGTCCGCACCGCGCTGGACCGCCTCCTCGCGGAAGGTCCCGTTGCCCTGATTCATGTACAGGTAAAAGCGCGGGTGCTGGATCGTGGTAACGACCAGGTCCTGATCGCCGTCGTTGTCGAGGTCGGCAAAGGCGGCCCCCATGGAGTGGCAGGCAAAGGTAGTCGGAAGATTTGCCGAAGCAGTGGCATCACTGAAAGTGCCGTCCCCGTTATTGCGGTAGAGAATCCCGGGATAGAAATGCCGGGTCAGGAAAATGTCATCCCAGCCATCCCCGTCGTAGTCGGCAACCGCCACGCCGCCGCGGAAATGGTAGATGATCTCACCCTCCGGGATTGAGGAAGGGTCCAGGGTCGAGGGCGCTGTCAGGCCGGCCTCGACCGATACCTCCGTGAAGGCTGCGTCCACCGCAGGAACCATCCCGAGGGCGACTACAAGCATGACAGCCAGCCGGGATTTGAAGGGACCTATGCTGGGAAAGCGCTGCATTCTGGATCAGTTGGCGTTATCGGTTGCATGAATGCGCAGGAACCGGGTTTCCGCTCCGTTGTCGGGGAAGACAACGTCCACCCAGAGGTTGTTCCCCTCCAAGGCGACCGGGGTTTCCGGAGTCTCCACTGAGTTTCCCTCCTCGACCCAGTTGACGAGATCTCCTGAAAGCTCGTAGGCAAACTTCCCGTCGAGGGCGCCGAGCGGGCGCGCATAGCGGAACCGGATTACCCCGCCTTCATGCGACAGCACCGGGCGCAGGCGGCTCGGGTCGGGATAATCCGATGCGTCCCGCGGATTGGTGGCGAACAGATACTCGAGGAAATTGGTGAACCCATCGAGATCGAAGTCATTATCCTTCCCGCCAAGGGAAGGCAAGGTGCGCGGCGAGAGGCGCGTTTCCCATTCTTGGTAGGTGGCAGGTTCGAGGATTTGGATCTCCTGGTCGACGGGAATATGGTAAAGCGTCTGTACCCGGCCGCTGGGCCAGCGAACAGTGAGTGCATAGACCTCATCCCCTGTCTGGCCCAAACCGAAGTGGGCGGTCACCTCACTCTGTCCAAGGAAGTGGCTGCCGGGGACAACTTCCTGCACCTTCACCGGACCATCCTGCACAGCCTGCAGTTCGAGGCGGGCCCCGATGCCGCGGGAGTTTGATTTGCGACCCAGCAGGTTGACCCGCAGCCAGTGATTCGTAGTGACTGTGTCGTTACGGTAGAGGATCGGCTGGACCTGGCAATTGGCGATAAAGACATCGAGATCGCCATCGTTGTCGTAGTCGAAGGTCAGCAGTCCTTTTCCGGGTTCCATATCCGTGAAACCCAATTCGTTGCTGACCCGGTTGTAGACCCCGTCGTCATTGCGCCAGAAGGTCGTCTGGTCGATGCTTTCAACGAGGTGCCCGGGATTGTCCACGTCCTCATACCCGTTGGTCATGACGAGATCGAGATCCCCGTCGTTGTCGTAATCGATAAAGGCGGTTCCCCACCCCCAACCGGCATTGGCGAGACCGGGCAAGGGGCCGACCTTGCGGGTCATGTCCTCAAATTGCCGGCCACCGAGGTTGCGATAGAGGCGATTGTCCCTGATGGAGGTCACAAACCAGTCGAGCAGACCGTCCCCGTCATAGTCGGCGACATCGGACCCCATTCCGTTCCCCTCAATTCCTGTCCCGGTGCTGTCACCCTCGTCGACAAAGGTTCCATCGCCGTTGTTCCAGTAGATTTGACTCGTCCCATAGTCGGCCGTCAGAAGCAGGTCCGGCCAACCGTCATTGTCGAGGTCGCTGAAGCGGGAAGTGAAGACGGAAATGTAGTTTAGCAAGGGATTCGGATTGTCCGCGACAGGATCAAAGTCGACGCCTGCGGCAACGGTCCGGTTGGTGAAATAACCTGGTGCGGCGGCCCCGAAATTCCGCATCAGCATGCTGTGCTGGTAGAGATCCGGTACGGTTTTCGAAATGTACCACTCGCAGGCATAGAAATCGAGGAAGCCATCGCGGTCGTAATCGCCAAAGGCAACCGAGAATCCGTTGTGCGGGGTGGTGCTTTGGAGATCCGCCCCACGGGCGGCGGCCTGCTCGGTGAACGTGCCGTCCCCGTTGTTCAGGTAGAGGTAGAAACGGTTATGGTACATCGTGGTGACATAGAGGTCCAGGTCACCATCATTGTCGACATCCGCCCAGGCGGCCCCGTTGCTGTTGTACACGCCGGTGATGCCGGCCTTGTTGGTGACGTCGGTGAACCCGACAATCCCCTTCGGCCCGGAAGGCCCCCGGTTGCGGAGGAGGATGTCCCGCGCCCCCACCCGGGTGACAAAGAGGTCCACCCAGCCGTCGCCATCAAAGTCCCCGGCCGCGGCCCCACCCGTCTGGAAATGGGTGATCTCTTCCGTCACGAAGGGGGACATCTGCTGGTAAACGAGCCCGGCATCGAGGGTGGCATTTGTGAACTGGGCAGACAGGTCCGGGGCCATCGCGAGGATACCCGCCAGCAACACCCCAAGTTGGAGGCATCGGGGCGTTATGGCTTCAGGAAGCGGGGTACGGAAAATCATCGGGAGTAGTGAAATGGGATCCGCCGAGGCTTCACTTCAATATGCCCCTGCGGCCACAAAAGGGAACACCCGATTATATTCGAATGTAACTCCGCGAAACATCCCCCGATCGGGGGAATGGCGGCGGTTCGGGATGACGCAATCTGGCTGAAATGGGAGGACAAGCCTTACCAGAACACCGCGTACAAGGCGATGGTGGCGAGGACCACTCCGATCCCGAGGACCTTGGCCGGTCCGGAGGACTTGAGGGCGATCTCCGTGTTCTCCGGCATGTGGACGGGTTCCTTCATGGGCTTCAGGATGGTCAGGATGACCCCGGCCAGGATGACGATGAAGAAGCAGATGGCCATGCGGTCGAGGAAGGCGATGGAATTGGAATACCACCATCCCCGGGCTACCAGCCAGGGACCGATGAGCCACTTGAAGGCCCCATAGGCCAACACGTTCAGGCCAATACCAACGCCCCCGAAGTAGCGCGGGGTTTTCGGGGAAAAGAACCCGAAGATGAACACCGCCAGGATGCCCGGGGAGATGAAGCCCTGGAACTCCTGGATGTAGGCAAAGATGCTGGTGAAGTTATCCAGCGAGGGGGCCACCAGGCCGGCCAGGATGACAAAGATGACCACAAAGACCCGGCCGACCTTGACCAGCGTTTCCGGATCCTTCTGTCCGGTGAACTTGGAATACAAGTCCATGGTGGCAATGGTCGAGGCCGAGTTGAGCATGGAGGCCAGCGAGCTGATCACCGCGCCGCAGAGGGCCGCCAGGACAAACCAGGAAATCAGCGGCGTGGGTTTGATCAGGTTACGGACCAGGACCGGGAAGGCGGCGTCATAGTCGTAGGACTTGAGGGTGCCTTTAACCACTGCCCCATTGCCGGCAGCGGCTGCCGCCAGTCCATTGATATTCTCCGAAGTGGCGGCACCTTCCATGGATGAATCCAGACCAACAGCGGTGGCATTGAGGGCCAGGACACGAACGGCCAGGTCGCCATGGACCTCGGCAAAATGATCGTCCACCCGGAACACATCGCCTGGCAGAGCCGCCTCAATGACGGCCAAATTGGACTCCGCCATGGAATGCCTCAAGTCCCCGCTGAACAGATTGAAGGCCAGTATGCCCGGAATCACGACCAGGAACGGCACCAGCAATTTCAGGAAGGCGGCAAAGACGATCCCCTTCTGCCCCTCGGCCAGGGATCTTGATCCGAGCGTGCGCTGGACGATGTACTGGTTGAGCCCCCAGTAAAAGAAATTCGGGATCCAGAGGCCAATGAGGAGAGCCGTCCAGGGGATGTCCGTATCGGAGATCGGGCGGACCATGTGCACCTTGCCCCCGGAACCGTTCGGACCTTCCTTGGCCACCGCCTCGCCGTCGACCCCGTCATTGAGCAGCATGAACCGCTCCCAGGCGCTGGCATTCTGCAGGTCCTGCACAGTGGCGGCCGAGTTGTCCACCTTGGTCAGGATCAGTTCCTCGGCCGGCTTGTTGGCCAGCACATCAAAGGCCAGAAACATGACGATGGCGCCGCCCAGGATCAGAGCCGCGCCCCAGATCAGGTCGGTCCAGGCGCAGGCCTTCAAGCCCCCGATAAACACATACACTGCCGCGAAGATGGCGATCAGCCAGCAGACCGCGGTCAGGTTGTTGAGGATCGGCACATCCTTGTAGTACTCCGAGACGAACTTCCCCCCGGAAAAGATAACCGAGGAGGTGGTGACAAAGACCAGGGTCACCACCGCCGGAATGGCCATGGCCAAGCGGGCCACACCGTCAAAGCGATATTCAAGAAATTCGGGAATCGTGTACAGCCCCGCCTTAAGAAAGCGCGGCAGAAACCAGAAGGCCACGAAGATCAGGGTCACGGCCGCCATCCACTCGTAGGAGGCGATGGCCATGCCCAGCCAGTTGGCCGAGGAGCCGGACATGCCGACAAACTGCTCGGTGGAGATGTTGGCGGCGATGAGTGAGAAGCCGACCAGCCACCAGGTCAGGCCGCGACCGGCTAGAAAGTAGTCGGTGGCGCCTTTGCTGCCATGCAGATCTTCGTCCCGGCTCTTCCAGATACCGAGGGAAATGACGCCGACCACGGCGACGATAAAAAGGACAACTTCGAGGATGTTCATGGGGAATTAATAAAAAATAGCGGGCCAGTATATCGGGACTTGGATGAATGGTCTCTCCCCCATACGAGTGAATATATCGAAATTCTATACGCCTTACCGAAAGGAGTACCGCACGCGCAGGCCGCCATAAATAATTCGCCCCGGCCCAGGTTCGTAATACCGGCCGCCGAAGGCATTGATCCGGATGTTGGCGTAGTAGGCCTCGCCGAACAAGTTGTTGAAGCCGATGAACGGGGCGATGGTCCAGGCCCCAGCTTCTAAATCGATTCCCATGCGCAAATCTGTGACAATGCTGCCATCGACAGTAGTGCTGTTGGCATCATCGGCATACAGGTCGCCCACCCAGCGTGTGTCCCACTGCAGGTAAAATCCGGAGGCATGGTCGTACCGGATCATGGCATCCGCAAAATGCTCGGGAATGCCCGGAATTCGGTTGCCGGCAAAATCGCCCGAGGGAGCTTCAAAGCTTTTATACGCGAAGTCGGACCAGGTGTATGAAAGGGATGCGCTGAGCCCCGACAGCAGGTCGATCGAGACGGCAGCTTCGAAGCCACGATGTAGCGAGGAACCCGCGTTGCGGAAGAATTCGCGGTCCGGAAACTCGCTCAACTCATAGGGGACGAGCGCATCCTCGATATCGATGTGAAAGAAGGCCAGGTCGAATCGAACGGAACGGGAGAGGAACTCCGTGTACCCCCGCATGCCCACCTCGACGTTGGTCGCCGTCTGGGGCTTCAGAATCTCGTTGAAGCCGCCACCCTCGGGATTGTCGAACTCGGTGGTGGTGGGGGTCTCAAAGGAAGTCGAGATGTTGGCGAAGAGGTGCAAGCCGGGACGGACGTGCCAGACCACTCCCGCCATGGGACTTGTATTGGAGAAATCGATATCACCTGAGTCATTACCATCACTGACAAAGTGGTCATCTACCCTGAACTCCACCCGGTCGTGCCGGAGGGCGGCGGAGATGGCGAGATCCGGCAGCAACTGGTATTCAAGACGCCCATACACACCCAAGCCAAAAACCCGCTCCCTCTGGTCAAGGACCAGGGGTCCCCGTTCGCCGTACAGGTTGTCGTAATTCTTACGGGCATCGTCCTGCAGACCCGCATCGACGCCCGCGGACAGGGTAGCCCGGTCGCTTGAGAACCCATACCGGATGCCTCCGCCAGAGAAGTCGCGGGAAAAGGAAACCTGCCCCCCGTTTTCGAAGGGAAGCCGGTTGGAGAAGTCGCGGTGGACATGGTAACCATTGAGCTCCAATCCCTGTCCGTGATTCCAGTCCTTGCGGTACAGGAGGCCGATCTTCTGCTGACGCACCTCCTCCCCTGAATTATAAAGCAGGTTACGGTCCCGGGCCTGCCGGGGATTGTCCAATGCTTCTGCCATGGTCAGTCCCCCGGGATCATCCTGCAGGGGGATGTCGATTAAATTCACGATGGCGGTCAGCCTGGAAGACGCATCAAAGTCGTAGCGAAGCTTGCTGTTGAACTTCCAGTTGCGGGTCCCGCTATGGTCCCGGTAGCCGTCGTATTCCAAGCGGGATCCATGCAGGAGGTAGTTGAGCGGACCTTCCTGGCCGCCATACTTTACCTGTCCCTTGAAAAATCCATCATCGCCCGCGATCAGGCGGGACTCAAGGAATGGGACAGCCGGGCCATCCTCGGTCTCGATGCGGATGACGCCCCCGGAGGATGCCCCGTAAAGGGCCGATGCCGGGCCCCGGATAATCTCCATTCGGGCGGCGGACCCGAAATCAATGCCATCCACCCCGCCCTGCCCGTCCGGCATGGTGGCCGGAATACCGTCGACAATCAGCTGAATCCCCCTGATGCCGAAGTCGGCCCGCGCCCCAAAGCCGCGGATGGCGATGCGCGTATCCTGGGCAAAGTTGACGGGATTGAGCACGAATACCCCAGGCACCCCCCGCAGCGCTTCATCCAGGGTGAGCTGTTGGGTGGCACGCTGGATGGACTCCGCCGTCACGAGGGAAATGGCAGCGGGGATTGAATCGATCGACGTGTCCTGCCGCATGGCCCGGACGACGAACTCCGGCAGCTCGGTGACCGGTTCAGCAGAAGCCGGATCCGCCGCCGGTTCGGAAATTCCGGCGAATACGATTGTTGAAAGGAGGAAGGGGACTGGCCAACGCACTATCCTTATCCTGTGAGACAACGGGGTGCTTTCAAGAAATAGAAGCATATGCCGCAGGCCCGGTCCAATCCGTAACCTGACATTTTGCCCATTCCAGCCGCAAAGCGTTCACATGTGCAGGTGAAGGGCAAGGAGTCCCGTCCCGCACAAGTATATGCGGGTCAATATAAGGCTCAAAAACCATTGTGCAGGAAATAATCGGCCCGGAGGGCCGAAGTAGTGGTAGCCGGGGGTGACCCCGCGTGAGCGGGGGAGCCCCCGGATCACGGAAATAAATTGAAATTTTGCGCCCCGAAGGGGCGCGGGACATGTGTCTATGGATTCCCGCACCCGCGCCCCTCCGGGACGCATAGAATCTTATAACGCGGGGAAACCCGGGCTCCTTCCTCCCGTCCCGCTGACGCGGTCCGGAACTCAGTCACCCGGGGCTACCACTGCCTCGGCCCTCCGGGCCGAATTCAGGGATTGCTAATTCCTTCAAGGCTCTACTTCAGACTACATCTTGTTAGCGGGTTCCTTGGAAATGTCCTCAAGTTGATGCTTGTACACATCCGCCGGCAACAGCCGGACCAGGCGATCCGGATCCGTATTGGTCAGCAGATAAATGTAACCCTCCGGACCAATGCGCACATCCCGGACACGCCCAATGCCCTTCAGAATGACTTCCTCCTCGACAACCGTGCCGTCCCGGACGCGCAGGCGATGCAGTTCCTGGGCCCGCAGACTGCCCGCCAGAATGTCGCCATCCCATTGCGGGAAGGCGGTTCCCCGGTATTGATCCAGACCGCATGGCGCAATGGAAGGCGTCCAATGGACCAGTGGCTGCTCCATGCCCTCCATCTCGGTGTAGGGAGTGATCGGCGTTCCGTTGTAGTTCATCCCATGGGTGATGACAGGCCAGCCGTAGTTGCGGCCCTTCAGGATAAGGTTGAATTCATCCCCGCCCCGGGCTCCGTGCTCCGTCTCGTAAAGGTCGTGCGTTTCTTCATCAATCGTCAGCCCCTGGGGATTGCGATGGCCGTAGCTCCATATTCCGGCCAGGGCATTGGGGTCGTCGACAAAAGGATTGTCCTCGGGTATCCGCCCGTCGTCGTAGAGGCGGAAGATCTTGCCGTTCGGGCTCGACAAGTCCTGGGGGTCGTCCCGGTCTCCGCGCTGGCCGATAGCAAAGTAGATGTACCCGTTGTCGAAAGCGATCCGGGTCCCGTAATGGGCGCCAGACCTTGTGTAGGATTTCGGATCCGCCTTGTAGATCCACTCCTGGTCGACCCAGCGATGGCCATCGATGCGACCCCTGACGACGGCGGTTTCCGTTATCGAATCACCGTTTTCATCTCGCAAGCCGTCTACGAGGGCCAGGTAAATCCACCCGTTCTTTTCAAAGTCAGGGTGCAGGGCGACATCCATCATGCCGCCCTCCGGTCCATTGAAGACAGCTTGCGGAATGCCTTCCACCGGCTCCGGATCGAGCCGGTTATCGGCATCGATTATGCGCAGCGGGCCGGACCGCTCCGTTACCAGCTTCCGGCCATCCGGCAAAAAGGCCACCGCCCATGGTGTATGCAGTCCCTCGGTCAGGATCTCCACCCGATAAGCATGGTAGCGGGTCCGGGTGACATTCTCCGGATCCGGGACAGGATAGGTCGCGGTGCGGTAGTGCTCCTCCTGTTCCCGCTCGCGAATGAGGACGACCAGGCCACGGACCTGGCTAACGGTGAGCACATCTCCAAACGCTTCCATTCCCTTATCCGGGATACCGTCGGTGATGGAGTGCTGGATCTGTTCGTCAGAATTGCCGTGGATCCACTCGCCGTCCGCCAGACTGCCGGCCAGTCCACCTTCAAACTCCGCGCCGTGGCAGGTGGCACACAGGTTTTGGTAGATTTCCTCGGCCCGCATGCCGGAAAAGTCCTGCGCCGGTGAGGTAGTGGTCAGGATCAGATAGATCGCGGTAAACTGTAATAGTTGAGAGAGGGAGTTTTTGTGTTTCATAAATTATCAGCAACCATGGTCACCTGGCCTGAACCGTGACTGAATTCGCAGCAAAGCCATCCGCCTCGACCTTCAACGTGATCGGGCCTGTCCTGCCGGTCGGGCGAAGGATGACCAGGCACCGTCCCTCATAAGTCTCCCGGAAAGGTTCCTTGAAGCTGGCCGGCTCGTTGGGAACCGCGCTGGCATGGCCGGCCAGCTCCCCTGCCCCACTGACGGAAAATTTCAGGAGCTCCCTCGCGTCGGGAACGCGGTGACCATCGGCATCCACCACTTCCACGGTCACGTAGGCCAGGTCGTTGCGATCCGCATGGATCTCGGTCCGGTCGACGGTCAACCGGATACTCGCCGGCGCGCCGGTAGTCGCGAGTGAGGTTTTCGCTACAACCTCGCCGTGTGTGATGCCGTAGGCAATCAATTCACCCGGCTCGTACGGCACATTGAAGGTTGCGGTCAGCTGGGAGTCTCCGGAGACCTTCTGCTCGCCGATGACACTGCCATTGAGTTCCAACCGGACCTTTTCACACCGGGTGTAGACAGACACCTGCAGGGGCGTGCCCTCGTGGCCGGCCCAGTTCCAGCTGAGGGATTCATTGGGCCAGGCCCATGAACTCATGACTTCGGTCAGCCCTTCCGGAATGGGGGCATGGACCGCCATTTCAATCGGGCTGCGCCGCCAGACCACATCGCGGTAATAAGATTGTGGCTTCTTGAAGCCACAGAGGTCGAGGTCACCGCACCAGGCATTGAACCAGGGCCAGGGCATGAAGAAGCTGTTGGGTTCGTTGCTCAGCAGGCTATGGGCGATGCCTGCCTCGCCAAGGTAATCCATGGCGGTCCAGACAAAGTCGCCAATGACATAAGGGGAATCCTCGACCAGGGCCCAGTACTCATAGGCATCCTTGGGATAGGACTCGCTGGTATAGATGACGCGGTCCGGATGGCGTTTATGGTCGCCCGCGAACTTATCCGGGAGGTAGTTATATCCCGCTACATCCAGGTGGGTGAACCCGGGATCCGAGAGCGCATTCCAGTTGGCGGCCACCCGGCCCCAGTCGCTGCAGATGGCCTGGGTGACGGCCCGTGTGGTATCGTGCGAGAGCACCTCCTCGCGGAGCATCATCCCGGTATTCCCGGCCCGGAACTGCTCGGGGATCTCATTGCCGACGGACCACATGATGATCGAGGGATGGTTGCGGTCGCGGCGGACCATGGCCGCGATGTCCCGGGCATGCCATTGATCAAAGAAACGATGGTAATCCTGCTGGTTGTTTTCCTTGGACTCCCGCCACTGGTCGAAAGCTTCCGTGATAACCAGCAGGCCAATTCGGTCACAGGCATCAAGGAGGGCCGGTGAAGCCGGATTATGGCTGGTCCGCACGGTGTTGAATCCGTTGGCTTTGAGCAGTTCCATCTTGCGCTCCTCGGCGCGATCTATGGCAGCCGCTCCGAGGGGACCATTGTCGTGGTGCACGTTCCCACCCTTGAGCAGGATGGGTTTCCCGTTCAGGCGAAAGCCGTTCACCGCATCAAATTCACTCGTGCGGATGCCGAAGGAGGTGGAAATGTGGTCACGGACGGCGCCATCCGCCATTACCTCGATCTCAACGGAATACAAATCCGGTGAAGCGAGCGACCAGAGCATAGGCGAGGCAACCGTAACGAAGCGCTCGTTGATCCGGGTCTCACCGGCGGCGACATGGACGGTTCCTTCAGCGCTTCCCACTTCCATCCCCATGGGATCGATCACCCGGGCTTTAACCAGCGCGTTGGCGAATTGGTCCGTCGCGTTGCGGACCTCGACAGACACTTTCACCAGGGCCTGGTCTTCCGAGATTTCCGGAGTGGTGACAAACAGGCCCCAAGTCGGGACATGGACGGGTTCGCGGACCGTCAGCCAGACATGACGATAAATGCCCGAACCGGAATACCAGCGACTGTTGCGGCCCTCGTTACGCACCCGGACGGCCAGGAGATTTTCCTCGCCCGGAGCGTTGAGGTACGGCGTCAGGTCGAATTCAAAACTGGTGTAGCCGTGCGGATGTTCCCCAAGCCAGTGTCCGTTGATGAAGACCTGGGCATTCATATAGACGCCGTCGAAGCGTACCGCGACTTGCTTGCCGGCCTCATCCAGCGTGAACTGCTTCCGGTACCATGCGATGCCGCCGACCGTATATCCCGTAAAGTGGCCGTTCTGGCTTTCGGCAGGATCGAAGGGACCGATTCGAACCGACTGGGTCCCGGTGGCGTAGATGCCCCCCTCACCGTCCCCGTCGAAGACGCGCACGGCGAGAAGGTCGGTCCCATCACCCTTGATGAGTGAGGCGGGAACGCGGTAGCGGCGTTCGACACTCCAGGCAGTCTGGTACTCCGGCAGGAAGGATCCCGTGCCTCCTATCCGCTGCCCGTTCAGGAAGACCTCGTCCACGTCGTCGATCCGGCCCATGAGTAGCGCGATATCACTGCCCCGGTATTCTTCCGGAATACTGATCCGCCGACGGAACCAGCCGTAGACATTGTTCTCCTCGTAGCCGGAGTGGTTTTCCCAGGTGTCCGGCAGGGTGACGGTTTGCCAGTCATTGTCGCTGAAGTCCGGCGCCTTCCAATCTATATTGTCGCCGGGATGAAAGCGCCACGATCCCGTAACCGCGTCAAATTCCACAGCGGCGTCTGCCGCTTGCGGCAGGTCCTCGATACTCCAGTCGTGGGGAAGGTCGAGCAGTCGCCATCTGGAATCATCAAATTCCGGTTTCTCGGCAGACAGGGCATCACCCCGCAGGAAGCGCCAGTCATTGTCGAAGGAGCGGTCCCGGGAATCCGCGCCCGACAGGACCGAAAGGGCAAGAAAAGAACCAGCCAGGATAACGGGGAAGGAGTTTCTGGAGGTCATATGAGGAACTGGAGATTAAGGATTGATCTGGAAAGTGCTGACGGACTGCGGGGGGAGCGGTGCCTTGAACGAACCGTCGCCATTGGGACCGGCAATGTTCAGGACAACTTCTACTGGTTCCGCTGCCGGATTGGCCCCAACGGTCAGCGCAAGTTGAGGTATGACCGTGATCTTCTTCATGGTTCGATGGAAATAGAAGTAGTCCGTGAAAAGGGGAAGACTGCTTGAGGGCACACGGGTTAGTGGCTCGGAATGGGAACGCCCTTGTCGCCTTTCTTGAATGGCTGCTTGAGCGGATCCATGGGGAGGATGTGCCCTTCATCGTCGAACTTCATTTCCACCAGGCAGACCTGGCGTTTGTAGCCGCTGCCACCGGGAACCGCATGGCGGTGATAGGCGACAAACCAGCGGTCGGTACCCGGCACGTTGACGAGGCCATGGTGGGCCGTGGCCTTGGCATTACCCCTTCCCACAAGGACGATGAAGTTCTTCTCGGGCGTCTCCACGGGTCCGGTCGGCGAATCGGACCAACCCCAGCCGACGCGGTAATTCGGGGAGCGGGCATCATCAATCGACCACATGAAGTAGTACTTCCCGTTGCGCTTGAAGACCACGATACCCTCCCGGAACTCAGGGAGTTTGATGTCAATCGGATCCCCGTCGATGGTGATCATGTCCTCCTTGAGCTTGACCACCTGGCAGGTGTCCCAATTGCCGTAATAGAGGTAGGCCTGCCCGTCGTCGTCGATGAAGGCGTGCGGGTCGATGGTGTTCGTCTGGACCTTGCCACCCCGCTCCAGCAGCGGCTTGCCCAGGGCGTCATGAAATGGTCCGGTCGGCGAATCGCCAATGGCGACCCCGATCTTCCCATCACCGCAAAAGTAGAAATAGTACTTCCCGTTGCGCTCGATACAGTCCGGCGCCCAGGCCCGGATTTCGGCCCAGGAGATCTCCTTGCGCAGGTCGATAATCACGCCTTCCTTTTTCCAGTCCACCAGGTTCTTGGAGGACCAGACGGCAAACTCGAATGTGTTCCAGTTGGGCCGGTCTGAGGTCGGGTAAATGTAATAGGTGTCGCCGAAGGCCCGGATCGAGGGATCGGCCGTGAACTCGCTCAGGGCCGGTTCCGGCACCGAGGCGATCAGTTCGGCCTCCTCGGCCCGGAGCCCTTTGAGGATTTTTCCCGGAACCTTGAGGATGGAGCCGTGGCGCTGGCCCTCGACTACAGAGGTGAACCAGGTCACATCCTTCCAGTTTTTCAGGTCGCTGGATTCCCGGGCACCGTAGCGGTGCTCGACGTAGTAATCAAAGTAGACGGTGACCACATCATCAATGACGACCGGGGCCGGCCCTTCGGCCCGCTCATTTTCCACAACCGGCACGTCCAGGACTTTCCAGGGCCCAAGGGGATTCTCCGCCACGGCCGTGTGGATGGCGCCCCAGATCTCTTTTGGCTGGTCGTCGGTCTCCTTGAAGAAGATCACGTACTTCCCCTTCATCTTGACCATGGTGGTGTCGATGTTGTTGAAGCCGGGATCGAAGAAGATTTTCGGCTCGGTGAAGGTCTCGAAATCCTTGGTCAGGACATAGTAGGCCCGGAACTGGGGATGCTCGTAGCCCTCCATCGGCGCTGCCGAGGACCAGACGATGAGATAGCTCTCCTTGCATTCCAGCCAGTAAACTTCCGGGGCCCAGGTGTTCTGGACACCTTCAATCGGTGCCGAGACGGGCAGGTACTTCTGTTCCGACCACGTGAGAAGGTCCTCCGAGGTGGCGTATCCAATGCCCTTGTCCGCCCAGCCTGTCGTCCAGACCATGTGGTAGAGCCCGTCCGGACCATGGAGGATATGCGGGTCCCGCATCAACTTGGCACCGACTTCAGGCTTGATCCGGACCTCCTTCAGTTCCGTCCAGTCCCGCGCATCGGGACTGTAGGCGAGGTGCAGTCCGTCCCCATCCCCGCGGAAAGAGGTGAAGAGGTAACCGTCCCCGCAACCAGCGGCGTGGGATTGGCACAGGCAGGCCAGGGTAATCAGAAGGGAGTAGAGAAGTTTTTTCATATTTGGTTCAGTTGATTAAGAATCGCTAATGCTAAAACATCACAGGGATATGTAGATTTCTACCAAGCCTGCTTGAACCAGGTGGCATCCGCCGCGTGGGGGCGGTAATTGTCTTCGATCCTGGCCATTTCGTCCTGGGACAAGGGATTGAACCGCTGCGCAATCCGGACGTTTTCCTCAACTTCCTCCAACCGGGAAAGCCCCACCACGATTGTGCTGACGGGCAGAGTAAGGACGTAGTTGATGGATTGTTCCATGGAGCCGAAACCATCCCCTTTGAACATGGCTCCACCGGCCGCAATCTTCATTCCAATGATGCCCATTTTCTTTTCCACGGCCACAGGCAGCAGGTTCTCGATAAATGAGGCGTCATTCTCGTTGTCGGGCATGCTTTTGTCCGCCGGATTCAACGCCATGAGGATGGTATCAAAAGGGAACCGCTCGATGCACCGCTTGAGAATGAAAGGTTGCTTGTGTCCGGTGATCCCAAGGAAACGGACAATCTTTTCATCCCGCGCCTTTTCGAGAGCCTTGAGGGCGCCGTTGGTACCGAAAACCTGCTCCTCATCCTCCTTGGAACGCACCGTATGCAATTGCCAACAGTCGATGTGGTCGGTCTGGAGGTTCTTCAAAGATCCCTCCAGGTCACGCATAGCCCCGTCGTAATCCCGCTTGATGGTCTTCGTGGACAGGAATACCTCCTTGCGGCGGGTTTTCATGACCTTGCCGAAGTTACGCTCGCTGCGCCCGCCGCCGTACAGTTCGGCGGTATCGATATAGTTCACTCCCAGGTCGAGGGCCCGGTTAATGATGGCCACTGCTTCCTCGGAATGGCCTTCCCGGTCGATGATGGCCTGTCCGCCAATACTGAAAATACTGGCATTCCAACCCGTTCGTCCAAGGGGGCGGGTCGGCATGGCTTTGTGCGGAGCCTGATTGTCGCCCTTGGCGTTTAAGACTCCACTCATCCCAATCGCAGCGGCGCCAGCACCGATCTGCCGGATGGCTTCCCGGCGGGTAATCCCCAACTTGCTTTTGCTTTCCATGATGGTTTTTCCTTTCTGAGTCCGGCCAGCATCAAGCCGGCCACGGTTGACTGGTGTTGGGGATAATATTGCGAGCGATTAAGCGGGTGCAGCCCACCCGGATGGATCTACCAGAAATACCAGTAGAAACCAACCGTGAAAGCGAGGATGATGCCGGTATTGACGACATCCCACATGTGCCAGCTTTGACGGGTCTCCGCCTTCTGCTCATCCGTTTCGGTGCCGAACACGAGCCCCCGGATCTTTTCCTCGGATGGCGCCTGGGTCAGCATGCTGACAATGGCCACTACGGCCATGCAGAAGATCAGCATGCCGCCGGAGAAGAAGAGCCAGTTGGTGTCGTAAAAGAGCTTGTATAACCAGCCGTCAATTCCGTTGGCGGCAGCCCATTCCTTGACATTATTGCCCTGGCCGGCCTGGGAGGTGTAGTAGACCTTGGCGCCGAGGCGGGTCAGGCCGATGACCATGCCGGAAATCAGACCCCACATTCCCCCTTGCGCGGAAGCCCGCTTCCACAGGATGCCCAGCAGGAAGGCGGCCGCGATACCGGGAGCCAGGACCGACTGCACGTCCTGCAGGTAGGTGTAGAGAACGTCACCGACGCTCTTCATGATCGGGATCCAGAGGATACCAAGGATCACGATGACCACCGTGGCCACACGACCTACATGCACCAGGTGGTGCTGCGAGGCGTTGGGCTTGAACTTCTGGTAGAAGTCGATGGTAAAGAGCATGGCCGAGGAGTTGAACAGGGAAGCCAGCGAGCTCATCAGGGCGGCCAGGATCCCGCAGACCACCAGGCCTTTCACACCGGCTGGCAAGAGGGTCGCCACCAGGGAGGGGAAGGCCGCGTCCGGCTCAGCCAGTTGATAGACCGTTCCACCGATCTCGATGCCCTTGGTCGACATGGCAAAGGCGATCATGCCCGGGACCAGGAACAGGAAGACGGGGGTCAGCTTCAGGTAGGCGCCAAAGATCGCACCACGGCGGGCCTGGGTCTGGTCGCGACCGGAAAGGACACGCTGGACGATGAACTGGTCGGTACACCAGTACCAGAAGCCAATGACGGAGGAACCGATCAGTACGCCCAGCCACGGGAAGTTCGCATCGCTGTTGCTGCGGATCAGGTTGCCCATGCTGTCGCCAAAGTCATTCACCGGGGTCGCCCGGACCACGGACATCATTTCATTCCAGCCGCCAAGGGACCTCAACCCGAGTACCACGATGATGAGGGATCCCAGCAGGAGGATCGGCGTCTGCAGCACGGACGTGTACAGGACCGACTTCATCCCGCCGAGAACAGTATAGACAGCGGTAATGACCACCAGGCCAATGGCCGAGATCCAGAAGAAGTCGATGCCCCAGAGGGTATCGATGCCGAAGACCTGCTGGAAAACCAGCCCGCCGGCATAGACCGTGACCGCCACCTTGGTCAGGACATAACTGATCAGGGAGATCAGGGAAAGGATGGTCCGCGACTGGGGATTGTAGCGTTTCTCAAGGAACTCCGGCATGGTCAGGACCATGCTCCGCGAGTAGAACGGCACGAAGACCCAGCCCAGGATCAGGATCATCCAGCCCTGGATTTCCCAGTGGGCCATGGCCATGCCCGTCTGTGCGCCGGCGCCCGAGAGGCCGACCAGATGCTCGGAACCGCTGTTGGAGGCGAAGATGGAGGCCCCGATGGCCAGCCACCCGGCTCCGCGACCCGCCAGGAAGTAATCCTGGGAGTCTTCTTCCTTCTGCATGGATACCCATACGATGATGCCGACGAGGCCCAAGGCAAAAAGTGCCAGTACGGCCCAGTCCAATCCCGTGAAAACGGGCCCAGCCGCATCCGCGGCTGCCAAAAGTTGTAAGGTTGACATAGTAAGGTCTTCTCCTGGTGGTTCTCGCCCGAATTGAGAACCAGGAGGGGTTTCAATAAGGGGTATGGTTAGGGTTGGATAAGTGTTCGGTAGACAATATAGGCAATAAGCCTTCCGCCGTCTCTCCCCCGATCAGGGGATTTTGCCAGCGGATGGCTGCATCGGGAGGAAATCGCACGGTTCAGTCTTGCCTGCATGGGACACCATCAAATAATCGGGATATGATGCGTGTTAACCCCGGCACAGCACTGGCCACAGCGGCCTCCTTGCTCCTGATCGTTGCTTTCATGGAAGGCGCTGACCCCGAAAGTCAGGAAGTCCTGACCACCGCGGCCCAGGTCCGGGCCCTCTCAATTGATGAAGCTCGTCAGGCCATGCCAGTGCACCTACGCGGCGTATTCATGGGGGAAGCTGATCCTCCGGGAATTGCGTTCGTCATGCAGGATGAGACGGAGGGCATTTACGTGCAGGCCCCGCCCGATCTGGTCGCAACGCTCCACCGGGGTGACCTGCTCGAGGTCCGTGGGGTTACGGATCCCGGTGGTTACGCCCCGTATGTGGCGGCAACAGACCTTCAACGACTGGGGCGGGGCCAGGTACCCGAGCCAATCGAGGTCTCCATGGAGGACTTGTATGCGGGTGAAATGGATGCCCAGTGGATCGAATTTCCGGCGATTGTCCGCAGCGTCGAGCCTCTCGAGCCGACGGATGCCGCGCCTCCTCCTCCCGGCACTCGCTTCGAGACACCTGTTCGCGAGGAATCACCCGAGCAGCAGCAGGCCGTCAAGATGAAGCTGGCATCGGGGGAGACCCGGGTCATGGTCGAGGTGAACGGAGCCTTGAATCCGGAGGATTACGTGGATGCCGAGATTCTCCTGCGCGGGCTTTGCTTCAACCTGCACAACCGAAATCGTCAATTCGTGAAGCCCTTTGTCCAGGTTCCGCTAGGGGTGCAGCCCGTCATAGTGAAACGACCACTGGAAAATCCTTTCGAAGAAGAATCCATTCCAGTAGGCAATCTGCTCCGGTTCGAACAAGGTAACCACCAGCGGGGGCATCGGGTCCACATTCGCGGAATTGTGGTGCACCACCAACCCGGTTCACATTTGTGGGTACGGGATGGAGACCACAGCCTGCTGGTCGAGACAGCCCAGACCGAGGTCCTGCAACCCGGGGAAGAGGTGGACGTCCTGGGATTCCCGGAACCGGGAGAATACAGCCCCATGCTGGAGGATGCTGAGTTCCGCAAACGGGGCTTCCTGCATGAACCTACTCCCGAGGTGCTGACGGATTTAACCAGCGCCCTTCAGAACGACGCCAACCTCGTCCAACTTGAAGCCAAGTTGATCGAGGTCCGCCAATTCAAGGATCGAATTGAGCTGATCATCGAGTGGCATGGGCTGCCAATACGAACCCAAATGCATCTGAGTGAAGGAGCCGCGCCAGCAATCCACTGGCAGACAGGCAGTATCGTTCGGGTCATGGGCATCTGTACCGTTGAAGCCAACGAGACAGGGCCCTTGGGCGGTCTGTGGATCCCCCAAACCTTTCATCTCCTTCTCCGTTCCACAAGCGACATGGTCGTCATTCAATCCCCCCCGTGGTGGAATGCGGAACGGATCGCCTATCTCCTCTTCGCCTTCCTCCTGCTGGCCATTGCCACCATCGCCGTGATCATGTGGATTTCCCGGCGGCGATTGCGGGAAAAGGAACTGCAGCGATCCATGGCCGAGGCGGAGTTCACCGCCATCCTGAGCGAGCGCAACCGGGTGGCCCGCGAAATTCACGATACGCTCTCACAAAGCCTGGGGGCCATTTCAGTCCAGCTAGAGATCGCCCGGATGCACGCCAACGAATTGGGGGCAGACCTGCGCAAGCACCTGGCAACGGCCCACCAGCTGGCCCGCTCAGCCCTGGCGGAAGCACGTAACTCAATCTGGAACATGCGTTCCCAGGTACTGGAGGAATGCGACCTGGGCGAAGCCCTTACCCGGATCCTGAACAAGCTCACGGATGAAACGCAGGTGAAAGGGGAGGTGACGGTCATAGGGACCAAGCGCCGGCTGTCCCCGATCACGGAAAACAACCTCCTCCGGATTGGACAGGAGGCCATCGCCAATGCAGTCAAGCATGCCAACGCCAACTGGATAAAGGTGAACATGACCTTCGACAACAGGCTCCTGCGCCTCTCCATCGAGGACGATGGTAAGGGCTTTGAGCACATTACCCGGCAAGTTGGCGAACGCCGCAGCTTCGGTTTGGTCGGCATCAAGGAACGGGTGGATCAGATGGGCGGCTCCATCGACATCCGGAGCGCATCGGGAAAAGGTACCACGATCACGGTATCGGTTTCGGATTAAACAGCAGGAGCTTGGAAGCTGCAGCTTGAGGAAAGGCCAATATCCCCCGTTTGGGGGAGAGCCATTCGCAGGATTACTTGCTACTATCCAAGGTATGAGTTCAGCAGACGAGGATCTGCCAAAAAGTATCGCCACGGTCACGGATCTTGTGTTCTCTGCACCGGTTGTGGGAAATACTGAAATTGGATCAAACATTCGGATCCTCGTGGTCGATGATCATCCTGCCATGCGCATGGGAATCGCCTCTCTTATCCAGGGACAACCCGGTATGGAAGTAGTGGCCGAGGCCTGCGATGGCGAGGAAGGGGTTGAGGTTTTTGAAGACGTCAAACCGGACGTTGTCCTGATGGACCTGCGCATGCCCGGCATGGGCGGCGTTGAGGCGACCATTGCCATCCTCAAGAAATTCCCGGCGGCGAATGTCATCATCCTTTCCACCTATGACTGGGACGAGGACATCCACCTGGCCATCCAGTCCGGGGCGAAATCCTACCTCCTCAAGGACACATCGGTGGAGGATATCGCCAGTACCATCCGCCGGGTCCACGCCGGGGACACCTCGATTCCCGGCCAGGTGGCCAAGCGCCTGGCTGAACGCTCCCGGCGGCAGCAGTTGACCGAACGGGAACGGGAAGTGTTGGATTTTCTGATCAAGGGCCGCAGCAACAAGGAGATCGCGGCCAG
>CAJXMX010000013.1 GCA_913056355.1 uncultured Opitutales bacterium
CCGGCAGTTCCTCGTTGGTCCCTTCCTTGATAACCCGCGGCCCGGCAAAGCAGATCAGGGCTTCCGGTTCGGCCAGGATCAAGTCCCCGAGGGTGGCGAAACTGGCCGTGACGCCTCCGGTGGTGGGATTGGTCAGGACGGAAATGTAGGGAAGCCCCTTCTCCTTGAGGCGGGCCAGGGCGGCGCTGGTCTTGGCCATCTGCATCAGGCTGTAGATGCCTTCCTGCATCCGGGCACCCCCGGAGGCGGAGACCACAATGGCCGGGCATTCCTTCTCGACCGCCCGCTCGATGGCCCGGGTGATCTTCTCCCCGACCACGGAACCCATGGAGGCCCCGCCAAACCGGAAATCCATAACCGACAAGCTGACCGGGATTCCGCCCATCTGGCCCAGGCCGCAGATCACGGCATCCTTGAGGCCCGTCTTTTTCTTGTAGACCTCCAGCCGGTCGGCATAGGCCTTGGTGTCCTTGAACTTCAGCAAGTCCTTGGACTCAAGTTCCTTGTCAAATTCCTCCCAGCTCCCCTCGTCGATCATCGAGGCGATCCGCTTGTCCGCATTCAACGGAAAGTGGTAACCGCTCTTGGGCACCACGTTGAGGTTTTTTTCAAGTTCCTTGGTGTAGACTAATTCCCCGGACTTCGGGCAGCGGGTGTACAAGTCCTTTGGAATATCCTTCTTCTTGACCACTGAAATGGTCGAATAGGTCGGTTTTGAAAAGAAAGGCATATCAGGTCCAATTGCTTAAGGGGGGAGTCAAACTCAAGCACCTCCCAGCGTAAAGGCTGAAATATTTTACCCATGCGTGGTTCGACAAGCTCACCACACACGGTTGAGGCTTGCCTCAACCGTGCGCCAGGGTGAAGGCAAATACCGGTCTGCCCTGGGCCTGTCGAAGGGACCAGGCGGCTGAACCAAGCGTGGCCCCGGTGGTCAGGACATCATCGACGAGTACCAGGCGACCGGGTAAGGGTTCCCGGGTGCAGGCGAAGGCCTGCGCCATGTTCCGCTTCCGCTCCTCCCTGCTGAGGAAGGTCTGGCTGGGGGTCCGGCGGGTCCGGATTAAACAGGGATCCACCTTCACCCCCGGCCAGGCCTGCCCGATTCCGGCGGCGATGACAGCCGCCTGGTTGTAGCCGCGGGATCGCTCGCGGACCCGGTGCAGCGGGACCGGGACCAGGACCGCATCGCGGAAAAACGCCTCCCAGCGGGATTCCTCCCGCAGCAAATGGGCAATCTCCATCTGCGCCCAGGTCCCGTGCTCGTACTTAAGGGTCTGGATCAGCCGCGCTCCCGACCCGCGATAAAGGAACAGAGACCGGGCCTGCTCGAATTCCGGAGGGGAGTCCAGGCAGGTCGGACAAGGGCCCGGCACCCGGACATTTCCAAAATAGGGAACGCCGCAGACGGGGCATTGGGGCTCCCGGATCAGGGACATCGATCCACGGCAGCCCGGACACTGGAAGCCGGGTTCGCGCGGCCCCAGAAGCCGCCCGCAGGACAGGCAGGTGCGGGGCAGGACAAGGTCAAGCAAGTCCGCCCAGGCTGACCTGGCCTTTGCTTTGATGGGCCTGAAGATTGACATAGAGGACGACCACGAGGATCGCCAGCATGATAGTGCAGGCGTAGCCGTCGACAATGCGGTCGGTCCCCCAAAATCGGGCAGAGCCGCCGTCCGGGATCTCGAACAGTTTGCTCCAGACATTGCGAACGAGGACCCATCCGGCATGCAGACCCATGCAGGCCACGAGGTTGCGGGTCCGCATGAAGACCAGGATCAGGACCATCCCGACCAGGACCAGGTTGATATACTCCAGCCAGCGGACCTCGAAGAAGACCGCCACCGACTGGTAGGCGGCCACGATGAAGCCGGAATACCAGGTCACGGGTTCCCCCAGCTCGGCGGGCACATGCTTGAAGTGGACGGCGGCGAAGACCAGGGAACTGAGGATGATTGCCGGAAGCGGCTTGGTCGCTGTATAAAACATGCGGAAAAGCATTCCCCGGAAAATGGCCTCCTCCATCCAGCCGAGGAGGAGCCCCCCGACCAGGGCCGAGAAGGTCCGTTCCAGCAGGCGCCCGATGGAGAATTCCCCCTCCAGGCCGACGTCCAGCAGCAGCGCCTGGGTGGCCACGACCAGTCCCATGGTCACCACCCCGAGGAGGAGGAACTTCCCCAGCAACGGAATCCCTCCCCTGCTCCAGTTGAAGCCGAAGCGTCCCCACAGGCCGCACCAGCGGATCAGCCAGATCAGGGAAATGGCCACCCCGATCAACCGCACCCGGTCCATGTAGCGGGAAAGATGCTTGGATTGCAGATAGGCCAGGAGGGAATCCGGATCGGTGGGGGGCGGCAGGTTCTGGATCCAGACGTAAATCAGCGGTCCGATAATGGCCGCTACCAGAAATGCCCCGAAATAGGTGGCGAAAAACAACCAGACGCCTTTCCAGCTGTATCGGTCGATTTCCTCACCAAGAAGAAGGAAGGTCGGCTCCCTGCGGAATCCCATCCCGGCATTCAAGCAGCCCGATTCCTGCTTGCAATGAAGATTTGGGGACCCGTATCCGAACGGTCAGAGGGCAAATCAGGCGTTGCGGATCGCCTTCCCGCTTGCCTATCTCCGGGCAAAGGGAACACTGGAAGGCGAGAACCCAATCCTTAAAGAACCATGAGCCTCGAATCCGTATCCAAGACCCGACTGATGCCGGTGGCGGTGATCCCCACCCTGGAATCGGCCCTCCCCCTGGCGGAGGCCCTGCTGGAAGCCGGCCTCCCCCACATTGAAATCACCCTCCGCACCCCCTGCGCGCTGGACGCCATGGCGGCCATCCGCAAGGCCTATCCGGAAATGACGGTTGGCGCCGGGACCATCATCGATGCCGGGGTCCTCCCCAAACTGGTCGACATGGGTGTCGCCTTCGGCGTCTCACCCGGCCTCAATCCGGTCGTTATCGAGAAGGCCCAGTCCCTGGACTTCCTCATGATCCCGGGAGTCATCACGCCCGGTGAAGTGGAGCGCGGTCTCTCCATGGGGCTCAATCTGCTCAAGTTTTTCCCGGCCGAGCAGGCCGGCGGGGCGGGAATGATGAAGGCCCTGGCCGGTCCCTACGGCCACACCGGGGTCAAGTTTGTCCCGACCGGGGGCATCAACGCCAAAAACGCCCGGCCCTACCTTGACCTCAAGGTTACCGAGGCCATCGGCGGCAGCTGGTTTGTCAGCAAGGACCTGGTCCAGAACGGCGAGTTTAAAAAGATCGTCGAACTGACCCGCGAGGCCCTGGACCTGACCCAGACCAGCTAATCGACAGGTCCAAGCCTGCTAATACCATGGGGCCGCCCGGCCGGGTCGTTGACCCCGGGGGAACGGGCTGCTATTCCGTTCGCACAGCTTAACGGAGACTTCCCCATGAAAACGTGCGAACCCTTCCTGCCGGCCGTATTGCTTCTGGCCGCCCTTCTCTCCCCCGCATCCGGGCAAATGGACCTGCCCGACCCCAGTGACGCCACCGCCGAGTGCCTGATCTGCCACGAGATGGCCACCCCCGGAATCGTGGCCGACTGGCAGCGCAGCCGGCACTCCAGGATGACCCCGGAGGAGGCCATGGAAGTGGAAGGCCTGGCCAGACGCATGTCCGCCATCCAGGTCCCGGCCCATCTGGCAGACACCACCGTCGGTTGCTATGAGTGCCACGGGCTGCGGACGGAGGAGCACGGAGACACCTTCGAGCATTTCGGTTACCAGATCAATCTCGTGGTCTCCCCCGCCGACTGCGCCACCTGCCACCCGGATGAGCAGGACGAATATATGGATTCCAAGAAGGCCCATGCCGTGGCCAACCTCCGTGACAATCCCGTCTATCACCTGCTGGAGACGGAAGTCATCGGGCTCAAGTCGGAGCGGGACGGCGCGCTGGTCAGCGCTCCACCAAGCGCCCATACCCAGGGGGAAAGCTGCTATTCCTGCCACGGCACGGTGGTCGAGGCCAAGGGCCTCAAGACCGTCGAGACGGACATGGGCGACGTTGAGGTTCCCGACCTGACCAACTGGCCCAACCAGGGCGTCGGCCGTGTCAATCCCGACGGATCGCTGGGGGCCTGTACCGCCTGCCACCCGCGGCACAGCTTCTCCATCGAGGTGGCCCGCAAGCCCTACACCTGCGCCCAGTGCCACATCGAGCCGGATGTCCCGGCCTGGGATGTCTGGAAGGAAAGCAAGCACGGCAACATCGTCCTCTCTGAGGCGACCCATTACAACTGGGACGCCGTCCCCTGGAAAGTCGGGGCCGACTTCAAGGCCCCGAGCTGCGTGGTCTGCCACGCCGCCCTGCTGACCACCCCGGACGGTTCGGAGGTCCTGGCCGAGCGGACCCACGACTTCGGCTCGAGGCTCTGGCTGCGCATCTTCGGTCTGCCGACCAGCCACCCGCAACCGGAGCACGGCTTGACCACCACCCTGCGCAATGCCGACGGCCAGCCCCTGCCGGTCACCTTTGCCGGCGTTCCCGCCGCCGAGGGCCTGATAAACGAGGAGGAAATGGCCGCCCGCCAGGCCACCATGAGCGGGGTCTGCGGGGCCTGCCATTCCACGGACTGGGTCAACGGGCATTTCGCCCAGTTCGACGCCTTTGTCGCGGAGGTCGATCAAATGGTCCTGGAGACCACCGGGCTCCTCTCCCAGGCCTGGGAGGCCGGTCTGGCCGATCCCGCCAATCCCTTCGACGAATACCTGGAGCAGCTCTGGGTCTACCAGTGGCTCATCAACGCCAATGCGGCCCGCTACGCCTCCGCCATGAACGGACAGGATTTCGCCGCCTTCAAGTACGGCTGGTGGGGCATGTCCCAGAACCTGGTCAAGATGCATGCCGCGTTGAAGGAACATTAACGCGCACGCGCCTCTCCGGGACGCGATAGAATAATCCCATCCCGGATTCCGGGGACTCGCGACACGCGTCCCGGAGGGCCGCGGGACCCCGACAATTGGAAGTGTCCCCTTTTTCAGCTTGTCCCGCACGATCCCTCGGCGAAGCTGGAGGCATGAGCAGGATCGAGGGCATCTTTGTACCGACCATCGCCCCCTACACTCCCTCGGGCAAATTGAACCGGAGCGAGCTGGCCCGCATTGTCGACTGGCTGATCGGGAAGGGCGTCTCCGGGCTCTACCCCAACGGCAGCCTGGGGGAGTTCATCCGGCTCAGCTTCGAGGAGCGCAAGGAAGTCATCTCCATCATCTGCGAGGCTGCGGCGGGACGGGTCCCGGTGCTGGCCGGGGCCGCGGAGGCCAACCTTGAACTGACCCTGGAAATGGCCGGCCACTGTGCCGACCTGGGCTGCCGGGCCGTCTCGATCACCGGCCCCTATTACTACAAGCTGAGCCAGGAAAGCATCGAGGAGTACTTCCGGGAGCTGGCCGCCGAGTCGCCCATCGACATTATCATCTACAACATCCCGATGTTCGCCAACGAGATCAGCATCCCGGTCCTGCAGCGCCTGGCCCTGGACTGCCCGCGGATCATCGGGACCAAGGATTCCAGCAAGGACCTGTGCCGCTTCATGCGGGTCATCCATGCCGTGAACACCCGGCGCCCGGAATTCGTCAACCTCATCGGCTGGGAAGACCTCCTGGTCCCCTCCCTGATGATGGGGGGCGATGGCGGCACCCTCTCCACCACCGGGGTGGCCCCGGAGGTCATGATGAAAATATACGAGACCGCCCGGGCCGGCGACTGGGAGGAAGCCAGGCGGATGCAGTACCGCATCCTCGATGTCTTCCAGGCCATGGTCGAGACCCCGAACTTTCCCGAGGGCTTCCGGGCCGGCTACGAGATCCGCGGCTTCGATGTCGGCCGGGCCCGCTTCCCCAACTCGAAGGAGGAAATGCGGCGCTTTGAATCCATGCGCAACAAAATTGCCTGCCTGCTGGCCGATTTCGGCTTCAAGGAGGCGGCTTCCGTCTGCAAGGTGGCCCAACTCGATGCCTCCTCGGGATCCAACGCCGTGGACATCCAGCAAATCGTCCGTGAGGTCGTTTCCAAGCTGAAGTCCTGATGTCCGCCCTCGGATTCATTGAATGCCGCTTTGTCAGCATCTGTGCGGTGGTCGCCGACACTGCCTGCAAGTCCAGCGAGGTGACCCTCCTGGGCATGGAACCCAGCGGGACCGAACAGATCCTGATCCGTCTGGCGGCTGAGAGCATGGCCGCCCTCGAGGCGGCCCTGGAGCGCGCCGCCGCCATGGCGGAGCGGCTCGGCGTCCCGGCCGTGGCAAAGGCCGTGCAGGGCCGGCCCGATCCCCGCATCCCGGAGCTGAATGCCGGCCCGGTGGTCGTCAACGGCATATACGGCGGGCGCGAGGAATTCCGCCCCGATGATTTTAATCCCAACCTCCAGTCAATTATGAAAAACAACCAGCAAGCCCTGGGGATACTTGAGACCCAGGGCCTGACCGCCTCCCTCGAGGCCACCGACGCCATGCTCAAGGCGGCTGATGTCCACCTCGTCGGCAAGGAAAAGATCGGTGCCGCCTATGTCACGATCATGATCCGCGGCGATGTCGCCGCCGTCAGCGCCGCCATCGAGGCCGGAAAGGCCGCAGTCGGCGATCTCGGCAAGCTCATTGCCGGCCATGTCATCGCCCGTCCCCACGAAGAGCTGACCGCCCTCCTTCCGGCCAAACCCTGATAATCCGAGAACGCAAGGCCTGATCCCTTTCATGTCCCGACACATCCTGATCACCAATGACGACGGGATCGATTCCCGTTTCCTGCACGCCATTGCCGCTGCCCTGGGCCGGCACTGCCGGGTCACCCTGGCGGCCCCGCAATTCGAGCAGAGCTGGATCGGAAGAGCCGTGTCGCGCCGCCGTCCGGTCGCCGTGGCCGAGCATACGGAGCTTCCCTGGCCGGCCTGGACCATCGACGGGACGCCGACGGATTGCGTCAATATCGCCCTCGGGCACCTGCTGCCGCAAATGCCGGATGCGGTGGTTTCCGGAATCAATATCGGCTACAACACCACCACCACCCTCATCTACTCCTCCGGTACGGTGGCCGGCGCCCTCGAGGGTGCCTTCTGGGGGCTGCCGGCCTTTGCCGTCTCCCAGGAGATCCCGGACGACATCTTCGCCCACGCCACCGCCGGCAAGGGAAGCCTTCCCGGATCCTGGCAGACCATCCTCGAGGCCAGTGCGGAACACGCCGCCGGGCTCATCCTGGAAGAGCTGGACCGGAGGTCGGACAGGTCGGACCCGTCGGACAGGTCCGACTTGTCCGGGAGGTCCGGCTCCCCGGACGCCGTCGTCCACAACCTGAACTACCCGGCGCATCCGGCCCGGCCGCTGCGCGCGGTGCCGACCGTGCCGGCCCCGATCCGGGAAATGTCCTTCTTCCGCCCCAACGGGGACGGCGAGTACCATTTTCACTTCCGGCACGGCGAAAATCTCCCTTCCGGGCTCAAAACCGACCGGGAAGCCCTGGCCGCCGGGGAAATCAGCCATTCAATTTTGAACTTTTCCGCCCTCGGTAGAGACCTAAACCATTGACCGGCTACGGAAGCTTTCCAAAATGCCCATAACGACCCATTCATCGACGCCATGAGATCCCCTCTCCGCAATTTGCTTTTAGTCGCCATCGTGGCACAATGCCTGACCATGCCCGGATTCCTCTCCGCCCAGACCGAGGAAGTCGCGGTGGAAAAGATGGATCCCGGCCCCTTCTACGGATTCTGGGAATTCCAGGAGCCCGCCGGCGACACCTGCATTGTTATCATCAAGCAGGGCGGCCGCCTCTCCCGCTTCTGGGCCGGCACCGGCACCCGGGCCATCCAGAAGGGCCGTTGGGAACGGACCGAATCCGCCCTCACCGCCCGCTGGGAAGGCGGCACGGTGGATGTCTTCACCATGCTCGGGGACAACGCCATTGAACGGGAGAGCTACAACAGCGGCATGTCCCTCCTCGGCGAACCGGCCCTGACCATCCGCGGGGTCCGCATCGATTCCCGCATTCCCGGAAGCCTCACCGTCAAGGGCCAAAGCGACTCCGAGCGGCCGGCCATGGAGCATGCCCCGGATCCGCAGGCGGCCCCGGCCATTCCCCTCAACAGCGCCTTTGTCGGCTTCTGGAAGATCGACCAGTCCACCGGAATCTTCGGCATCGGCGGCGGCGAACCGAATTTCTTCCTGCGCCTGGCCCGCAACGGCGAGGCCAGCGTGTCCCTGCGCGACTGGGAAGGCGACAAGGGCGTGCGCGGAAGGTGGGTCATCGACGGCGACCGGGTGATCATTACCTGGCCCAACAACCGCCGCGACGTGCTGGCCCCGAAGAAGAATGGCGGATACTACCTGGGCACCTACAAGCGCAAGGACGAGCTGACCGACAAGCCCCGCGACCAGGTCGATGCGGAGAAGGTCTCCGCCAACGAGGCGGAGCGCTTTTTCCAGGCCGGCAACTTCCAGCGGCTGACCGTGGTCGACATCCGGGGCACCTGGACCCCCCGGGACAGCACCGGAAAGTCCGAGTACATTTCCATCGAGGGCTGGGGCAACGCCTACCGTTCCCCTTCCAAGACCGGCGGGACCGGAACAGATCCCGGCAAGTGGCGCCTGGAATCAGACCGGGTGGTGATCACCTGGATCGATGGCAGCAAGGATGTCCTCCGCCTGACCGTGCAGGGATTTGTCCAGGACAGCTTCGGCCGGGACGAGCCGATCACCGGCACCCCGGAGCGGACCATTCCGATCATCAAGACTTCCGAGAGCTGATCTGCCTCAGGGCAGCCAGGGAAACTTGTTGAAGTCCGGCTTGCGCTTCTCGACGTAGGCCCGGTGCCCTTCCTCGCCCTCCTCCGTCAGGTAGTACAGGAGCGTGGCGTTGCCGGACAATTCCTGCAGGCCGGCCTGGCCGTCGACATCGGCGTTGAAGGCGCTCTTCAGGCAGCGGATGGCCAGGGGGCTCTTCTCGAGGATCTCGAGGGCCCACTGGACCCCCTCGGCCTCCAGTTGATCGACCGGGACCACCTTGTTGACCAGCCCCATCTTCTCGGCCTCCTCCGCGCTGTACTGGCGGCACAGGTACCAGATTTCGCGGGCCTTTTTCTGGCCCACGATGCGGGCCAGGTAGCTGCTCCCGAAACCGCCGTCGAAGCTGCCGACGCGCGGGCCGGTCTGCCCGAAGACAGCGTTGTCGGCGGCAATGGTCAGGTCGCACACGACATGCAGGACATGGCCGCCGCCAATGGCGTAGCCGGCCACGAGGGCGATCACCGGCTTGGGCATGCTGCGGATCAGCCGCTGCAGCTCCAGGACATTGAGCCGCGGCACGCCGTCCTTGCCCACATAGCCGCCCTTCTGCTCCCCGCGGATCTTCTGGTCGCCGCCCGAGCAGAAGGCGTACTTGCCGTCGGTGTGGGGGCCCGCCCCGGTCAGGAGGACCGCCCCCACTGAGGTGTCTCCGGCGGCGTCATGAAAGGCCGCCAGCAACTCGTCCACGGTGTCCGGGGTGAAGGCGTTGCGCCGGTGGGGACGGTTGATGGTCACCTTGGCGATTCCGTTCCACTTCTCGTAGATGATGTCCTCGAAGGGCTTAACCTCTTTCCACTCAGCTTTCATCCCTCCAAAATCCCAAGCTCAAGCTCAAGCTCAAGCTCAATCCTGAGGAGTCCGGGTTGGGACATCGATTTCGTTACCGATCTTGATTCCGACAACGGCGGGGATTCCGCTCAGCCCAGCTTCAGGTAACGCCGGTGCAGATCGGCGCTGGCCTTCCGGTCGACCGGGATCTCGGCCACCATCAGGCCCTGGCCCGTCCACTCCTCGACCGCCCATTCCAGGCTGACCAGGTCGTCGCACAGGACATGCCTCCCGCGGTGGGCCTCCGTCCACTTCCGAAAATCGACCTCCTGCGGGGTGCCCCAGAAGCGTTCGAAATGGGGCGTCTGCCGGGCCACCGGAAGCAGGTCGAAAATACCGCCACCACGGTTGTTTAAAAGGACCACAAAAACTCCGGGATCATCCCGATGGCTGCCCAGGAGTCCGTTGGCATCGTGCAGGAAGGCCAGGTCCCCGGTGACCAGGAAGGTCGGCTGGCCCAGTCCGGCGGCGATCCCACGGGCCAGCGAGAGGGTCCCGTCGATGCCGTTGGCTCCCCGCTGGCTGAAGGGCAGCAGGGGGACCGTCCGCCGCGGCATGAACCATTCGGCATCGCGGATAGCCAGACTGCTGGCGTAGAAAATGGGGGAATCCTCGGGCAGGATCTTGCCCAGCAGGCGATGCACATCGCCCTCGAAAAGCTCGTGGGGTTCCTCCAGGGCCGCCGATAAGCGGGTCTCGAACTCGCGGTCCCGGCGGGCCCAGTGCTCCCCGTAATGACCATAATTGCCGCGGCACCTCTCGATGAAGGCTGCCACCGACCCGCCGGCCCACTCGATCCGTCCGTGGATGGGATTGATCCCCGGCTTGCCCTCCCCGATCTGGTAACCCCGGACATCGAGGTCGGCCAGGCGGGCCCGCAACACCTTGCTGGTCGGCGGTTCACCCCGGAGAATCACCGCCTCGGGAGCCAGTTCATCCCACAGGGCGTCATCCCGGGCGATCCGGTCGTAGTGAATGATCAGGTGCGGGCACTCCGCTCCATGATAGCGAAGCGGGTTGCTGCCGTCGGCCAGGATCGGGAAGCCCCGGCTCCAGCTCAGCTCCAGCAGGGATTCCCACTCCGAGGCATGGTCCATCCAGGGACGCGGACCGGCCAGGATCAGGGTTTTTTCCGGCAGGTCGGGCAGCACCGGCAGGTCCGAAACGGCCCGCCGGACCGGATGCAGCCCATTTAGCAATTCCGGCGGAAAACCGGCCCGTTCCCCGCCGTCCGTCGGAAAGAAGGGCTCCCGGAAGGGGCAGTTCAGGTGGACCGGCCCATGGAAGGGACCAAGGGCCGCCTCAACCGCCCGGCGGCATAATTCGCGCACCTGTCGCAGCATCACCGGGTCGTCCTCCGGGAGCGGCAACTCGGCCTGGAAAACCGGATAGGTTCCAAAGAGCTTGACCTGGTCGATGGTCTGGCCGGCATGGCAATGGCGCAGCTCCGGCGGCCGGTCAGCAGTCAGGACCACCAGGGGCAATCCCGCCTCACGGGCCTCGATGACCGCCGGATAATAATGGGCACCGGCCGTTCCGGAGGTGCAGACCAGAGCCACCGGGCGGCGGCTGACCTTGATCCGCCCCAGGGCGTGGAAGGCGGCCGAGCGCTCGTCCACGCATACCGTGACTTCACTTTCCGGCAGTTCGGCCACGGCCAGGGTCAACGGTGTTGAGCGCGATCCGGGCGAGACGACAAAGTGCTGCACCCCGAGTTTGCGGAGGGCGGTCACCACCAGCTCACCGTAGGGACCATTGGCCCGCCCGGTCCGTGCGGATAGGTCATTCGACATGGTTCCCGAAATTAGAAGACGGACTCGAAAGTGCAACCTCCCAGAACGGGCCGCCGGCAACTTGCAGCCCTTTCCCCGGGATGAGCGCCGCCTCCGGTCTTAATGGTTGCATCCTCTATTTCCATGCTGCAAAACTTCGCCCTGAACGGTGGCCTTTCCGGCCTCCGGGCGGCCCTTGAATTCCCTCAACATGAACGACCTGACTGCAAATTGGAAACGCAAGGACCTGCTCTCCATTGAGCCGCTGCACCGGGAGGAGATCGAGACGATCCACCAGTTGGCCCGCCGGTTCAAGGAACTGCAGGCCTCCAACCCCTCCTCCATTCCCTCCCTTCGCGGGAGGACCGTGCTCAACCTTTTCATCGAGCCCAGCACCCGGACCCGCATCGCCTTCGAGATTGCCGCCAAGCGCCTCGGAGCCGACGTGACCCTGGTGGAAAAGGCGGCCTCGAGCCTGGTCAAGGGAGAGTCCCTGCGCGATACGGCCCAGGTCGTGGAAGCCCTCCAGGCGGACGTCATTGTCCTCCGCCACAGCGCGGCCGGCTCGCCCCAGTACCTGAGCCAGATCGTCAAGGTACCGGTCATCAACGCCGGCGACGGGGCCCATGAGCATCCCACCCAGGCCCTGCTGGACACCTTCACCATGCGGGAGCACCTCGGGGATTCCCTGGAGGGAAAGAAGGTGACCATCCTCGGGGACATCCTCTTCAGCCGGGTCGCCCGCTCCAATATTTTCGCGCTGCAGAAACTGGGCGCGCAAGTCACCCTTTCCGGTCCGGCCACCCTGGTCCCGGCGAATTTCGAAAAGCTCGGGGTGACTGTCGAGCTGAACCTGCGCAAGGCCCTGGCCGACGCCGATGCGGTGATGCTCCTGCGCATCCAGCACGAGCGCCAGACCTCGACCCATTTTCCCAGCCTGGACGAGTACAAGAGCATGTACGGGCTGAACCAGGCCCGCGGAGCCTGGCTCAAGCCGGAGGCCATCATCATGCACCCGGGCCCGGTCAACCGCGGTGTGGAGCTGGACTCCAGCCTGGCTGACAGCGGCCGGTCAGTCATTCTGGAACAGGTGGCCAACGGGATCTTCACCCGGATGGCGGTGATCTACCTCTGCCTCTCGGCCTGCGGCAAAACGAAGGACACTTCCCAATGAGCACAATTCTCTGGATCAAGAACGGGCGGGTCATCGACCCGGCCAACGACCGGGATGCGGTCGGGGACATCTTCGCCCGCAACGGGGTTATCGTCGATTCCCTGAGCGACCAGGAAAAGGAGAAGGCCCAGGTCATCGACGCCTCCGGGCTGGTGGTCTGTCCGGGCCTGGTGGACATTCACGTCCACCTGCGCGAACCGGGCCAGACCCACAAGGAGGACATCGCCAGCGGGACCCGGGCCGCCGCCGCCGGCGGCTTCACGACCATCGTCTGCATGCCCAACACCAGTCCCCCGGCGGACAACCCCGGAACCATCCGGCGGATCAACGACTCGATCACCCAGAACGCGGTGGTCAAGGTCTACCCGACAGGCTGCCTGACCGTGCAGATGAAGGGCGAGCAGCTGGCCCCGATGGGATCCCTCTGGCGGGAGGGAATTGTCGCGGTCACTGATGACGGGCTCTGTGTCCAGAACAATGAGTTGATGCGGCGGGCCGTGGAATATGCCCGCATGTTCAATCTTCCGGTGATGGACCACTGCCAGGACGCCAGCATGACCCGGGGATCGGTCATGAACGAGGGCTACTGGTCCCTCCGGCTCGGACTCAAGGGCTGGCCGGCAGCGGCCGAGGACATGATCATCGCGCGCAACGTCGTCCTCTCGCGAGCCTGCGAACATCACATCCACATGCAGCATGTCAGCTCCGCCTACGGGGTGGACATCATCCGCCGGGCCAAGAAACGCGGAATCCGCGTCACCGGTGAAGCCTCCCCGCACCACCTCTTCTTCACCGACGAGCGCTGCCGGGACTACAACACGCTTTTCAAGATGAACCCGCCCCTCCGCTCCGAGGAGGACCGGGAAGCCATCATCGAGGGGGTTCTCGACGGCAGCCTGGAAATCATTGCCACCGACCATGCCCCGCATACCGCCGATGAGAAGGACTGCGAGTTCGACCTGGCCCCCTTCGGCATCATCGGGATGGAAACCGCCCTCGCGGCCTGCCTCGAGGTCCTGGTCCATTCCGGAAAATGCGACCTGCCCTTCCTGCTGGCCCGGATGACCCACAAACCGGCCGAAATCCTCAATCTCCCGGCGGGGACCCTTTCCGCCGGCGTGACCGCGGACATCACCATTTTCGATCCGGACCAGGAATGGGAGGTGGATCCTTCCCGCTTTTCCGGCAAGTCGACCAACTGCCCATGGAACGGGATGCGCCTGCGTGGCAAGGTCGCCAGGACCATCGTCAACGGGCGGACGGTCTGGGACGGTAACCAGATTATCGATACATGAGCGCCGAGGAACTGGAAGCCTGGCTCATGGACCGCCCCCTGGTCCTGGCCTATATTGTCGCCCTGGTGGCCGGCAGCCTGATCTCCTTCATTGTCCTCATCGTCCGGTATAACAACGACCAGCGCCTGAAGCGTTACCCGGTCACCGCCTGGCCCCTGCCGGGCCTAGATTTCCTCCTCTTCATCCTCAGCCTGGTCTGCTGGTTCGTCCTCTCCGGGATGGCCCTCCTCCAGCTCCATTCATGGCTGGTCCATCGCGAACAGGAACCGGGCGTCTGGCTCTCCATCGTGGGCGGGCTGATCCTCCAGGCCGGAATGCTCCTCCTCTTCCTCCATTTCCGTTTCCGGTACCGAAGCCACAACGAGGGACCGGTCAGCCCGCGGATCCTGCGGCTGGACCAGGGCGCGCTGCTCGGCCTCTTCTACTTTCTGGCATCCCTTCCGGTCATCTACGGGGTTGGAGCGGCCTGGAACCTTGTCCTGGAGATCCTCCGCGAACGGGGCGTGCAGATCGATCTCCCGCTGCAGGACGCGGTCCTCCTTTTTCAGGAAGCCGACAGCCCGCTGATCCTGTTCAGTCTGCTGGCCCTCGCCGTGGTAGTGGCCCCCGTGGTGGAGGAGTCCGTTTTCCGCGCCGGCATCTACCGGTTTTTCAAGGGACGCACCTCGGTCACCCTTTCCCTCCTGGCCAGCGGCCTGCTCTTCGGGCTGATCCACGGCAACCTGCAAAGCCTGCCCGGGCTGGTTGCCGTCGGGGTCTGCCTGGGAATTTCATACGAACTCTCCGGCAATATCCGGGTGCCGATTTTCTTCCACGCCTTCTTCAACCTCAACTCCGTCCTCTGGATCCTGATCCTGCCGGATTCCCTGACCGGATAGGGCGCACCGCCATGGATATCCTGAGCGAGCTGCGGGAGGGGGTGCTCAGTGCCTCCGCGGAGGAGACGGAAACCATCGGGGCCCGCCTGGCCGCGGCCCTTCCCGACAACGCGGCCCTGGCCCTGAGCGGGCAACTGGGCACCGGCAAGACCACGCTTGTCCGCGGCATCGCCCGGGGACTCGGCATTAGCGGGTCGGTGACCAGCCCCACCTACAACATCTACACCATCTACCAGGGCATGCGCCAGCTGGTCCACATGGACGCCTACCGCCTCGGGGACGCCCACGACCTCGACAGCCTGGCCGTCGGCGAGTTCCTCCGGCCGCCCTTCCTGGTGGTGGTCGAATGGCCGGAGAACGTCCCCGGCTTTTTCGAGGAGTATCCGACCTGGCGCCTGCGGCTGTCCATCGCACCGGACCACCGGCACCGGATCCGCCTGACGCAGGGCTGAGCGGCTAGCCCTGGCTGACCAGCGGGACAAAGCGGACCGCGAAGAGGGTGTGCCGCTCCAGAGAACCGTCATCGTTTTTCCGATACACCCGCAGGTCCTGCTCCACCCTTCCCACCGGTATGACCAGCCTGCCTCCCGGCTTCAGCTGTTCCCCGAGCGCCCCGGGCAAAACGGGCGGCGCGGCCGTGACGATAATCCCGTCGAAGGGCGCCTCTTCCGGCCAGCCGAGATTGCCGTCCCCGCACATGTAGTGAAGATGCTCATACCCCAGCTGCTCCATCCGGGCCCTCGCCTCGCGGGCCAGGTCGGGGATGAATTCGATGGTGTAGACCTCCGCCCCCATCTCCGAAAGGACCGCGGCCTGGTAGCCCGATCCGGTCCCCACCTCGAGAATGCGCATCCCCGGCTCGAGCTGGAGGGCCTCCGTCATGGCCGCCACCACGAAGGGCTGCGAAATGGTCTGCCCGCGCCCGATCGGCATGGCCCCGTCGGCATAGGCCAGGTCCTGCATGTCGTGCGGCATGAAGGCTTCCCGGGGGACGGTTTCCATGGCTTTCAGGACCCGCTCGTCCACGATCCCCCGCTGGCGGATCTGCTGCTCGACCATGTGTTTGCGCCGGTCGACGGCCAGATCCTGTCCGTCGTCTCCACGGAAGGACCAACGCATCAGGAATGACCCTCGAGCTGGAATCGCACCACCCGCATCCGGGCCCCGTGGGTGGCCGATCCGCAATTGTGAAACAGATATCCCCGAAAATAAAAATCCTCGAAGGCCTGGTGGGTGTGGCCGAAGTAGATATGCTCGATGCCGCGCCCGTCCAGCCAGTCCTCGTTCTCCAGGTAGGACAGGATCCGGGAGGCCAGGATACGCCGTGGAAACACCTTCCAGGCGACCCACGGGACATGGGACCCATGCACCGCGAGATGGGCCATGCGCTGCAGCGGATGCCCGTTGGCCGGTTGCTGGAGGCGGCTTCGGAAGCGCCGGATGGCGTTGTTGGTGTTCCCGGCATTGATGGTATCGCCGTGCAGGAAAAGCCGGTTCTGGATCACGCAGGCAAACTCGTGCCATTCGAGGTTGGCGTGGGAGGCTGACAATTCCTCCAGGGCCGCGACATAAGGCGGGACCGCGTCGTGGTTGCCCAGGATGACCCGGAAATGGCAGTGGGGATGCGCCTCGGCGAGGCTTTTCAGGAACCGCACGGCCGCGGTCACGGAGCTGCTGAAAACCCCGTGCCGGGACCATTTGAAGTCGAAGATATCACCGTTCAGGACAAAAACCTCCGCTTCCCGGGCCGCTTGCTGGATGCGGTCGTGGTAGCGGTCCAGGCTGGAATGATGACTGAACAGGTGCAGGTCGGATATGGTCGCCCCGTACCGCATGTCTGCTGTTTTAGCCCCGTCCACCGGTTGGACAATCCGTAATTGCCCGGCCGGGCCTACCCGGAGTAGGTGGTCTGGAACTCATGCAGGGCGTCGTGGAGCGCCTTGACGTTTTCCAGGTCCGTGGTCTGCTTGCACTTCATGGCCAGGACGGTGATTTTGTGGGCCAGGCTGACCAGTTTGTAATATTTGTCCCCGTCGGAGTCCTTGAGGTCCAGCTTGATCCGCTGGGCCAGGAAATAGGCCGACATGGTATCCTGGATCTTCTGGGCGTGAGCTTCCTTGTTGTTGATCCAGCGAACCAGCTGGTGCGGATTCTCATCGAGATCCTCACTGAGGGCGTTGATCTGGTTCATCGACTTTTCAATGGTCGTGACATCGGTCATCAATTCACCGAAAACGACATCGTCGTTGTAGATCCCGCAGGGAATCTGGCAGTGGGCGGAGAGGTTAAGCTGGGCCAGGATGAGCCCGGCCGCCGCGAGGAACAAAGAATGAAGCTTCATAGGAGGCGCAATTTATGGATTTGGGTGACATTTGCAAACAGCTGCTGAATTTCACTTTACGCCGCTGACCGCAGCTGGATCTTTGGGGACATGCAATGGGACTGGCAAGGGCGCGAAATCCGGCTTTCCGTGGGGGAGCTGTCCCGGTTTTCCCTGCTCTCACCGGTCGAAGAGGGATCGGGCAGCTGGCGCATGGAGCTGGGAACCCACTGGCACCAGGTCCTGCGTGATCGCAGCGCCGGGGAGGACGGGGCCTGGCGTTTCGAGTGTCCGGTCTCGGGAACCCTCTCCCAGTCCGGCTGGACCTTCCAGTTGCAGGGTCGCATCGACCAGTTTCACCCGGACCGGGAACCGCCGCTGGTGCGCGAGGTGAAGACGGTGGTCCGAAACCTGCCCGGCGACGAGGGGGAACTGCGGGAACTCTACCCGCAGTACTTTCACCAGGCCATGCTGTATGCCTTCCTGCTCGGCCGGGATGGCCGCTTTCCCCGGGCCGAGCTGCTTTTCCTCGATATTCAAACCGGCCTGACCCAGGGAGTGACGCTGGGCGAGGAAGACCTCGAGGCGCTGCACCGGCATCTCCTGGGCATCGTGGAAATCCTCGAGGAGCGCCGGCGGCATTTTTCCGATCTGCGCAACCTGGTCGTGCCGCCGCCATTCACCGAGTGGCGGCCGGGCCAGTCGGAAGCCCGGGAGGCCTTGTCCCGGGCCCTGGACCGGTCCCGGACCCTTCTATTCGAGGCGCCGACGGGCTTTGGCAAGACCGGCCTGGCGCTGGAGCAGGGATTGCGGCGGCTGGCCGCGGGCGAGGTGGACCGGATCCTTCTCCTGACCGGCAAGAACACCGGCCATGCCGCCCTCCTGAAGCAGCTCGGGACCTTTCGCGATACCGGCTCCTGCCTGGCCGTCCATGCCTTGCGCAGCCGGCGGGACCTGAGTCTCAACGAGGAGCAGGAACGGCTCTTCAACGACGAGAATATCGCCGCCCAGTGGACCGCATCCGGCCTCTCCGCCCCCGGGCTCCTGGCCGGGGAAATCCTCGACCTGGAAGCGGTCAAGCACCTGGGCGCCCGGCACGGGATCCCGCCCTGGGCCATCAGCCGGATCCTGCTGCCCTACGCCGATGTCTGGATCGCCGATTTCAATTACCTCTTTGATCCGGCGGTCTGCCGGGTTCCGGAATTCATCCCGACCTGGGATCCCGCGCGGACCCTCCTGATTATCGACGAGGCCCACAACCTGCCCGACCGGGCCGCCGCCAGCCGTTCGCATGCCCTTGACCAGAATTCCATCAAATCCATCCACGCCGAGGTCCAGTTTGCCCGCTTCCCGGGGAAAATGGCCGCCCTGCTGGACCAGCTGCTCTCCCTCCTGAAGGCCCAGGGGGAGGCGGAGTCGCTTGATCCCCCCTTCCTGGCCGACCTGCTGGGCCTGCTCCGGGAAATCTTCGAGTCCCTTCGGGAATCGGCCTTCGGCGATGATGAATTGTCCCCCGAGAGCCGGGACTGGCTCTGGAACCTGCCCTACCTGCTGGCCGACTGGGACGACCCGGACCTGCCCATGGAGGCCTCAGCTCCGCGACGGGGCCGCGTCGAATTGACCTGCCTCGACGCCTCCCGGGCCGTTGCCGTGGTCCTCGAGCGCTTCTCCTGGACCGTCCTGATGTCGGCCACCCTGCAGCCATGGGAGGATTTCCGGCAGGCCATCGGCCTGCCCGGCTCCGCAATTCCGGGCGCCGATCCGGTGGCCACGCTGACCGGAGAGGCCCCCTGGCTGGAAGGATGTTTCGAGGTCCTCATCGATGCCCGGGTCGACACCCGCTACCGCCAGCGGGAACGCTACCTCGATGTCACGGTCTCCACCATCGGGGAGACCGCGCTCGCCGGCGCCGGCTGCCTGGCTGTCTTCTTTCCCAGCTACCAGTATGCGGCGCGGGTCCTGGAGGGCCTCCGCTTTCATTATCCGGTCCTCCGCTGCGGTTTCCAGCCCCGGGACCTGCCCCTCGAGGAACAGACCGCCTTTCTCGAGCAGGCCCTGCTCTTCGACGACGTGCTGTTCCTGGTCCTGGGAAGCCGCTTCAGCGAGGGCATCGACGCCCTGGGCGGCAAAATCGACAGGGCCATCGTGGTCAGCCCGGCCCTGCCCGAGGTCAATCATATCCAGAAAGCGCGGGAAAGGCTGGTCCCCGGAGGCCAGCGGCAGGCCTTCCGCACGGTGTACCTGGTTCCCGGCCTGCGCAAGATCAGCCAGGCCCTGGGCCGGCTGGTACGGGGACCCGACCAGAGGGCCCGGGTCCTCCTCCACGGCAAGCGATTCGTGGAGCCGGCATACCGGGACCTGCTGCCTTTCTACCTGCAGCCGGTGGACACCGTCGTGACAGACCAGGATCTTGCGAAAAAGTGGCTAAATTGCTGAGCCGGAAGGTTTGCCTTTGAAAATTTCTGAACAGGCGGCCAGACCTCTTGTCCAAGAGAGTAGTCCCAATCGCCAGGAAAAGGAATGGCTTCCCCCCTTGCCCGCCTTCCCGGTTGGCCCGGAATCCGCTACTGGCCCTAACGCTTGCAATCATCAGCCTTCTCAATTTTATGTCTACAGTTATGATACGTGCACTTTTCTTCAGCCTGGTCATCAGCCTGCTGGGCTCCTCCCTGTATTCAGGCCCCATTGTTCTCGACAAGCGGGAGCGCGACCAGCTCAAGAAGGAAACCGTCTATGCCATCGACCTGATCCAGCGGTACCATTACAAGCAGAAGACCTTTGCCGAAATCGATCCCGAGGAACTGCTCCGCCAGTACCTTGACGACCTTGACAGCTCCCGGATCTTCCTGCTCCAGGAGGACGTGGACTTTATCCTTGAGCGTTTCACGGGGAGCCTCAAGCCGACCTACCTGTACGTCGGCGACCTCTACCCGGCCTTTGAAATCTACAACATCTATTATGGCCGCGTGGAGGAACGGATGGCCTGGATCAAGGAACGCCTGACCGAGCCCTTCGACGTGGAGTCGGATGAGACTTACCTCGCCGACCGCGAAGACGCCGACTGGCCGGCCAGCAAGGAGGAGGCCGACGAATTGTGGTCCAAGCGCCTGACCAACGAGTTGATCATGGAGCTGCTCGAGGACGAGCCCATGGACAGGGCCCTGGACCGCATCACCAAGCGCTACGAGCGGATGGAGAAGTTCATGGATGAAGTGGAGGTCCACAACGTCCAGGAAACCTTCCTGACCTCGCTGGCCCAGCTCTACGATCCGCACAGTAATTTCTTCTCCTGGGATTCTGCCCAGGAATTCGACATCCAGATCAGCAATGCCCTCGTCGGCATCGGCGCCCAACTGCGGGACATCGACGGCTACTGCGTCATCGAGCGCCTGCTGCCCGGCGGTCCGGCTGAAATGAGCGGCAAGCTGCACCCGGGTGACAAGATTGTCGCCGTCGGCCAGGGAGACAACGAGGCCGTCGACGTGATCGGAATGAAGCTCCGGAAGATCGTCCAGATGATCCGCGGCGAATCCGGCACCGAGGTGCGGCTGACGGTCATCCCGTCCACCTCGGCCAAGCGCAAGGTGATCTCCCTGAGCCGGGAAAAGGTCGAGTTGACGGCCAACCTGGCCAGTGCCGACCTGTACGACCTGCCGGCCACAGACGGAAGCTCCTCCCGGATCGGCGTTATCGACCTGCCTTCCTTTTACGGTGAAGGGGCCTTCGGCGAAGGCAGCATCAGCACCTCCCGCGATGTCGAGGAATTGATCAACAAGCTCAAGGACCAGGATGTCGACGGACTGGTGCTGGACCTCCGAAACAACGGCGGCGGCCGCCTCGACGAGGCCATCAAGCTGACCGGCCTTTTCATTTCCAAGGGACCGGTGGTCATGAAACGCAGCTTCGACGGACAGGTCGAGGAAGACTGGGACCGGGACAAGAAGGTCGCCTGGGACGGTCCCCTGGTGGTCCTCGTATCCCGCGGCAGCGCCTCGGCCAGTGAGATTGTCGCCGGAGCCCTGCAGAGCCTCGGCCGGGCCGTCATCGTCGGTGACGAAGCCACCCATGGCAAGGGAACCGTACAGGCCCCGATCGATCTCCGCAGCACCATGCGCTCGATGTCCTTCTCCAACAGCCTGGAGGTGGGCACGGTCAAGATCACGGTGCAGCAGTTCTACCTGCCCAACGGGGACTCCACGCAAAACCGCGGCGTCCTCTCGGACATCGCCCTGCCCTCGGCCAACATGTTCCTGATGGAGGGTGAAGCCGACCTCGACCACGCCCTTTCCTGGGACCATATCGCGCCGGTGGTCTACCAGTTGCCGGAGCGCAGCAATCCCGACTTTTCCATGGTCAGCGACGACCTGCTGAGCCGCCTTTCGGAAAAGTCCAGGGAGCGGCAGGAAAACTACGAGGAATTTGATTACCTGAAGGAACACATCGCCTGGTTCAAGGAACGGCACGACCAGAAGACGGTCTCCCTGAACCTGGAGGTGCGCCGCCAGGAGAAGGAGGAAATCGAGGCCCGCCGGGACCACTTCGACGAACTTCGCGACGAGTTGAGCGACAAGCTGGCCCTTGAGGTCCATCCGGTCGAGCTGGCCATCACCGACGAGAAGGAAGCGGCCCACCAGCAGAAACTGCACAACACGCCCCTCCCCGGCGGCGTTCCGCGGGCCAACAATTTCTACCAGAAGGTCTTTTATTACCAGGCACCCGACGAGGACAAGATCCACGAGATCTGGGTCGAGTACTTCGATTATGAAAAGGCCCTCAAGGATGTGCCGGAAATCGCCACCCTCCTGGCCGACGCCTCGGGTCTGGACATCAGCGAAGAGCAGACCACGGAAATCCTGACCCGCCTCAAGAACACCGACCGCGGTGCGGATTTCAATATCCTGGAACCCTTCAAGGCGGTCCTCGGCGAGGAAGTCGCGGACGACAAGATCCTGCAGGCCATGCCGGCCTTCTTCACGAAGATGGTGGACGTTGATCCGGATATTCTCCTGGAGCGTGCCAAGCTGGACGTGCCCCTGCGGGAAAGCCTGCGCATCGTCTTTGACTGGATTCACAACGACAGCAAGGTGGATCCGGCCCATGACACGTCCCGCATTGCCGCCAAGGACCTGCCGGAGGAATCGGCCTCCATGCCCTGAACGGGGCCGGAACCTACATCGCCGCGCAGGCTGAATGCCGCGGGCAGGCCAGCAAATGGTCGTTGACCATGCCGGTGGCCTGCATGTGGGCATAGCAGATGGTGGTCCCGAAGAACTTGAAACCGCGCCGCTTCATGTCCTTGCTGATCCGGTCGGACAGCGGGGTGGAGGCCGGGATTTCGGACATGTTCCGGAACCGGTTCCGGACCGGACTGCCGTCCACGAAGCCCCAGATATAATCGGCAAAGCTGCCGAATTCCTCCTGCACCGCGAGATAGCGGGCGGCATTGGAGATGGCGCTTTCGATCTTCAGTCGGTTGCGGATGATCCCGGCATCCTGGAGCAGGCGCTGGCGGTCCGCCTCGCCGAAGCGGGCCACGGCTTCCGGATCAAACCCGGCGAAGGCGCGCCGGTAGTTTTCCCGCCGGCGCAGGATGGTCAGCCAGGACAAGCCGGCCTGTGCGCCTTCAAGGAGGAGAAATTCAAAGAGGACCCGGTCGTCGCGGCAGGGCACGCCCCATTCCGTGTCATGATATTCCTCATACAGGGGATCCCCCAGGCACCAGTCACACTTGTTTCCCATATTTGCTTCTCCCATTGGACCTCCTGTTTCCCTTTTGCAGGATCCGGTCGCGGGCGGCAAGCGTGCTTTTCGTGAGGCTACGGTCCTGTTGCTGCTGCGGCCCTGTGCCTCCTGGAATACCACCGCACCAGCAGGGCGGCCACCATGACCAAGCCCGCCGAGGTCCAGACAAACCAGTCCCCGTAGCGGACGTAGGGCGAGAGCCGGCCGGCCCACCAGGCGTTGCGGGTGAACCGGGCCGTGTCGACCCCCTGGAAGTAGATCGAGCCCTGCTTGTCGAGCAGGTTGTGGCGGATGTGGCCGAACTCGTCGATCCAGCCCGACCAGCCGGCATTGCCGCAACGCACCACCGGGCGCCGGGTCTCGACCGCCCGCAGGACCGAATGGGCCGCGTGCTGCCAGGCACCCCCCTCCTCGCCGAACCAGGCGTTGTTGGTGGCCACGTAGTGCCAGTCGGCCCCGGAGCGCACGTTGGCCCGGGCCAGGGAGGGGAAAATATCCTCGTAACAGATCAGGTTGCCGACCTGTCCGCCGTTCTCGACCACCCCGGAAAGATCCAGCACCCGCGGGGAAAGTCCGTGACCGAAATCGCCCTCGATGGGAACGAATTTACGGATAAAGGGCAGCCAGCCGGCCAGGGGCACGTACTCGCCGAAAGGGACCAGGTGCCGCTTGGCATAGTAGCTGTCCAGGTCCACCCCGGAATCCGGGCCGACCACGAATACCGCGTTGTACCACTGGTGACCGTCGCTGTCCTCCAGCTCCTCGCGGGCCACGTTGCCCATCAGGATCGGCAGCTGCAGCTTCCGGGAAAGGTTCTCCACCCAACGCTGCATGGACGGGCTTCCCTTGACCGGAAGCGGCGTGGGGGATTCCGGCCAGAGGACCAGGTCGGCGCCCAGGTATTCGGCATAGGTTGAGAGATCCTCCAGGATATCCAGGGTCTGCCCCACCCGTTCGGAGTCCCATTTCTGGTCGATGTCGATGTCCGGCTGGATAAAGGCCAGCCGGGGTCCCTCGATCCGTCCGCGCTGGGTGGTGCCACCGGTTTGCAGCCCGAAGCTGATGGAGGCCAGGAGCACCGCCAGGGCCAGGTAGAACTCCGGGGACAGGCGCTTCAGCCAGCTGGCCTTGCGGTTGTGCCAGAGGGTGAAAATATAGAAGGAAAGGCCGAAATTGAAGCAGACCAGGACAAAGGAAATGCCGTAACCGCCGGTCAGCGAGGCGATCTGGAGAAGCAGCGGCCGCTGCCATTGGCTGGTCGACAGAGGCAGCCAGGGGAAACCGGTAAACAGCCATCCCCGCAGCCATTCCAGGACCACCCAGAGCCCGGCCATGCCGAGCATCATGAAGAGCCGGGAAATTACCGGCTGGGTCCGGGCCAATCGGGCCGCCTTGAGGGCCGCCAGGCACCAGGCGGACCAGAAAGCGGCCAGGATCAGGGCCAGGGCCAGGGTGATGAACCAGCCAAAGGCCCCTGCGAGGGGCATGTCCAGGGCCAGGGTGCAGTTGCGCAACCAGACGATCAGGACCAGCCAGGACAGCCATCCGGCGGCCAGAAGCTGCAGGCCCTCGCGCTTCGCCGGGCGGCCGAAGAGGCCGTACAGGAGCAGCGGAACGGCAAACACATAGGCCGCCTCCGGCAGGTCAAAGGGAGGAAAGGACAGGGCGAACAAGGCGCCCGTGGCGAGGAATGAGATCAGGCTTTGCCAACCAGCCGCCAGCCCTCTTCCTTGACCAGTCGTTCGGCTTTCTTCCACTTCAGCTCCTGTTTTTCGGGACCACGCTGGATCACCACCACTTCATTCCGGCCCGGCTCATTGGCGATCTGGACCGGGGCCCGCTTCACCTTGGGGAGGGCAATCTGCTTGCCTCCCGGAGCGGTCCGGGCGGCCGCCGTCGTGGCGGGGGCACCCTGGTCCCCGTCCGGATCGGAGGGGCCCTGCTCGCGGGCCCGTTGCCGCAGCTGGGCCACCATCCGCTCAAAGGCGCGGACGTTGGTCACGCTGCGGAAAATGCCGGCGCAAATGTCCTTCCGGACATTGTTCATCATCTCGTTGAAGTAGGTGAAAGCCTCGTTCTTGTACTCCACCAGGGGATCCTTTTGCCCGTAGCCGCGCAGGCCGACACTCTGCCGCAGGTCCTCCATCTCGGTCAGGTGGTTCTGGTAGTGGCGGTCGATGTTGCTGATCAGGACAATCCGCTCCAGGCGATTGAGCGCCTCGGGCTCCTCGGCCTGTTCCTTGACCTGGTAGGCCTTGCGAATCTCCTCCAGGGTGGTGGCCAGGATATCCTCGCCGCTCTTGCCCTTCAGCTCCTCTAGGTTGAGGCGGATCGGGAAGGTTTGCATCGCCCAGTTGAAGTAATCCTTGAGTTCCTTTTCGTAGGATTCCCCCGGCTTGATGCCGAGAATGCCGAAGCGCTCGCCGCGTTCCTCAAGTTCCTCCTCGATCAGTTCGAAAATGATTTCCCGCGGATTCTCGCTGTTTATCGCGTCATGCCGCAGGCCGTAGATGACCTCGCGCTGTTTGGAACCCACATCGTCGTACTGGAGCAGGCGTTTGCGGATGGAGTAATGGTGCTGCTCGACCGTCTTCTGGGCCCGCTCGATCATGGTGTTGAGCCAGCGGTGTTCCAGCGGCTGTCCTTCCTCGAAGGAACTCTCCAATAGCTTGCCGGCGCTGCCCTGGCTGTAGAGGCGCATCAACTCGTCCTCGAGGGAGAGGAAGAACCGGCTCATCCCGGGGTCTCCCTGGCGGGCGCAACGGCCGCGCAGCTGGCGGTCGATTCGCCGGGAGGTATGGCGCTCGGTGCCGATGACATAAAGGCCGCCCTTGTCCGGAACCCCCTGTCCCAGCTTGATGTCCGTGCCGCGGCCGGCCATGTTGGTGGCGATGGTCACAGCGCCGGGCTGGCCGGCCCGGGAGACGATCTCCGCCTCCTGCTGGTGATACTTGGCGTTGAGCACGCTGTGGGGGATTTTGGCCCGCTTGAGCATGCGGCTCAGCACTTCCGAAGCGTCGACCGAAACCGTGCCCACCAGGCAGGGCTGGCCCCGCTTGTGGGCATCCTCGATCTCGTTGATGACCGCGTTGTACTTCTCCCGCCGGGTCTTGAAAATAATGTCGTTCTGGTCGTCCCGAATGCAGGGCTTGTTGGTCGGGATGACCATGACATCGATGTTGTAGATGTCCTTGAACTCGTTGGCCTCGGTCTCGGCCGTACCGGTCATCCCGGCCAGCTTGTCGTAAAGGCGGAAGTAGTTCTGGAGGGTGATGGTGGCGTAGGTCTTGGACTCCTTCTCAATCTGGACTCCCTCCTTGGCCTCGACCGCCTGGTGCAGGCCGTCCGACCAGCGCCGCCCGGGCATCACGCGCCCGGTGTTCTCGTCGACAATCATGACCTTGCCGTCCTGGACCACGTACTCCACGTCACGCTCATACAGGCTGTAGGCCCGCAACAGCTGGCTGATGACGTGGATCTCCTCGCTGGTCTTCTCGAAGGCCGACTGCTCCTCCGCCTTCAGGCGCGCCTTTTCCTGGGCGTCGAGATCCTCCCGGCCGTCAATCTCCATGTACTTGGTCGGCAGGTCCGGCAGCACGAAAGCGTCCGGATTGCCCGGGTGGAGCAGGTTGCGGCCCTTTTCCGTCAGGTCGCTGCTGCGCTGCTTCTCGTCGAGGGTGTAGAAGAGCTCCTCCTTCAGGGCGTACTGCCGCTTCTTGTTGTAGTCGGCGACCATTTCCAGGTCAAAGGCGTCGAACTCCTTGCGGATCCGGCCCTCCTCGAGTAGGCGCAAAAGGACCTTGTTCTTGGGCATCCCCATCTTGACCTGGAGCATCTTGTTGAGGGCCTCGGTGTGGTCGGCCTCGGGATCCTCCATGACCGGCCTGGCCTCGTTGATGAGGCGGTTGCAGAGGCGGGTCTGCTCCCGGGAAAGGCGCTCCACCATCGGCTTGCTGGAAAGGAACGGGGCCGAGGAGTCGTCCGAGACCGGGCCCGAGATGATGAGCGGGGTCCGGGCCTCGTCGATCAGGATGGAGTCCACCTCGTCGATGATGCAGTAGTAATGGTCCTTCTGGACCTGGGACTCGCGGCTCATGGCCATGCCGTTGTCACGCAGGTAGTCGAAGCCGAACTCGCTGGCCGTGCCGTACGTGATGTCGCAATTGTACATGGCCCGCTTCTCGTCGTTGTTCTGCTGGTGCCCGCCCTTGATGACCCCGACCGTCAGGCCGAGGAACTTGTAGAGGTGCCCCATCCATTCGGCGTCGCGCTGGGCCAGGTATTCGTTGACCGTGACCAGCTGGGCGCCGCGCCCGCTGAGGGCGTTCAGGTACAGGGGAAGGGTGGCCACGAGGGTCTTGCCCTCACCGGTGGCCATTTCCGCGATACAGTCCTGGTGCAGGGCGATGCCGCCGATCAGCTGGACATCGTAGTGGATCATGTTCCAGGTGTCCTGGGTCCCCACGTACTCGATCTCACGGCCGCAGAGACGGCGGGCGGCGTTCTTGACCACCGCATACGCCTCCGGAAGCAGGTCATCCAGGACTTCACCGTCCTGGTGACGCTTCTTGAATTCCTCCGTCTTGGCCTGCAGCTGCTCGTCCGTCAGCTGCTGATACTCCTGTTCGAGGGCATTGATACGGGTCACCAATGGCATCGCCTTCTTCAGAAAGCGCCGGTAGTGGCCTCCGGAAAATCGTTTGAAGATTTTGGGAATCATGACAAAAAGGCAGAAATTGAAGGTTCCCGGTCCATATGGCAATCGAAAGCTGCCCTACCCGGGGGAACCGCCCAATAAAAAAAATCCACCCGCCAGCCGACGGGTGGATTCAAAGGATTCCGGGGATTTGGCCCCGGCCTAAAGATTGTCGTAAGCGCCGTCTTCGATCTTCTTGATCACGATGTAACTGATCCCGAACTTCTTGGAGGCGGCGTTCTTGGACATCCCCTTGCCGAGGGCTTCCTTGACGGTGTCCCGCACTTCGGCGGTGATCTTGGTCCGCTTGCGTTTTCCGCCGGAGGCGCCGGCTGACTTGGATTTGGCCGGACGCCCCGGACCGCGCTTGGACTGGGTCAGGCTGACGGTGCGAATGCCAAAGTGGCTCATCAGGGCCTTGATCAGATCGCGGGGCCGCTTGTAGCCGGATTCCTTGAGCACCTCGTCATACCACTTGGCCATTTCCTTTTCCGCCTTGAGTTGTGCCTCCAGGCGTTCCTTTTTTTTGGCCAGGCGCTTTTCCTGCTTTTCCAGTTCCTTTAGTTCGTTGAGCTTTACTTTATTCATATGGTTTTATTGGGTACTTAACCAACCACTCAAGGCTGGCAGTTCATATAAATAAAGAATTGTTAATAACGCAACCCCGCGGTGTGATTATTAATAAGAACGGTTTTTCAGGATTCGCGTGAAAGTTATGAGGCTGTCCTTCTATTCTCCCGCCTGGTACCGCTCAATCCACTGATGATGCCACTCCTGGTAATCCCCTGCCTGGATGTGCTCCCGGGCCTGGCGCATCAGGTCGAGGAAAAACCGGACATTGTGCAGTGTTAATAGAATCGCACCCAGCATTTCCCTGGAAATGATTAAGTGCCGGATGTAGGCGCGGGAAAAACTTCCGGCTTCGGTATTGGAAAAGGACTCCATCAAGGGGCGCAAATCATCCTTAAAACGGTTGTTCTTAAGGTTTAATTTTCCGAATTCGGTAAAGGCGATTCCATGTCGCGCCTCGCGGGTCGGCATGACGCAGTCAAACATGTCGGCCCCCCGGGCGATCATTTTCAAAAGCTGGGGAGGCGTCCCGACCCCCATGACATAGCGGGGCTTGTTTTCCGGGAGGACGGCCGTGCAGGTCTCCACCTGGGGGAGGATCTCCTCCTCCGGTTCCCCGACGCTGACCCCGCCGATGGCGTAGCCCGGGAAATCCATCGCCGCCAGGGCGGAGGCGCAGAGCTGCCGCAGGTCGGCATGCCGGGAACCCTGGACGATGCCGAAGACATGGTGCCCGGCATCCAGGAAGCCGGTCTCCGCGGCGTAGCGCCGGGCCTCGGCGGCCCAGCGCAGGGTCCTTTCCACAGCCTGTTCGCAGGCCTTGCGATCCGCATCGGCGGGCGGGCATTCATCGAGGACCATGGCGATGTCGGACCCGAGATTGGCCTGGATATCGATAACCCGGGAGGGGGTCAGGTAGACCTCGCTGCCGTCCAGATGGGACTGGAAGCGGATCCCGTCCTCGCGGATCTTGCGCAACTTGGACAAGCTGAAGACCTGGAAGCCGCCGCTGTCGGTCAGGATGGGCCGGTCCCAGCCCATGAAGGCGTGCAGGCCGCCCAGCTCCCGGATACGCTCGGAGGTCGGCCGGAGGTTGAGATGGTAGGTGTTGCCGAGGATAATCTGCGCCTTGGCCTCCCGGAGCTGGGACGGCAAAAGCCCCTTGACCGTTCCCTGGGTGCCCACTGGCATGAAGATCGGCGTCTGGACCATGCCGTGCCGGGTGTGCAGGCGGCCCAGCCGGGGCGCGACCGGGCCGTTAGAATGCAGTAGCTCGAATCCCAACTCCATGGGGCATGGATGTGGCATCCTTCACCGGGCAAGGCAAGCATGCAGGTGCTTGACAACGCATCATTCAATCATGATATGATGATTAATATGACACAAAGCGAGCAGGAACGGCAGCTGGGCAAGCTGCTGGAGGAGCGGATTGTGATCCTGGACGGGGCCATGGGAACGCAGATCCAGAATTACAAGCTGGATGAGGCGGCCTTCCGGGGAGAGCGGTACAAGGACCACGGCAGGGACCTGAAGGGGAACAACGACATCCTGGTCCTGACCCGTCCGGAAGTGATCGAGGAAGTGCACCGGGGATTCCTGGAGGCCGGGGCGGACATTATCGAGACCAACACCTTTAACGCCAACCGGATTTCCCAGGCCGACTACGGGCTGGAGGAAGACGTGTACGCGATCAACAAGGCGGCGGCGGAGCTGGCCCGTGAGGCGGCGGAAAAGCATGTCGAGGAACACGGGCCACGGCCGGTCTGGGTGGCCGGGGGCATCGGCCCGACCAACCGCACAGCCTCCCTTTCGCCGGACGTGAGCGACCCGGGCAAGCGGGGGATCACCTTCGAGGACCTGCGGCAGGCCTACCGGGAACAGGCCGAGGGCCTGGCCGACGGGGGCGTGGACCTTTTCCTGGTGGAGACCATTTTCGACACCCTGAA
>CAJXMX010000014.1 GCA_913056355.1 uncultured Opitutales bacterium
GCGAAGGGGTATTTTTCGGAAACGAATACACCGACTGGGGCGGGGGTTATTATTCCTGGAGCGGCTGGGCCTACTCGACGACCACGGACACGGGCACGGCGGGCTTCGACAACCAGTACAGCGCCTTTGCCGGGGGCGCGGCTGGGGGCCGGGTCTATGCCGTCACTTATGCGCCCTCGACCCTCGATCTGCCTTTGGGCTGGCGGGCCCCGCAGGAGCTGTCCGTGACCAACAACAGCTATGCCGGCATCTCCATGCGGGACGGGGATGCCTTTGCGAAGCAGTTCGGGGCGGGTGATTACTTTCTCCTGACCCTGACCGGGTATGATGCCGGGGGGCTGGAGACCGGATCGGTGGAGGTCTACCTGGCCGACTTCAGGGACGGTCTGGAGACCGGCTACATCCTGGACAGCTGGGCCACGGTGGACCTGAGCCCCCTGGGCAGCGGGGTGGCGCAAATTACCTTTTCCCTGGAATCGACCGACACCGGCGATTTCGGGAGCAACACGCCGTCCTATGTGGCCATCGACAACCTGGTCCTGGAATCGACGCCCGTTCCCGAGCCCCGGACCTGGTCCCTGGCCCTCGGCCTGTGCGGATTCGCCTTTGCCCTGTTCCGTCGCTGGAAGGCATAACCCGGGCCTCCTCGGCGCGGTTGCGTCGAGGAGGCTTGTCATCGCCGGGAAAGCCGGTCAAAACGGCATTCATGGCTGACTATCTGGCAACGCTGGCCCTCCTTTTCGCCCTGGAGCTGGTTCTCGGGGTGGACAACATCCTGGTTATCTCGATCCTGGTCTCGCGCCTCCCGGAGGACCTTCGCCGCAAGGCCCGCCTGCTGGGCCTGGGCCTGGCCCTGGTGGCCCGGCTCCTGATGGTCCTGGCCTTTTCCTGGCTCCTGGCCCTGAGCGATCCGGTCCTCGGACCTTTATCCATCCGGGACCTGATCCTGCTGGTCGGCGGGGGTTTCCTGATCTGGAAGGCTGTCCGGGAAATCCATCACACCGTGGAGCTGGTGGGGCACGAGGAGGACACGACCCAGGCCAAGCCACGCGCGGCCTTTGCCTCGGCGGTGGGCATGATCGTGGCCGTGGACATGGTGTTCGCCCTCGATTCGGTGGTCACCGCCTTCGGCATGACGGACCATGTGGCGGTCATCTGGGCGGCGGTCATCCTTTCCTTCGCGGTTCTCCTGTTCTTCGCCGGACCGGTCGGGGAATTCATCCACAACAACCCGACCTTCAAGATCCTGGCCCTGGCCTTCCTTATTACCATCGGGGTGGTTCTGATCCTGGAATCCTTCCACCACGAGGTTCCCAAGGCCTACATCTACCTGCCGATGGGATTCGCCACCGTTGTCCAGCTCCTGCAGTGGCGCTACTCCCTCAATCGCAAGCGTCGCCTGGCCAGTGGCGGCGCAAAGGATTGAGGCTTGTCTTGGCTCACTGCCGGAACAAGCTGATCCCCCATGGCAGGAGATGCTGAAGACCAAGTCCGCTCCGAGGGGCAAAGCAAGACCGAGGGGGAAACCTGGCTGGTCCATATCTTCAAGGCCTCGGGTTATTCGGCCGACGGATTCCTGGCCGCCCTCCGGCACGAGATGGCCTTCCGGATGGAGGTGGTGGCCTTCATTATCCTGGCCCCGCTGGCCTGCCTGGTTCCGGCCGGCCCGTTGTACAAGGCGCTGGTCATTTCCGCGATGCTGATGGTGCTGGTGGTGGAACTGCTCAATTCAGCCATGGAATGGGTGGTCGACTATATTTCCCACAACCGGCATCCCTATGCCAAGAAGGCCAAGGACATGGGAAGCGCGGCCGTCACCGTGGCCCTGGTCAATGCCGGCCTCTGGTGGTGCTTGCTTCTGTGGGAGTGGCTGGGGTAGGATTCAGGCCATGAGCGAGGAGAAGGAACCGGAAGCGGGGTACAGTTTCCCCAAGGATTACGCGGCGGTCATGGTTCACTTCTACCGTGGCGAGCTGGGCCGGATGATGATCTGGCGGCAGCGCTTCGACACCACCACCCATTGGGCCATTATCGGGATGATGGGGATTGTTTCCTTCGCCTGGAACCATACCACCAACAGCACCTTCTTCTTCATCTTCGCCAACTTCATCACCTACCTCCTCCTCACCATCGAGGCCCGGCGCTACCGCTTCTACGACGCCTACCGGGCCCGGGTGCGGATGCTGGAGTCCCATTTCATCTTTCCCGTGGTGATGCTTTCCGCCAAGCGGCTGGAGGGCAACTGGCGCCGCCAGATGGGGGAGGACCTGATCCTTCCCTCCTACAAGATCACCCTCCTGGAAGCCTTGTCCCGGCGCTTCCGGCGCAATTACGTGTGGATCTTCGGAATCCTCATCGGGGCCTGGATGATGCATACCCTGGTGGTCATGAAGGCGGATTCCCCGGCCAGCTTCATCGAGCTTTTCTGCTCCAACCAGCCCTTGCCGGACTACCTCTTCCTGGCCGTGCTGGTCAGCTTCTACTGCTACCTGGCCTTCCTCTATTTCTACGGGGGCTTCAAGCGCACCGCCCTCGGCGAGTTCCAGAAGCGTCCCTCGGGGGGAAGCTGGAACATCTAGAGCCCCGGCATGGAATTCCCGATTGCGACCATCCTGGGGGCCGCCCTGCCGGTCTTCATCCTCCTGGCCCTCGGATTCACCCTGCGCAAGACCCGGGTCCTCAACAAGGAGGCCGACACCACGCTCCTGAGCCTCATTATCCGGGTCTTCTATCCCTGCCTCTACCTGGCCTACATTATCGGCAACCCGGCCCTGAAGTCCGCCCCGAACCTGATTTCCGCTCCGCTGACCGGCTTTTTCTCCCTCATCGTCGGCTTCGCCCTGGCCTGGCTGGTCGCCCGGAGCATCGGGCTCAAGAGGGGGAGCGGCTTGCGGACTTTCGCCTTTTGCAACGGGATCTACAATTACGGCTATATCCCCATTCCCGTCATCATGGCCCTCTTCGGCGACCGGGAGACCATGGGGGTCCTCCTGGTCTACAACGTCGGGGTGGAGGCGGCCCTGTGGACGGCCGGCATCATCCTGGTCTCAGGGCAATTCCGCAAGGGAATGCTGAAGCAGCTCCTCAATCCCCCGGTCCTCGCCATGCTGGTTGCGGTCTCCATCAACAGCGTCGGTCTCGATGCCCATATACCGGGCTGGATCAGCCGGACCGTGGCCATGCTGGGCAGCTGCAGCATTCCGGTCGGGATCATCCTCGCCGGGGCCTCCATCGCCGATTTCCTGAACCGCAGGGGGCTTTTCGACATGCCCAAAGTCAGCCTCGGGTCCATTGCCGTCCGGCTCGGCCTCCTTCCCATTCTGTTTGTCGCCTTTGCCGCCTGGATGCCCGGACTGTCCACCGAGCTGCGGCAGGTCATCGTCATCCAGGCCGCCATGCCAGCCGGCATCCTGCCCATCGTCCTCTCACGGCATTTCGGCGGTGACGCCTCCGTCGCCATCAAGGTGGTCCTGGCCACCACCCTGGCCTCCGTGGTCACCATGCCCCTCTGGATCCGTATCGGGACCGGGTTTGTCTTCTGACGGAGGCCACCGTCCAGGCCTTCGGGACAAAAAAACGCCCGGGTCCATCACGGACACCGGGCGCAGCAGGGGAGGATATGTCAAAATCCGGGTTCTGACCCCTTCGGGATCAATCGTAGAAGAGGGTGGACCAGCGGCCGTTGGCGGCCATTTCCTTCTTGAGGTCCTTCCACTGCTCTTCACCACCGGCCATCTCGCTGAGGGTCTTGTCGAGGCGGCCCTCGAGGCGGGAGAGGCCGGAGACATAGACGTAGGTCTTGGGATCCTTGACCAGGGTCCAGACCTCCTGGGCGTGTTCCTTGATGGACTGCTCGACCTGTTCCGGCTCATCAAAGGCCGGGCGGGGACTGAGGGCCTCGAAGGCCTTGAAGGTCTCCTTGTCGTAGTAAAGGCTGAGGTCGGCGTTCTTGTCGTTCATGTAGAGCAGGTCCATGCCGGTGCGGGCGCCGTAGAAGAGGCGGACCTGGCCCTTCCATTCCTTGCGCTCCTCGTAAATGTGCTTGATGAAGGCCCGGAAGGGGGCAATGCCGGTGCCGACACCGATCATCAGCATGTTGGCGGTATTGTCCCGCGGCGGGAGGAACTGGCGGCCGTAGGGGCCGGTCAGCTGGACCGTGTCGCCCGGTTTGCGGTCGCAGAGGAAATTGGAGGCGACGCCCGGGAAACGTTCCCCGCTGACCTCGTCGATGTAGAAGCAGCGGCGGACGCAGATGGAAATCTCGGTCATGTTGGAGCCCTCGCCCTGTCGTGAACTGGCGATGGAGTAGAGGCGCATGTGGTATTCGTTGCCAAATTCATGCGGGCCGGGAACAAGGACCCCGACGCTCTGACCTTCGACGAAATGGAAAGTAGCGTCGGCGATGTTCAGGACGATGTGGCGGACCTCATCGGTGGATTCGTCCGTGATCCGCTCGGACTTCACAACGGTGGCTTTATAGGGATGGCTGATGTCGTACTCGGTGAGCTTCATGATTTCTATTCCTGATTAAAATAAGGGTATATCGTTAATGGTTGCTTGGCGATGATTAATGTGGGTGCTTCCTCCGGATGGCCTGCTTGAGCTTTTCCTTGGGGCAATCCTGGCCGTTCTGGCACAGGCAGAAGAGGCCGCCGCAGCCGCCTCCCTCCTCGCGGGCGGGACCGAATTCAGGATGGCGCTCGGAATAACCCCGGGTGATGTGCTGAACGAAGATCCAGCCGGACAGGAGGACCAGGATGCCGAGGGCGGCGACGAGGAAGTTGACCAGCATTTCCATCGATCAGCCTCCCAGTCCGGCAAAGCCCATGAAGGCCAGTGAAAGCATCCCGCCCAGCATCAGGCTGAGGGCGGCGCCCATGCTGACGTCCGGCACGTCGGCCAGCTCCAGCTTTTCCCGCAGACCGGCCATGAGGACCAGGGCCAGGGTGAATCCGGCTCCGGCTCCGACACTGAAGGCCAGGCACTGGAGGAAATCGTAGCTGCGGTTGGTCTGGAAGAGGGCCAGGCCCAGGATGGCGCAGTTGGTGGTGATCAGCGGGAGGAAGATCCCCAGGGTCCGGAAGAGGGCCGGGCTGAACTTCTTGATGGTCATCTCGACCAGCTGCACGGCCGAGGCGATGACCGCGATGTAGCTGATCAGGCGCAGGAACTCGAGGTCGTACTTGACCAGGATGGCGTTGATGCCGTAGGCGCACATCGAGCTGACGAGCATGACGAAAATGACCGCCAGGCCCATGTTCCAGGCCGTCTTGATCTTCCCGGACACCCCCAGGAAGGGGCAGATACCGAGGAACATCGCCAGGACGAAGTTGTTGATCAGAAAGGCGTTGAGGAAAATGAAGGTGAGTGAATCAGGCTGCATCAGCGACCTCCTTGGTAGCGGGTTGGGCACGGGCCGTGCGTTTGCGGGCGACGGCGAACAGCCAGAGCCAGAAGGCGAGGACAAAGAAACCGCCCGGGGGCAGGACAAAGACCGCCCAGGGCTGGAAGGCCGGGCCGAAGAGGTGGACCCCGAAGAGGCTGCCCATTCCGAGCACCTCCCTCACCATGCCCAGGCAAAGGAGGGCAAAGGTGAAGCCGACGCCCATCCCCAGCGCGTTGATGAAGGCGTTGGATACCGGATTCTTGGAAGCGTAGGCTTCCGCCCGGCCGAGGATAATGCAATTGACCACGATCAGCTGGATGAAGGCCCCGAGGGCCTTGTAGATGTCCAGGCTGATGGCCTGGATGGCGTAGTCGGCCATGGTCACGAAAGTGGCGATGATGATGATGTAGGAGGCAATGCGGACCTGCTTGGGAATGACCTTCCGGAGCAGGGAGACCAGAACCCCCGAACAGACCAGGACAAAGGTGGTGGCCAGGCCCATGGAGAGGGCGTTGATGGCCGAATTGGTCACGGCCAGGGTCGGGCACAGGCCCAACAGCATCACGAAAACCGGATTCTCCTTCCACAGGCCCGTGGTAAAGGTCTGCCAGCTAAGGGGATCGGGTAGTCTTGGATCTTTAACCATCTTTAAAACTCCCTCATGGGTTCAGGTTTTCCACCAGGGATCCCTGGTACTGGTGCAGCAACGGCAGGAGGCGGTTGGTGCTTTCCCGGATCCCGTTGCCGACGGCGGTCGAGGTCACGGTGGCGCCGGAAATCCCGTCGATCTGCCAGGGGTGTTCCTTCTTGCCGTTCTTGACCGTGACAATGGGATTGGCCACGGCCGATCCATCCCCGGTCAGGCTGGCGTCCAGGTTCTTGAAATTCCCATGAAACTCCGGGTCGTTGTTGGCCCGGTCACCGAGGCCGGGGGTCTCCGTGCTTTCGAGGACCGTCATGCCGATGATGGCCTCCTTCTCCAGGGAGTAGCCGTAGAGGACCTTGACCACGTCCTGGTAACCGCGGGCCGAGCCCTCCATGGCCAGGCCGGCCAGGTGGCCGGCGGCATTGTAGCCGGCGTAAAGGTTGGCGTCCGTGGCCTCGTTGGGCAGTTGGACCAAACCCGACTCGTCCAGCTTGTACTTGACCACCTGGGTGGCGTCCGGGAGGACCGCGAAAATGGCCTTTTCCAGGGCGACCTGCTTGTTGTGGGCGATCTTCTCCCGGGTCAGCTGGACCGAAAGGACGATAAAGAGTCCGGAGATCATGGCGATCAGGCCCAGCGAGACGATCAGCCGCAGGCTGCCCGGCCCGGGCGGCGGGGCGATGGGGGATTGCTCGCTCATGCCGCTCCTTTCGCTTTGCGGGCTCCGTAGATGCGCGGTTGGGTAATCATGGCGATCAGGGGTGAAAAGGCGTTTCCGAGAAGAATGGCGTACATGACCCCCTCGTTGAGGCCGCCCCAGAAGCGGATGACAACGGTAATGGTCCCGATCAGGGCCCCGTAGATCCAGACCCCGAGGGGGGTTACCGGGGAGGCCACCATGTCCGTGGCCATGAAGACCGCGCCGAGCATCAGGCCGCCCGTGCAGAGGGTGAAGAGCGGGTCCGGGTAGACGGCCGGATTGACCATGTAAAGGATGCCGGAGATCCCGCCCGCGGTGAGCAGGATGCTGGCCGTAATGCGCCAGTCCATCATCTTCCGGAAGACCAGGTAGAGGCCGCAGAGCAGGATCAGCAGGGCCGAAGTCTCGCCGGCGGAACCGGCGGAGGTGCCGACAAAGAGATCCATGGTGGGAATGCTCTGGACATGATCGAATTTCATGACCGCCAGCGGGGTCGCACCGGTGAAGCCGTCCGGGGCCACCTGTCCCAGCCATTCCGTGACCGAATTCGGCTTCAGGAAGGGCAGGGTGATGCTGGAAGGGATAAACTGGGTGAAGCGGTCCGGCACCATGGAGGGAACCCAGGTGGTGATGGGCACGGTGAAGGAAGCCTGGGCGAAAGCCCGCCCAACGAGGGCCGGATTCATGACATTGAAGCCCAGTCCGCCGAAGAACATCTTGCCGACCCCGATGCCGACAAAGCCGGCCACGGCGGCCATCCAGTACGGAAACCCGGGCGGCAGGCAGAGGGCCAGGAGGATGCCGGTGATGACCGCGCTCCAGTCCTTGACGGCGGAGTCGCGCCCGGAGAGGCGGCAAATGACATGCTCGGTCAGGATGCAGGAGGCCACGCAGGTCACGATCAGGCCGAGGACGCTGATCCCGAACTGGTAGATGGAAAAGGCGCAGACCGGGAGCAGGGCCCAGACCACGTTCCGCATGATGACATGGACGGGCGGGCTGACCCGCAGGTGCGGGGAGGTGCGAAGTATGACGTTGGGGCCTTGTTCGCTCATGATGCTTTGGCTTTCTCTCGCATGGCCTTCTCGCGGAGGGAGGACTTCGCGATCCGGAAATACTGGACCAATGGAATGTTCGACGGGCAGACAAAGCTGCAGCAGCCGCATTCGAAGCAGTCCATCAGGTGGTAATCCCCTGACATCTCGTCGTAGCGGTGCTTGTAGGCCAGCTTGCCCAGCTGGGATGGATTGAGGTGCATCGGACAGGCCTCGACGCACTTGGCGCAGCTGATGCAGGGATAGGTGGCCCGGGAAATCTGGTCCTTGGTGTCTTCCTCTGTGAGGACAAGGATCCCGCCGCAGCCCTTGGTCACCGGAACGTCCAGGGAGGAAACGGTGCCGCCCATCATCGGGCCCCCCATGATCAGGTGGCGGGCCTGGCCGCTGAAGCCGAGCTGGTTGAGGATGAAGCGCAAGGGCGTCCCGATGGGGACCATGTAGTTGCCGGGATGCTCGATGCCGGGACCGGTGATGGTCACCACGCGCTCGATGACGCCGCGGCTGAGCGGCAGCAGTTCGCCGATCTCGGCGGTGGAGGAGACATTGAAAACCGCCAGCCCGACCGAAGAGGGAAAGTTCCCGGAGGGGATTTCCAGTCCGGTCAGGGCCTTGGCCAGCATCTTCTCCGCACCCTGCGGGTACTTGGTCTTGACCGCCTTGACGGTGATCGAGCCGTCCGCGGGCAGCTTGGCCTGGAGCGCTTCAACCGCGTCCAGCTTGTTGTCCTCGGTGCCGATGATGGCCTTTTTGGCCCCCAGGGCCTTCATGAAGATCTGCGTCCCCCTGATCAGGTATTCCGCCATCTCGATCATGACCCGGTGGTCCGTGGTCAGGAAGGGCTCGCACTCGCAGCCGTTGATGAGGACCGTGTGGACCTTGTGGTCCTTGGGGGGCGAGAGCTTGACGTGGGTCGGGAAGGCGGCCCCGCCGAGCCCGACCAGGCCGCTGTCCTGGACCGCCTGCATGATCTCCTGGGGCGTCATCTTGTCGACATCGCGCTCCTGGTAGAAGCGGACCTCCTGGCTGTCGCCGGGATAGACCTTGAGGATCACGCAGGGGGTCTTGGGACCCCGGGCGGTGGGCATCAACTCCACGCCCTTGATCATCCCGGTGGCCGGGGCATGCAGGGGCACGGAGACAAATCCGCCCGCCTTGGCGATGGGTTCGCCCCGCACGACCTCCTGCCCGGGATGGACAATCAGTTGCGAGGGCGCCCCGGCATGCTGCGAGAGCGGGAGCACCAGCTCCGGCGGGAAGGGCAGGCGCCTGATCGGCTTGTTGGCCGTGAAGTGCTTGTTCTCCGCCGGGTGGATGCCGTGCGAAAAGGTGCTCCGGAACCAGTGGGCCGGATCCAGCAATTTTGCCAGGCCACTCATGTCAGTGCTCCGTTGATGGGATTCACGTGCCAGTCCTTTCCTGTTTCAGGTTCAGGATCCGTCCCGCTTACTGGTACTTCTCCGCCCGCTTGACGAGCTTATCAACGCCCTTTTCGCCGGGATCGGCCGGGGTGCCGGGATGAATGCACCGGCCGGTGCACTTTTCCGCGGCCCGGACAATGTCCTTGAAGGGGCCACCCTTGGGATCCTTGACGAACGCCTTCTTGTTGTCGTCGTACTGGAAGATCTTCGGGTTGATGTTGATGCATTCGTCGCAGGAGGTGCATTCCGTCTGGTCGATCCAGGCCGGCTCAAAGGCACCACCGCCGGCCGGGGCCGCGGCGGGTGCTTCCGCCGGGGCGGCGCCATTGGTGGCCGGGGCCGCCGGGGCGGCCGAGGCGGAGGGCATGTTGAGGATGGCCTGGGCCGGGCCGCCTTCGCCGGTCAGCATGGACATCAGTCCCTGGGCCAGGCGCTGGGCGGTCTCGTTGCGGACCTGGGTGGCGATGGCATCCGGATCCACCTTGCGGGTGAGGCCGGCCAGGCCCTTCAGGGTCCGCCAGAAGCTGCGGCGCTCCTCGGTCGACTTGACGATTTCCTGGGAGACCAGGACCCGCATCAGGCGGTTTTTCTTATCCACCGCCCAGATGTAGGGGAACATGCCTTCGCGGTCGTCCTCCTCGAGGTCGATGAACTCGGCCAGGGGCACCATGTTCTCGTTCCAGGTGTCCTGCGGAGCCTTGCGGAAATGCTTGCGGAAGCGGCCTTCCTGGACAGCGAAGTCGGCGAAGGTCATCGGCAGTTCCATGGACTGCGCGTTGCCCTCCTCGTCGACGTACTCCAGGTTGTAGACCGGCCAGTCCTGATCGATGGAGGGATTGCCCTCGATGCTGATGCAGTCTTCCCAGGCATCCCCCTCGTCGGGATTGAAGGTCATGATCGGGTAGGCGCGGGACTCGAGGGCCATCTTGCTGCGGTAGGCCGCGGCATCATCCGGCACGCCGTGTTCCGGCTGGCAGACCGCGTACACGTTGAAGAGGGCCGGGCGACGGGCGTTGAGGCCGTCGATGAAGCCTTCGATAAGGTGCGTGTAGTTGGCGATGTTGCCCTGCATGATGTAGGCCGAGCGGTGGGCCGCCCCGATGAGGCTGATCTCCTTGCGGATCTCGGTCTTGCCCTTCCAGGCCTTGCCGTAGGGAGCCATGTCGGAAACCTGGCCGATGAAGCCCGAGGTACAGGCCTGGCCGCCGGTGTTGGAGTAGACCTGGGTGTCGAGCACGAAGATCTTGATCGGCCGGCCGGCCATGAGGGCCCGGGAGAGGTTCTGGAAACCGATGTCGTACATGGCCCCGTCGCCACCGACCGCGCAGACCGGCGGGCAGAGCATGTACTCGTCGTCCGTGAAGCCCTTCCAGTCGAAATAGACGAGGGACTTCTCGATGCTCTTGTAATCCTCCTGGCCTTCCAGTTCGGCTTCCGCCTGGCGGATGGCCTTGAAACCGTCGGCCATGACCCGCATGTGTCCCTCGAAGATCCCCATCGAGACGGACGGGGAATCCTGGAAGAGGTGGTTGGACCACGGGAAGGGATACGGATTGTAGGGCCAGCTGGAGCCGTAGACGGAAGAACAGCCGGTGGAATTGATGAAGCCCAGGTTGGCGCGGCCGTTTTTGGTCGGGCCTTCCTCGTAGCGCCACTTGAGGTCCTTCAGCTTGGCCAGGAGGCCGCTGATCCAGCCGAGCCATTCCTGGTCCAGCGGGGAGCCTTCCTTGCCTTCGTCGAGAGCCCCGGCCAGCTCGGAGAGCTTGAGGTCGCGGTCCTTAGCGGTGGCCACCGCCTTCTGGATGGCGGCGATGTCGCTGATGTCGACGGTTTCCGCCAGCTTGGTCTTAAGGTGCTTCTCAAGGCGGGCGATGAGGTCGTCGATCTTCTGGATCTGTTTCCGGACGCGGCCCTGCATGAGGGCCGTGATGGTGCTGGTGAAGATGTGCAGGATGCCCTTTTCGCCGCAACCGGTGCAGGATCCGTCGCCACAGACCATGGAACTGTAGACGGACTTGTCCATGAGCATGGTCTCGAGGGCCCCGATCTTCTCGTCGATGTCGTCGATGCGGATGAAGTCCTTGGGGGTGGTCGGCAGGTCCTGCCAGAACTCCCACTCGTCGCGCAGCTGCTTGACCGTGTCGGTGGTCTGTTCGGTGACCGTCAGGGCCTCGTCGTCACAGACGTCCACGCAAAGCATGCAGCCTTTGCAGGTGTACGGGTTGATGGTGATGGCGAAGAGGCCGCCGGTGCCGGCCGCCTTCTTTTCCCGCTGCTCGTAGTAGGGCTTGGTGAAGGCGAACTTGAAGTCACCGATCGATTCCTGGAACCAGCCGAACTCCTTCTTGAGTTCCTCCGAGTCGCCGTTGGCCTCGGCGATGGTGGCGGCAATGGCTTCCTTGAGGAGCGGCACGCTGTTGGTGCTGGCGGTATCGCCATCGACGGCGGCCACGGACTGGCGGAGCTTCTTTTCCACCGTGCGGACGGCCTTGGGGAGGAGCTTGACCTCGTGGCCGGCGCGCTGGACGCGCTTGATGGTGGTGTTGAAGACCTCGTTGATCGGGAGGGCCAGGCCGGGAATGGCGCTGTCCGGGCAGACCGTGAAGCAATCGCTGCAGGCCGTGCACTTTTCCGGGTTCCAGACCGGATGGGTGAAGCGGATCTGCGTCATGTCGCGGAAGACGCCGGAATTGGCCGGGATCAGGCTCAGGGCGTTGAAGGGATCGGCCAGGTTGTCATTGGGACGGCCGCCCAGGTAGAAGCTGCCGGTCTGTTCCCAGAAGCGATGGATGTCGGTCTTGGGATCGTCACTGGCGGCCATGCGCTTGAGCATGACCGGAAGGTTGGTCTCCTTGCGGGCGGCCATGGCCCCCTCGCTGATCTTCTTCTCGGTGATCTCGGTGATCTCGTCGAAGCCGCGGCGAACGACCCGCATGTTGTCCTCGACCACACGGGCTCCCTTGCTGCCGAATTTCTTCTGAACCTGATCGTGAATGGCCTTGAAGAGGGTTTCCTCGGTCAGGTTGGCCGTCTTCATCAGGGTCGAGCCGGCAAAGAAAGCGCCCTGGAAGGCGATCCCCTGCATGCGGAACTGGAGTTCCGGATCGGTTGCCTCTTCGCGGGCGATCTTGAAGGCGTCGAGGAAGAAGACCCGGATTTCATTATCGATGATGAACTGCTGGGCCGCCCGCGGGAAGCTGTTCCAGACCTTTTCCGCGGATTCCTGGTCGCTCTGGATGATGAAGGTGCCGCCCTTCTTCAGCCCGAAGAGCGGGTTGGAGTGGCTGAACACGTTCGGGTCCGGGGAGAGGACCGCATCCACGAAGAAGTATTCGCAGTTGATGCGGATCGGCTCCGGAGCGGCGGAGAGGTAGTAAGTGGTCGGCTGCCCCTTCTTTTCGGAACCGTACTTGGGGTTGGCCTTGATGTCGTACCCGAGCAGGTCGTAAAGGGTGATGGCGAGGTTCTTGCCGGTGGTGATGGCGCCCCAGCCGCCAACGGAGTGCATGCGGACCGTGACCGCGCCCTTGGGCAGCAGGTTCGGGTTTTCGCTGCCCTTGACCCCCATCTCCTTGATGTTCGGGTAGTACTCCTGCAGCTTTTGCTGGTAGATCTCGTTCTTCGGGGAGGAGGGCTTGTCGTGGATGAAGTCGATGGAGAGGTAGAAGAACTTCCGCTTCTTGCCGTCCGGGAGCATGTTCTCGACGGTCCCGACAATGCCTTCCGGCTGGAGGTCGCGGCTTCCCATGCCGAAGCAGCCCGAGTAGAGGGTCGGCGCATCCTTGGAAGTCTTGTAGCTGGCGTACTTCGGGTAGGGCAGGGGCTCGCCCTTGCCGCAGAGGCCGTTTTCCATGCACTTGCTGACCGTGGCGCGGATTTCGCGGATCAGCGGCAGGTCCTCAGCCAGGGGCTGGTCGGTCCGCTCGAGGACGGCAACGCCCTTGCGGCCCTGGATCAGCTTGCCAACGAGGTCGCCGGGGAAGGGCCGGTACATGGTCATGTTGATGACCCCGACCTTGATCTTGTGCTTTTCCCGCATGTAGTCGGCCACCGCTTCCGCGGTTCCGACCAGGCTGCCCATGCCAATCACGATGTAGTCTGCATCCTCGCACTTGTAGGTGGAGACCCGGCTGTAGGGACGACCGGTGAGCTCGGTGAATTCCTTCATGCACTGGTCGGCAAGGTCGGGAATGTGCTGGAAGAAATAGGGTCGCTGGGCGGCCACCGACTGCATGTAGGCGTCCTGGTTCTGGACCGATCCGGAGAGGACCGGATTGTCGATGTCCCACAGGATGGGCACGCGGCGGCGGGTATCGCCGTAAAGCATCTTCTGGGCCGGGGTGGGGGTCTCGATGATGTCATCCGGGCGGCCCAGGTATTCCGCGATCAGTTCCCGTTCCGGGACCACCATGGTCTCAATCAGGTGGGTGGTCAGGAATCCGTCCTGCCCGACGGCGCCGGGGGTCAGGGACAACTCGGCGATCTTGCGGGAAATGATGTTCAGGTCAGCCGCTTCCTGCGCGCTTTTGCCCATCACCTGGAAGAAGCCGGTGTCGTCCATCAGGTGGTAGTCGTCATGGCCGGCGTGGACATTGAGGGAGGTTTTGGTGATGGCCCGGCAGCCGACATTGAGAATGTAGGGAAGGCGCTTGCCGACGGCCCCGTACAGGGACTCGTGCATGTAGGCAATGCCCTGTCCGGAGGAGAAGTTGGAGGCGCGGAGGCCGCTCATGGACATCCCCGCGGTCACCCCGGCGGCGGCATGTTCACCTTCGGGCTCAACAAAAATCAGGGGTTTCCCGGAAATATTGATGTGTCCCCGGGCGGTTTCCTCGGCCCAGTATTCACCCATCTGGGTGGAAGGCGTGATCGGGTAGGCGCCAGCAGCGTCACTTGATTCCCGCTCGCACATGATGACGGCGGTGTTTCCATCCATGGCGGCTGGAATGCCAGGGTACTTCACTTTGTTGTTTTCGGCAGCCATTGCTTTATCTCTTTGATTTTCAGGTATTAGTAATTGTATTGAAAGATGCTCAGCGGGAATCCGGCCGGATCGGCAGGGGTTCCTTGCGGATGATTTTCCGGGCCGCGCCACCCTTGATGGCCTGGCCCTTGTCATACCAGACGATGGCCCCGGTGGGGCAGCGCTCGGTTGCGATTCGGGAGGCCAGGTGGTTCTTGGAATAGTCCACCACAGCCAGGTTGTTTTTCATGCAGATGAGGCCTTCCGGGGCATCCGCGGCACAGCGGGCGCAACCCGTGCAGGCGACATCGCAGTCGGCCAGGGCATCGTCGCCCTGGGCGAGGCTTTTGCAGGCCACCCAGAGCTGGTGGCTGACCGGATGGAGGGAGAAGAGGTCCAGCGGACAGGCCACGACGCAGTCGTTGCAGGCCACGCACTTGTCCTCGTCGACGACCGGCAGGCCGTGGCGGTCCATGTGGATGGCATCGAAGCCGCAGGATTCCTCACAGTCGCCCAGTCCGAGGCAGCCCCAGGCGCAGGCCTTGCCGCCGCCTCCGGCGGCCACCGCGGCGCGGCAGCTGCCCATTCCGGCGTAGTTGGCCCGCATCCGGGCCACATGGTTGCCGCCGGCGCAGGCCAGGCGGGCGACAATCTTTTCCTGTTCACCGACCTCGACTCCGAGGTAGCCGGCGATGAAGGCCACCATGTCCCGCGAACTGACGGTGCACTTGCTGGGATTGGCGTTTCCGCCCACGCAGGCCTCGGCAAAGGCGCGGCAGCCGGGCGAACCGCAGGCCCCGCAGTTGGTGCCGGGGAGCATGCCCTCGACCTCGTCAATGCGGGGGTCCTCCTGGACGTGCAGCTTCTTGTTGGCCAGGGCCAGAACGGCCGCCAGGACGATTCCCAACCCTCCCATGAAGGCCAGGGCGGAGATGATGTAGGTTGTGAATTCCGAGCTCACCGACGGTCCTCAGGCTGTCCTAGACGATCAGCGGGAATTGGGAAGTCTGGACGGTCCGTCCATCCTTGGTGACAAAAAGGGCATCCGTCCCCGGAGTGGCCTCGATCAATTGGCGGCCTTTTTCCAGTCCGAGGAGGAAAACCGCGGTGGACAAGGCGTCCGCCTGGAGGGCAGTCGGGGCCGCGACCGAGACGCTGGAAAGCTCCCGGGGCGAGTGGCCGGTGTGGGGATCCAGCAGGTGGTGCTGGCTGAAATCTTCGCTGAAGCGGGTCTCGTAGTCGCCCGAGGTGGCCATGCAGCGGTTGTCGAGCCGGGCCAGGCCGAGAAATTCCTGCTGGTTGCGGGGATGCTTGATCCCGATCGACCAGCCGTCCTTCTGGACGTGGGTGCCGACGGTTCCGATCTCACCGGTATCTATAAGGGCGCTGGTGATGCCATACTGGCGAAAGACCCGGCCCACGGCATCGGCGGCAAAGCCCTGGGCGATTCCGTTGAGGGTAATTTCCGTGCCCTCGCCTCGGAGGCGGATCTTCTGGTCGGAAACTTCCACCCGGCGCCAGTCCACCTTGGCCAGTTCGGCCTGCAGTTCAGCTTCCGTCGGTTGCGTACGGGCCTTGGAGCGGCTGTAATATAAAGTCCAGAGAGGCTGCACGGTGACGTCGAAAGCCCCGTTGCTTTGCTCCGACAGGCGGGAAGCGCTCTGCAGCACCTCCACCAGCCAGGGGTGGGGATTGTCGAGCTGCTTCACCCGGTTGAGCCGGCTCAACTCGCTGCCGGGGCGATACAGGCTCATGACTTGTTCCACGCGGTCGATCTCAGCCAGGGCTTCATCCATGGCCTCCTCGGCCGTTGCGCGGTCATCATGAAAAACGGTCAGGGTGACCTGGGTGCCCAAAGCCCATCCGGTGCGGCTGAACTTGGCCAGCGGTCCGGTGGGAAGGTTTCCCCGGCGGGTCCCGGCGCCGCCTTTGACCTGGGCAATTCGCCAACCGGCCAACCCGGCGGCGGCGGTTCCGGCGAGAGACAAGATAAACTGTCGACGTTTCATGAGTATAAGATGCTGGTGTTGTCCGGGGGAGGCGGGGTGGCGCTTCCGGCCCGAAATTAACCTCCCGTCGGGGGCGACGGTCGATGAAAATACCCTTGGAGGAGAAGCCGACGGGGAGTCGGTTCCGCGATGGTGGCAGTATTCTCGAAGAGTGGGTTCATCAGGGGGATTAGGTATTAGTTTCTCTAAAAACAGCCCTCCGGGCGTCAAGCAAAACTTATAAAAGTGAGTAACTTTACTTAGGCCTTAAATGACAATTCGGTTGTTGATCCTCTTGACAAGTGGGCAAAGGCGGCAAGATTTCGGGTTTTTCTCACATCAACAGGACACTTATCTACATGTCATTTAATCAAATCCGCTCAAAAATATTGTTGGGAGCGGGGCTTCTCTTGGGTTTTGGAACCCTTGCAGGGAACCCCTTGGAGGAATCAGTAAATATTCTGGACGAGTGGGTCAAGACCGAGCGCTTGATCAGCGAGGGAGCCGCCGAGTGGAAAGCGGACAAGGCGTCCATGGAAAATTTGATTTCGGTATACCAGCAGGAAATTGAAACCCTTTCCCAGATCATTGCCGACGCGGAAAAGGATACCAGCGCCGCCGAGGCCCGCCGGGCCGAGCTCCTCGAGTCCGACCAGGCCGTCAAGGATGTCGAAAACCAGGCCCTGGAGGCGGTCGCCCAGGCGGAAGCCGAGATCAAGCAACTGGAAGCCATTCTGCCGCCGCCGTTAAAGGAAGAGCTGAGTCCCCTCTTTAATAATATACCTGAGGATCCGGACACGACCAAGCTCTCCATCGCCCAGCGAATCCAGCCGGTGGTGGCCATCCTGACCCAGATCCAGAAGTTCAACCAGGTGGTGACCCTGGTGGAAGACTTCCGGGAATTCGAGGCCGGCCGCACGGTGCAGACGGAGACCGTCTACTTCGGACTGGGCGCGGCCTACTACGTCGACCAGGCCAACGAGCACGCCGGTTACGGAGCTCCGGGACCGGACGGTTGGGAATGGAAAGAGGACCTGGCCCTGATTTCCAATGTCCGTAACTTCGTCGATATCTACCGGGGCACCCAGCAGGCCCGGTATATCGAACTGCCGGTCAGTGTCCAGTGACCCGGTCCACCGTGAACCGCAAACCCAGTTTTCCCGTGAAGAACTTAATTAAGCTATTTATCCTGACCGCATTACCGGTCTCCCTTTTCGGTGCGACCGTGGATCAGGTCAAATCCAGTGCCCAGGCCGACCTGGAAGATGCCCTGGCCCGCTACGCCGCCCTCCAGGAAAGGATCAAGGACGAGAAGATCCCGCTCGCCAAGGAGCTGAACGACCTGCAGTCCCAACTGCGCGAGATGCGGCGCGAGGCCCAGCGGGCCCAGCGTTTCAAGGACAACAGCACCGTCGATCTCAATTCCCTCGCCGACCGGGTCAGCAAGCGCCAGGAGCAGCTGGACTATGTGGCCAACCTGGTTGCGGACTTCGGGGAGCGCTTCGAGCGGGACATTTCCCTGCCGGAACAGCAGCTTTACAAGAATGAGATCGACCGCTTCAAGGAGGCTTCAAGCGCCACCATGGCTGACAGCGAGCTGGGCAAGGCCCTGCGGCTGCTGGACCAGACCTTTATACTTTCCACCTCCATCGGACGCTTTCAGGACCTGATTGGCGGCCAGACCTTCGTCGGCGAGGCCGTCGTATCGAGAGGAGAGGTCGAGGAGGGCAAGTTCCTTCTCCTTGGCCCGACGGTCTATTTTACCAGCAATGCCTCGGAAAGCGCAGGGGTGGCCTTGCGGACCGGCCTCCTGCCGCCGGTGATCAGCATCAGCCCAAGCCTCGACGAGGTGGTCCGCCAGACCGTCGATGCCGGCCAGGGTCCCATTCCGGTGGACCCGACCCTGGGCAGCGCCCTGGCCATTGCCGCCCAGGACGAGACGATCTGGGAACACATCAACAAGGGCGGGATCTGGATCTGGCCGATCCTCTTCTTCGCTTTCCTGGCCACCGTTACGGCCCTCTTCAAGATTTTCGAGATCTACTCGGTCAAGATGCCGCAGCCGGGATCCCTGCACGGGATCCTCAAGGCCCTCAACGACGGGGACCGGAAAAAGGCCATGGAGCTGGCCGAGGCCGTCCGCGGGCCCGCCCGGGCCATGCTGGTCGACGCGGTGGAGCACAGCGACGAGAACAAGGAACTGGTCGAGGAAGTCATGTACGAACGGATGCTGGAAGTGCAGCCCAAGCTGGAGCGCCTCCTGCCCTTCATCGCCGTGACCGCCGCAACCGCCCCGCTGATGGGTCTTCTCGGTACCGTTACCGGGATGATCAAGACCTTCAAGCTGATCACCATTTTCGGTACCGGCGATGCCAAGCAGCTCTCCAGCGGTATCTCGGAAGCGTTGGTGACGACGGAATTCGGCCTTATCGTGGCCATCCCCGCCTTGATCATGCACGCTCTCCTGAGCCGCCGGGCCCAGGGCGTGATGGCCAACATGGAGCGCATGGCGGTGGCCTTTGTCAACGGCCTGGCCGTTTCCCGGTCCATCCTGACGCCGTCGGACGAGGACTGATGCCAGTCCGCCGTCCGACATGCCTCAACCTAAGCGCTGGGAGTAACCTGCCTTGAATTCCATCTGGGAACAGTTTCAGACCGAATTCATGACGATCCTCACCGATGGTGGGGTCCTCATGGTTCCGCTGACCATCCTCGCCCTGACCATCTACTGGACCGCGTTCCGGCTGTTTTTCTTCTTCTCGGAGCACAAGTTCTACAAGGTCAGCCGCGACCGCCTGATGGAGTTGATCTTCAACCCGATCCTGGCCTCCGGCGAATTGCGCAATGTCATCGACTACACCCAGGATGACGGCGGGCAGGGCAAGCCGCAGGTCCAGTCCCGCTTCGCCGAGGTCATGAATTCCTACCTGGCCGAGGTCGACACCAAGCGGACCTATCTCCTGATCCTGATCACCACGGCCCCGCTGATGGGGCTGCTGGGAACGGTCATGGGGATGCTGACCACCTTCAGCGGGCTGGCAGTCAGCGGCGGCAGCACCGTGGACCTGATCGCGGAGGGCATTTCGGAAGCCCTGATCACGACCCAGACCGGCCTCATTATCGCCATCCCGGCCTACGTCCTGGCCACCATCATCCAGAAGCGGCGCAACGAAATGGAAGCCTGCCTGGTGACCATGGAAGCCCTGACCATCCAGCTTTACGAAAAGAAATCCAATTACGGAGACGAGCAATGAAACGCAGACGTGTATTTTCCACCAACCGGGGAGGCTCCGAGGATATCAATATCTCGCCCCTCATCGACATGGTGTTCATCCTGTTGATCTTCTTTATCGTGACCACCGTCTTCGTCGAGGAGACCGGGGTCGAGGTGACCAAGCCACAGGCGGCCTCCCAGATCCAGTTGGAGAAGAACAGCATCCTGATCGCCATCACCTCCAACAACAACGTTGTCTACGGCGGCCGTGACATCGGGGTCAACGGGGTGCGCGGGATCGTCAAGCGCCTGCTCCAGGACGACGCCAAGATGCCGGTCATCATCCAGGCCGACGAGAATGTGCCGACCCGCATCCTGGTCCGGGTCATCGACGAGGCCAAACTGGCCGGTGCCAACTCCGTGAACATTTCGACTGAAGAGGGCTGATGCCACAAGGTAACAACAGGCAGGTCGTCGGCTACCGGATGCCCAGATCCAACCGGTTTCTCATCCGGATTGTCTTCGCGACGGTAATCATGACCCTGGCCATCCTGGCCATCCTTCCCTTCACCCAGGCCCTTTCCGGGGATCCGCGCGACCGGACCATCCGCTCGGTCGACGTGGCCAACCTGCCTCCACCCGAGCCGCCTCCCCCGGAACCGCCGCCCCCGCCGGAAGAGGAGGAACAGCAGGAGCAGCCGGAGCTGGATGAGCCGCCGCCCATGCTGGATATCTCCATGCTGGAAAGCATGCTCAATCCCGGAACAGGCGGCGTCATGGCGGCCGGACTGGACTTTTCCTCCTTCAGCATGGAAAGCAGCGTGGCCGAGGCCATCGTCTATTCCCTGAGGGACCTGGACCGTCCACCCCGGGCCCTGCGCTTCGGCCTCAACTGGCCGCCGGAAGTCCGCACTTCTGGCGTGCGCGGGACCGTCCGGGTTCGCGTCCGCATTAATGAAAGCGGACTGGTGTCCGTGACGGATATCCAGAACTCACCCTCGCCGCTGGTTACCGAGACACTGCGCCAGCAGGTACCGGAGTGGCGCTATGAATCCCCGACCAAGGATGGCGAGCCGGTCACCGCTGAATACTGGCAGCCCATCGAAATCGATTTCTCCCAATAGTTTGAAAGGACCTTGCAAAATGAATTTTTCCACCATGCGCATCACCAACATACGCTTAACCTGGCTCAGCATCTGCAGCCTGGCGGTTCTTCCATTGTCGGCCCTTGGACAATCCGGCGAGGTCATCCCGAACTCCTGGAACAACCCGGACTTCCAGAAGCGGGTCATCGGCTCCTACGGGGTCCGCTCCGAGATTGAACCGGAAGCCCTGACCCGGGATGAGGCCCGTTTCTTCAACGAGAATATCCTGCCCCTGGTCAATGATGGCAACATGACCGAGGCCACACGGCTCCTGGAGCAGAACATCACCCCCGAGTCGAACGCCAACTTCGACTACATCCTGGGAACCCTGTACCTGCAGTCGGGCAACATGGACAGGGCGGTTTCGGCCTACGAGGCGGCCATCAAGAAGGTCCCGGAATACCTGCGGGCCTACAAGAATCTCGGCATCGCCTATACCCAGATGGGCAAATATGAACAGGCCGTGAACACGCTTTCCAAGTCCATTGAGCTTGGTGAAAGCAGCGGGGATACGTATGGATTGCTTGGATACAACTATTTCAACCTCGGCCAGCACATGCAGGCCCTGGACTCCTACCGCATGGCCACCGTGCTCAATCCCAAGAACAAGGACTGGCTGGTCGGCAAGACCCAGTCCCTGATGGAGGTCGGGGAGTTCAAGGAAGCCCTCCAGGCCGCCCTGGAATTGCTGGAGAAGGAGCCCCAGGATTATCGCTACTGGCTGACCCGGGCCAACGCCAACATCGGCCTGCAGGATTACATCCAAGCCATCCTGAACCTCGAAATGGCCAAGAAACTGGGCGATCCGCCCCTCCGTTCCCACATCCTGCTGGGTGACCTGTACCTCAGTGAAGGCATTTCCCCGCTGGCCCTGAAAGCCTACAAGGACGCCATTCCGCTGGGCCTCGGGACGAGGGACTTTCTCCGCATCCTGAACACCTTTATCGGGCAGATGGATTACCAGGAGGCGCGTGAATTTGTCCAGGCGGCCAATGTCGATGTCAGCGGATGGGACGCCGAGGACCGCCAGGCCCTCCTGGTCATGCGTTCCCAGGTCGCGCTCGGTCTCGGCGAGGAGGATGCCTCGATTGATCTTCTCGAACAGGTGGTTCAGGAAAACCCGCTCAACGGACAAGCCCTGCTCCAGCTGGCCGAATACTACCGCAAGCAGGACAACCGCGAAGAATCGGTTTATTACTACGAGCGGGCCGCCGCCCTGACCGACCAGGACATCCGCTTTGAGGCGCTGGTCCAGATGGCCACCTATGCCACCGAGGTCCAGGAATACGCCAAGGCCCGCGATCTCGTGCGGCAGGCCCTGGGCATTCGCGACGAGGCCCGGCTGGCCTCTTATCTGGAAGCTTTGGACCGGATCGTGGAACGGGAACAATCCTGATTTTTACGTGTCCGGAAACGTTCAAACTTTCCGAGAAATTAGTTGATTTTTGACCGGGTAGAGGCATGCTTCCTGCTGTCTATACCATTACAACAAACTAACTAACACAGCTATGAACAGACTACACTGGATTAAGAAGCTGGGTTATTTTGGGATCGCAGCCGCGGTTTCCAATATTGGCCTGGCGCAAGATAACGGTGATGACCTGGAAGAACTGACAACCCTTTCCTTTACCGGTACCCGACTGACCGGTGCCGAGGTTGAAGGCAGTCTTCCGCTGGTCACCTACACACAGGAAGACATCGCCATGTCCCCTGCGACCACCCCGGTTGAGTACCTTCGGGACTTGCCGATCATCGGTGGTACTTCCACTCAGAGTTCCAACTTCACCAACGGTACCGATGGTGCCGCCCGCGTTGGTCTTCGCGGGATCTACGGTGGCAACACCCTGATCCTCCTCAACGGCCGTCGCCTGACCCCGTCGGGCACCGGTTCCACGCCCGACCTGAACCAGATTCCCCTGGCCGCGGTCAAGCAGATCGACATCCTCAAGGCTGGCGGTTCCGTGACCTACGGTACCTCCGGTGTTGCCGGTGTCATCAACTTCATCCTCGACGACGAGTTTGAAGGACTTGAATTCGGCGCCAGCTACGGTGCGGCTGAAGACGGTGGCGTTGCCGCCGAAACCACGATGAACTTCATCGTTGGTGGCCGTGGTGCGGGTGGTAAATTCAATTTCACCCTGGGCGGTTCCTACCGCAAGGAGAACGACATGATGGCCACGGACCGCCCGTGGATGCTCGGCGGGGGCACCAGCTCCACCCCGAATCCCGGCCGTTTCCTCTTCGACACCAATGTTGAAGACCAGATCATCGCCGCCAACGGATACACCGAAGACCAGATCACCGGTGACTGGACCCTGAAGCCGGGTGTCTCCGTTGCCTCGAGTCCTTCCGACTTCCAGCCGTGGATCAACGAAAACCCGTATGACACGGACGATCAGGGCCGTAACGGTAACCGTTTCCCTTACGAAAACTACACCATCGCCATCAACCCGAACGAGCAGAATGCCGTCTTCGGTACCGCCGATTACGAAATCAACGAGAACTGGAGTGTCTTCTCCGAGTTCGGCTACAGCTATTCGGAACTGGAGTTCAAGCTGGCTCCGGCCCCGACTGCATTCTACATCCCGGGTTCCAACTACTGGATGAATCAAATCTTCGACGGTGTTGACCAGGAAGATGATGCCTACGCGGTCGCTTACTACCGCTTCATCGAAGTGGGTCCCCGTATCAACTACATCGAGCGTCGCTCCCTTCGTGCGGTTCTCGGTGTGCAGGGGGAACTGCCGGGCAACTGGAATCTCGAGGCCTACGCCCTGTATTCCGACGAGCACATGGATGACAACGAACTGAATGGTGGTTCCGAGACCCTGGTTGACGAATTGTTGGCCCTGGGCACTCCGGACGCCTACAACTTCTTCGCCGCTTCGTGGCTCTATGGCACCGAACTTGGTGGTGGCATGATCAACCCGGAAAACCCGAACGGTGACTTGGCCGACCAGGTCCGCGCCGACAACCAGACCGAAGTCTTCTCCAAGACCGAACTCCTGGACGCCCGCATCAGCAACAACGACCTGCTGGAGCTCCCGGCCGGTCCGATGGAAGTCGTTTTCGGTACTGAATACCGCAAGCAGTTCGCCCAGTCCAAGCCGGACGCCCTCAAGCTGGAAGGCTCCCTTGGTTGGAATGCCGCTGACGGGATTACCCGGGGTGGCCGCGAAGTCTACGGTATCTATGGTGAAGTCGGTATTCCGGTCATCACCAACCTCGACGTCAGCCTCTCCGGCCGTTACGAGGACTACAAGGACGAGTTCACCACCGACGTGTTCGGGGCCAATGTCCGCTGGCAGCCGATCAGCGACCTGACCCTGCGCGCCAGCTGGTCCCAGGGCTTTGTCGCTCCGGAACTGATCGACATCTACAACCCGGGCTTCGGTTCCTTCCCGGAACTCAATGACCCGTACTTCGGCGCCACGGACCCGAGCCGCCTCTATCAGGTGGAAACCTACTACGTTGGCTCGCAGGTAACCGGGGTTGCCCTGAAGCCGGAAAATGCTGACATCTACAGTGTGGGTGCCACTTACTCCCCGAGCTTCATCGAAGGCCTTGACATCACCGTTGACTGGTGGCGCCTCGAGAAGACGGACCTCATCGTTTACTCGGTGCAGGGCCTGGTCACGGAATTCCGCCAGAGCTACCCCGGTGGCGCCGACGGATCCCAGACGCCTCCTCCGGAAAACAGCCCGTACCTGTACCGCAATGGCGGCCAGATCGAGTACGATTACAACGACTCGGCCGAACCGATTCAGATCATTCATGGTGCCGGTCCGCGTAACGTGGCTGGTGAAAACATCGAAGGTATCGACATTATCATCCGCTACCGCTTCGACACCGACAGCCTGGGGACCTTCACCTTCACCAGTGACAGTTCCTACACCCTGGATTGGGAACAGCAGTCCGCCACCACCGGTGAATGGAATTCCTTCATCGGGGAATACGATGGTGACGTTGCCTACCCGCGCCTGAAGAGCACCCTCTCCGCTGTTTGGCAATTCGGTGACTTCACCGTTGGTGCCGACGCCCAGTACATCGGCACGACCCGTGACATCAATGTCAACGAAGGCGACGGCCTGAAGACCCACGTTGAAGAGCACATCGAAGTTGACTTCGTCGTCAGCTACGTCCTGCCGTTCTTCAAGTCCGACCTCCAGAGCACCACTCTGACCGTCGGTGTGGAAAACGCCTTCGACGAAATGCCGCCGCTCATGGCGACCGCCTTCTCCAACAACTATCCGGAGCGTAACTACGATCCGCGCGGCCGTTACTGGTTCGTTCGTATCAACCAGAGCTTCTAATAGTTGACGGATAACTGATTTAGCAGCCCCCACCGTTCGCGGTGGGGGCTTTTTTATTTTCACATTTCCAATTTCCCGGTTAACCCTTTTCGCGTGAATCGCTTACCATACCTACTGTGTCTTCTTGCTGCATTGCAATTAACGCCGGTCCGGGGAACCGGAAAGGATCTCCTCGAGGACTTCTGGGAGGATACCGGGTTCTACGACTTCCGGGTTTCCCCGGGGGGCCGGTTCGTCTCCTACCGCGAACGCGACAAGCTGGTTTCCAAGCTGCACGTCCGGGATTTCCAGGAGGATGCGGGCTATTCGCTCAAGAGTGAGCGTGATTCGGCCTTCGGCAGCTACACCTGGGTGGATGGCGAGACCATAGCCCTCGAGGAACTGGTGGATATCCGGGACGTGGACAGCCAGATGCCGCGTTCGTACATATCGGTTTTCAACTACAAGCTCCGGCAACAGAACGCCAACTACAACCGGCCCAGCCGCTTGAGCATGGAGAAATCCCACCGGGATATTTTTCCCCAGATCCTCTCCGGCGTTCCCGCCCGGGAGGGCATCCTCCTGATCGAGGAGCCGTCCTCTTCATTCTGGTCGGACTCCGGCCGGGTCCGCCTGGACTACAACAAGGCGAGAAGCATCGTCCACCGTTTAGACACCCGCAGCGGCAAACTGGATACGGTCGTCAGTGAGCCTATCCATGACCGGTGGATCGCGGACAGCAAGGGAATGGTCCGCATGGCCATGGACTATTTCGGGGAGCGGGGCGTCTTTTACCGGTCCACGGAAGCGGATGAATGGCGGCGCCTGCCCTTTGAAAATCCCGAGGACACCTTCCCCATCGACTTTCTGCCCGGCGACCAACTGGTCCTGGTGTGCCATCTCCCCGAAGGCGGGGACAAGTATGTGGTCCAAGCCTACAATCCGGAGCAGCGGAAATGGGCCAGCAAACCCGTCGAGGATCCGGTTTATGACATTGTGCGGGATGGCGGAGAAAGTCCGGCCACGATCCGGGACCAGAACACCGGTAACATCATCGGCATCGTGTATGACAGGGAGAAGCCCGAGTACATCTGGTTTGATCCCTCCTATGCCCAGGTCCAGAAGGTCCTGCAGAACTCCTTTCCCGGGGCCGTCATCGGCATCAAGGGCCTGGTCAAGCCGATCAATTCGGTGCTGGTCACCGTCCATTCCGACCGTATCAACGGCGAGGTGCTGCTCTTTGACCTCGAGTCGCACCAGCTGACCCGGTTCATGGCCACCGAGCCCCAGCTGGATGGATATCAATTCAACGAGATCCGTCCCGTCGATTTCAAAGCCCGGGACGGGGCGACCATTTACGGATACGTGACCCTGCCGGCAGGATACAAGGAAGGGGGTCCCCCGCCGCCCATGGTGGTGGCGGTCAAGGGCGGTCCCATGACCCGTCACACGTGGGCCGAGGGGATCGATTTCTTCGAGGACCAGTGGCTCAGCCGGATGGGCTTTGCCGTCCTCAATGTCAATTACCGGGGCTCGACCGGATACGGCCAGGCCTACGAGGGGCAATCCACCCTCTTTGCTGCGGAAAAGGGCGTTGAGGACGTGGTGGACGGGACCCGGTGGGCCATTGAGAACGGCTTCGCCGATCCTTCCCGCATCGTCCTCATGGGGGCCAGCTTTGGCGGTTATGTCTCCGCCATGGCGCCCGCCGCGGCACCGGATCTCTATACCATCACCATTCCCGCCATGGGCGTCTACGATTGGCTGGCCATGATTGATTTCGACCGCGAGGAGTCCCATCCCTTTATCTGGGACCAGCTCAAGGAGCGCTACGGCGACTACGAGGCCAACGCCGGCCTCTACCGCAAATGGTCACCCGCTGAAAACGCGGACAAGATCCGCATTCCCATGCTCCTCCTGCACGGGGTGGGGGACCAGCGGGTGGACATCGACCAGGTCAAGATCTTCGAAAGCGCCCTCGACCGGGCCGGTGTGGACTACCGGTCCGACCACTACACGCGTGGCGGCCACGGCTTCGGCGACCAGAAGGGATGGCTGTCCTATTATGAGCCGATCGAGGAATTCATCCGTGAACACATCGAATTGCCATGAAGAAACTGATCTGTCTCCTTCTCTCCCTCGTCCCCGTGTCCCTGCCTGCTTCCCCGGACGGGGGCAAACCGGTCATTCCGGACCAGGTCTTCCAGGCTGCCGGCCTCTCCAAGTTGACTCCGGAAGAACTGACGGTCCTCGAGAAATGGATACAAACCGACCGGGTTGAAGTGGCTGTGGCCACCGAGGAAAAGCTCACCGTGGACTTGCCCAAAGGGGACGACGCCTTCGGGGTCGAGCAAATCTCGGAACGGGTGGCCAAAATTTTCCAGCGTGAGGAAAAGGAACGCATCGAGACCCGCATCGACGGGGAACTCAAGGGCTGGGGCGGAGGCACCTACTTTCACCTGCAGAACGGGCAGGTCTGGCGCCAGATCGACAACGACCGCATGCGCTACAACCTCGACAACGCCGAGGTGGTCATCTTCCGCGCCGCCATGGGAACCTACTTCCTCAAGCCCAGGAAGCTCAATTCCCGGGTCCGCGTGGAGCGGGTGAAGTAGGAGCCGTCAAGGACGCGACCGACCCGGCCAGCTGGAACCGGCGCCTGCTCAGCCCGCCCGCAGCTGCTTGAGGTGCTTGCCGAGGTGCTTTTCCAGCACTTCCGCATGCAGGTCGGCGTGCTTCTCGAGGATATCCATGATGGCCCCCTTGAAGGACTGGCCGGCCGCGGTGTTGCCCTTGGTAAGGACCGAGCCGAAGGTCACGTGCAGGACCTGGCGCCCCTTGTCCTCGTCGAGGAAGACCTTTTCCAGCTGGTCGTTGGAGGCCTTCAGGAGTCCCGGAACATCGTCGTCGGTGACGGAAATGTGGTAGGAGACCTTGTCCGTGCCGAAGCGGCCGCCGCTGTAGTCGACAATTTCCCGGAACAGGGGAGCGTCGGTGCGGGCCACCACCCGGAGGGCTTCCAGGTAGCTGGTGCCGGCCGTCTTGACGTGCAGGAGGTTCTGGCAGACCCGGCCGATAACCGGGTAGATGGAGAACTTGTCCGAGCCGGAGTGGACGCTGACCTTGTAGGGACCGAATTCACGGGCGATGGCCACGTGGACCTTGAGGGCTTCCTCGAAGGCCTTGATGTCCCCCTTGTAGTCGATGCCCTTTTCAAATTCCCCGATGAAACGCGGTGCCAGGCTGACCACGGTCACGCCGCGGCGCCGCAGCTCAAGCGCGAAAAAGAGGTGCTCCAGGGCGGAAGTGGGGGAGTCTGTCTCGTCCACCGAGACTTCGATCTCGTACAGCTTGCCGGCGTTGGCGGCGTGGATGAAACCGGCCATTTTCTCACAGTGGGCAATGGCCCGGCCATACTTGACGGCCGCCCGCAGGAGCGGCTCCTCGGTGAAGGTCAGGTCCTTGCCGCCCACGGAATAGATCTTGCCGAGGTACAGGCCCTCGACGCTGTCGCCGCCGTAAATGCCGTCCTTATTCTGGCTGGCCACGGCCTCCTTCAGCGCTGCCTCGTCCATCGTGTCGGCCTGGTTCACCACGTGCTCCGAGGGATCAATTGTAAAGAAGCAGAAGCCCGCGGCGGCCGTGTATTCCACGTCCTCCTGTGTCTTCAGGTGGTCGGCGTCCGCTCCCCAGGGGTCGCTGTAGCCGGCCGCCGAAAGGGCCTTCCTGGCCGCCTCCATGACATCGGTGGGGGTCCGGTCCGTACGGGCCATCTCCCGGATCGATTGCTGCGCGAAAATCGGGGCGAATCCGCTGCCCTTATGGGCCGCCAAATGTCCCGGCGTGGCCAGGCCGAGACGGTCTCCATATCCAAAACTTGGTACCAGTCCGAGGGGTACCGGACGTAAATTCCCGTTGACATTGCTCATAATTCCAACACGTGTTGGATTTTATGCCTGAGTCAACCGCAAAAATGAGCGAGCGCCCCCCGGAGGTTCGGGGAACGGCGGGATTGGCCAAGCATCTGGGGGTTTCCCGGTGGACCATTTCGCGGGTCCTGAACGGGCATGCGGGGGTCCGCGAGGAGACCCGGAAGCGGGTATTGGCGGCGGTCAAGGAGCTGGGTTTCGAGCCCAACAAGCTGGCCCGGAGCCTGCGCGGGGTGCCGAGCGGCCTGGTCGGGGTGAGTTTCCCGCACCTGGAGGCGATGGTCATGGCGCAAAAGAGCCAGGCCCTGCAAAAGGAGCTCAAGGAGGCCGGCTTCCGGGGGATTTTCGAGATGCCCCAGGGAGATCCGGAAATCGAGGCTGCGGTGGTCCGGCATTTTCTCTCCATACAGGTGGACGGTATCGTCCTCCTGGGATCGACCCTGAAGGCGGATGATCCGGTCCTGCGGGAGGTCAAGGCCCGCGGGGTCGGGATTGTGGCGGTGGACCCGCGTCACCCGCTGCCTGTATCGCGGATCACCCTTGACCGCGGGAAGGCCATGGGGATGAAGTTGCGCTACCTGTATGACCTCGGGCACCGGCGGATGGCGATCCTTGGGATGGGGAGCGACGACATGTACCGGAAGGTACGCACGCGCGGCCTTAAGGAGGCTGCCGATACCCTCG
>CAJXMX010000015.1 GCA_913056355.1 uncultured Opitutales bacterium
GAGCGGCGGACCATCCTTTCCCAGTACGACTAGGCAAGAAGTTTCCCGGCCAGCCACTTGGTGTCTTCCAGGAGCATGTAGACGCAGGGGACCAGCATCAGGGTGATCAGGGTGGCAAAAAGCACCCCGAAGCCCAGGGAAGTGGCCATGGGGATGAGAAACTGGGCCTGCAGGCTGCGTTCCAGCAGGATCGGGATCAGACCGACGAAGGTGGTCAGCGAGGTCAGCAGGATGGGTCGGAAGCGAACGCAGCCCGCCTCGCGAATAGCCTCCGCAAGGGGCAGTCCGTCGGCCCGCCGCCGGTTGATGTAATCAACCAGTACAAGCGAGTCGTTGACCACGACACCGGACAGGGCGATGATCCCCAGAAACGAGAGGATGCTCAGGTCCTGCAGGGTCAGCAGGTGTCCGAGGATGGCACCGGCCAGGCCGAAGGGGATGACCGCCATGACGATCAGGGGTTGAAGGTAGCTCTTGAAGGGAATGGCCAGCAGGGTGTAGATCAGGAAGAAGACCAGGATCATCCCTCCGAGCAGGGAAGCCTTGGTTTCCTCCCAGTCCTTGGCTTCGCCGCCCTTGACCAGCCTGACCCCCGGATACTTTTCCTGGATTTCCTCCAGAACGCTGGGAGTGTCCCAGCCGGTGCCGTAAAGGGCTTCATTGATGGCATTGAAATCCGCCACCTCCTTGTCCGCGTCGGCCTGGATGTTAATGACCCGTTGCCGGTCGATCCGGGTAATGGTCGGGTATCCTTCACCGATTTGCAATTCGGCAACCTCCCGGATGGGGATTTCCACACCGCCGGGAAGGCGGATCCGCATGTTCTCCAGGTCGGTCAGTGAGCGGCGCTCGTCCATCGGGTAGCGGACCATTACCCGGATGTCGTCCCGGCCTCGCTGGATGCGCTGCGCCTCGGCTCCGTAAAAGGCGGCCCGAACCTGCCGCGCCAGGTCGTCGACCCGTATCCCGAGCGGTTCGGCCGAGGGCTTCAGGGTCAGCTTGATCTCCCGCTTTCCTTCGGAGAAGGTGTCACGGATATCGAAAAGGCCCGGAAAATCCGCCAGTTTTTCGCGGATTTCACGGGCGGCCTGACGGAGTTGGTCGAAGTTGGGGCCGGTCAGGCGGATGTCGACCGGAAGCCCGCTGGGCGGACCGGCACTGGCGTTGATGGTCAATTGCCGGGCGCCGGGAATGTCGCCGATCTTTTCCCGCCAGCGCTTGGAAATTTCCTCGGCGGAGGAATCCCGCAATTCGGATTTGGTCATTTCCACGAAAAAGAAACCGAGGTTGGTGCTCTGGGCTCCGGACCCGAAGCCGATGAACTGGGCGTGATGCTTGATCGGGTTGGGTTTACCGGAACGGGTCTCCTCCTCGATAATCTGGTCCAGGCTGTTTCCAATATGGTCCAGGACGGCCCGGGTCTGCTCGATAGGGGTGCCTTCCGGCAGCTTCAGGTTGACCTGGATAAAGTCGCTGGGAACGCTCGGGAACGGGGTGAAGCGGACCCAGCCGGCGAGGATCAGGCCGATCATCAGAAAAAAGAAACCGAAAAAGCCGGCCATGGTCAGGTAGCGCCATTCCAGGCACCAGGCGAGGGAAGGGCGGTAGATCCGGTCAACGAACATCTCCAGGCCGTCGGCCACCCAGCGCTGGCCTCGTGAAAGGATGTTCAACTCATCCCGGTGCTTGCGGTCGCCGACATGGCAGAGGGACAGGTGATAGGGCAGGACCAGCTTGCTCTGGACAAGGGAGAAGAAGAGGGTCGGGATGACCACCATCGGGATACCGGCAAAGAATTTGCCCAGCTGGCCGGGCAGCATGAAGACCGGCAGGAAGGCCACCATGGTCGTCAGGACGGCATAGGTCACCGGGGTGGATACCAGGTGGGTGCCGCGAATGGCGGATTCCACCCCCGGGCCCACCTTCTGGAATTCGGAAAACACACTTTCCCCGACCACGATGGCATCATCGACGACAATCCCGAGGACGAGGATGAAGGCGAAGAGGGAAAGCAGGTTGACCGAGACCCCGATGAACGGGGCGATCATGAAGGTGCCGAGGAAGCTGACCGGGATCCCGATCGCCACGAAGAAGGCCAGGGAAGGCCGCAGGAAAAGGGAGAGCGAGAGCAGGACCAGGGTGAAGCCGATCAGGCCGTTATTGATCAGCATGTTCAGGCGGCCCCTGAGATAGAAGGAGGAATCGGCCCAGGTATCGACCGATATTCCCTCCGGAAGCCAGGTTTCCCGGATGGTTTCCAGATAGTCGTTCACGGCACTGGAGATATGGAGCGGGCTTTCCTGGCCGACCTCGCGGACCAGCACCAGGGACGATGGATGGCCGTTGAACGTGGTGATCAACGGATCGTCCACAAAGCCGTCGACCACGGTGGCCACGTCGCGGAGAAGCACCCGGGATCCGCCGATGTCGGTTTTGACCACGATTTCCTCGAACTCCCGCCGATTCCAGCGCTGCTCCTTGGTCCGGAGCAGGATTTCTCCTCCCTCGCTGCGAATGGAGCCGGCCGGAACGTCGATACTGTTGCGCCGGACCGCGGAGACCAGCTCATTGAAAGTCAGGTTGTACTTTCTCAGGTTGAATTCACTGACCTCGATTGAAATTTCATAGGAACGGATCCCCTGGACAAAGGCCTGGGAAACCCCCTGCAGCTGGGTAACCTCATCCCGGATCCGCTCGGCCAGCTCCTTGAGGGACTTCTCGGAGGTGTCCCCGTAGACGGCCACCCAGACCACGTCCCGCTGGATCAGCATTTCCTCGACAATCGGCCGCTCCGTCTCGACCGGGAAACTGGTAATGGCGTCGACGCGGGCCTTGATGTCGTCCTTGACCCGGCTGACATCGCTGCCCTTGCGCACCTCGACCACGACCTGTCCGTAGCCTTCCTGGGCCGATGATCGAATCTCCTTGATCCCGTCCACACCCTGGATGGCCTCCTCCACCCGCAGGATGACCCCCTGTTCAACTTCCTCGGGTGCGGCGCCGCGGTACGGCACCCGGACCACGATGGTATCCAGTGAAAACTGGGGAAACAATTCCTGTTTGATGCTGAACAGCGATCCCACACCGCCCACCACGACGACCATCATGACGAGGTTGGCGGCAACCCCGTTGCGGGCAAACCAGCGGATCATGATTCAGGATCCATGTTGGATTCCCCGTCCGGGCTATCGGTTTCCACCGGCTCCACCTGCATGCCTTCGACGAAAATGAGGAGGGGTGTCAGGCAGATCCGGTCGCCGGGGTTGAGGCTGTTCTCCACGATGGCCCAGTTGGAATCAGCCCGGATCATGTCCAGGTGAACCGCTGCCAGGCTGTCGTCCTCCTCAATCCGGTAGGCAATGTTCCCGGGCTGGACGGCACCCCTCGGAATGCGTGCCGCATCAGGAATCATCCGGCCTTCGATCTCTGCGCGGACAAACATTCCCGGCTTAAGGGTTTCCCCAAGGTCGCTCAGGTAGGGGGGTTCCATTCGGGCATAAGCCGAGATCATCCGGGTGCGCTCGTCCAGCGAGGCGGCAGTCCGGTCGAGATAGGCATCCCAGTGATGGACCTTGCCGGCAATTTCACAGCTCAGGTGAACCAATGGCCGGTCCCCGGAAATCGCATCGCGATCCACCTCCATGAAGGCCAGGTCATCAAGCGAAAGGGCCAGGGGAATCTCCTGGGACTCGGTGGAGAAAATGTCCCCCAGCGGGGTGGCCTGGGCGGTAATCGCCTGGCCCATATCAACATATTTGGCCTCGACCCGTCCTTCATAGGGGGCCCGGACTTCGGTATAGGCCAGGTTTTCCTCCGCCATCCTCACGGCGATCCTGGCGGCCTCGAGGTCGGCCTTGGCCTTCTCCAGTTGAGGCGTGCGCAGGACCAGTTCGGTCGGTTCACCAGCGCCAACAGCCTGCCAGTCGATCCGGGCCTGTTCCCCCGCCTCCTGCTCCTGCAGCAGCGTGGACCAGGCCAGGGCCAGGCGCGACTTGGCTTCCGCTAAGGCGCTCTCGTAGGGGAGGGGATCCAGCCGCAAGAGGACATCGCCCTCGCTGAAGGAACCGCCTTCATAAAACTCCGGGGCAACCCACTCGATGGATCCCGAGACACGGGCGGTGAGGGTGGTCTGTTGCCGGGGCCGGACGTTGCCCTGGGTGCTGATCCGGATCCGGACCGGCTCTTTGCGGATGGTGAAAACCTCAACCTTCGGGTAATTCGGCGTGTGTTCCTTCTTCTCCTGGTCGGGTTTCAAGGCCACCATCAGGGCCGCCAGCAACAAACACAAGGCCAGGACTGCCACTGGCAGAACCGCTTTCAGGAGGCCTCCCCGGGTATTGATTTGCTTCATCATTTCTGCGTACAAAACGCAGCATGGATAGCCTTTCCGGAAGTTGCAAAGTCAATAGATCTTCCAAATTGCCTACTGCTCCCGAACCGCGAAGCAGGCATTATGCTGCCACTCCTGGCCGACCGTGGACATCGGGCCGTGTCCGGGGCAAAGGATTGTCTCTTCCGGCAGGCTGAGGATGTTTTTCCGGATCAGCTCCCGGGCCTCCTCATAATGGCTGCCCGCGCCGCCCATGGAGCAGCAGAAGAGGGCGTCACCGACAAGGGCCAGGGGCTTTCCCAGTCCCGAGACGATGTAGGTGGTCCCGCCGGGGGAATGGCCCCGGGTCAGGCGGGTTTGCACCTGCAGGTGGCCGATGGAGAGGGACGTTCCGGCCTGGAAGGCCTGTGCCCCCTTGATGGCCTCCAGCTCGTTGACATACAGTTGGGGCTGCCCGGTCTCCTTCATCAGGCGGTCGAGTGCCTGGATGTGGTCGGAATGGGTGTGCGTCAGGCAGACCATGCCCAGGCGGAGCGACTTTTCCTCGATCAGGTCCAGCATCTCGCCGACATCGCTGCCGGTGTCGAAAGCCGCCGCATAGCGGGTCTCCGGATCCCAGACCAGATAGCTGTTGACCGTCATTTCCTCGTAGCCCGGAACCGGAAAGGGCGTATTGAAGGCGGCCAGCCCATCCAGCTTGACCGGATCCGGCACCCAGGCCTTGGTGGCCAGTTCGAACAGGCTGGGACCGTTCAGGTCCAGGATCTCCGCCAAACGGGCCACGACCCCGGAGTCAAACTTGCCTCCCAGGACCTCCTTGATCCGGGCCTCTTCCATTCCAGTCCGGGCGGCCAGGGCGCCGGCATCAAAACCCAGACCGCTCGCGGCTTTGGACAAAACGTCCTCGAAATTGTCTTCGAGGGGAATCCTCATGAAGGAAATCTAATCCGCAATCCCGCGATGTCGAGTGCGGGTGGGCTTATTCGCCGGGCTCGCGCTTTAGGGGCTCGCGCTGCATGGCTGTGCCATCCGAAGCCTGCAGGGCGAAGGATGGTGGGCGCGCGCAGACTCGAACTGCGGACCCCTGCCGTGTGAAGACAGTGCTCTAACCGACTGAGCTACGCGCCCTTCGATAGACTAAGGACTAATGACAAAGGACAAAGGTCCGTTTGATATGCCTCAGGCTAATGAAGTGGAGTGATAGGAAGCCGACGCACCTCGTCAATCCTTAACAGCTGCAAAATCCTTCGTCCTCAGTCTTTAGTCCTCAGTCTTTAGTCCTTAGTCTTTAGTCCTTAGTCCCAGTTAATGCCTCAACACCGGGTGGGACTTGCGGTGGTCCTCGCCGGAGGCGGTGAGGTCGGCAACATCGGCCAGGAAGTCGTCGACATCCTGCTCGGTGGTGTCCCAGGAGCACATCAGGCGGCAGCCGCCGGCGGCGATGAAGTTGTAGAACTCCCAGCCGCGGGCGTAGAGGCCGGAGATGATCCGGTCGTTAAGCTGGGCGAAGACGGCGTTGGCCTCGCGGGGAAAAAGGATCCCGGCGCCGGGTATCTCCCGCAGACCGGCCTCGAGCCGGGCGGCGCAGGCATTGGCATGGGAGGCATGGCGGAGCCAGGCCCCGTCCCTGAGGACGCCCAGCCAGGGGGCGCTGAGGTAGCGCATCTTGGAGCAGAGCTGGCCGGCCTGCTTGCAGCGGTACTCGAATTCATTGGCCAGCTGGTGGTTGAAGAAGACGACCGCCTCGCCGATGGCCAGGCCGTTCTTGGTGCCGCCGAGGCAAAGGACATCGACGCCGGCCTTCCAGGTGAGGTCCTTGGGCGGGCAGTTGAGCTCGGCCAGGGCGTTGGCGAAGCGGGCCCCGTCCATGTGCAGGTGCAGGCCCAGCCCGTGGGTGATGGCGCCCAGCTGGCGCAGCTCGGCGGGGGTGTAGGTGGTTCCGACTTCCGTGCTCTGGGTGATGCTGACCGCCTTGGGCTTGGGGAAATGGAGATCGCTGCGGCGGTGCACGGTGGCCTCCACGCTGTCCGGCGAGACCTTGCCGTCCTCCCCCTCGACGAGCAGGATCTTGGACCCGCCGGAGTAGAATTCCGGGGCGCCGCACTCGTCGGTCTCGACGTGGGCCAGGGAGTGGCAGATGACGCTGTGGTAGCTCTGGCAGAGGCTGGCCAGGGAGAGGGAATTGGCGGCGGTGCCGTTGAAGGCGAAGAAGACCTCGCACTTGGTCTCGAAGATGTCCCGGATGGCCTCGCAGGCCTTTTCGGTCCAGGGATCGGTGCCGTAGGCGCTGGCGTGGTGCAGGTTGGCCTCCTGCATTGCTTCCCAGGCTTCCGGGCAGACCGGAGCGTTGTTGTCACTGGCGAAATTGCGCGGTCGGTGTTGTTTCATGACGGGAAATGGGTGGTCGACGTTATACGTTGCAAAATGGACGGGAACCTTAACAGTCGGGGGCTTTTAGGTGAATTTGATATGAGTGAATCGGAGAGCAGGTCCAAGAATTTTATCGAGGAAATCATCGAGGCTGACCTGGCCTCGGGCAAGCACAGCACTATCGTCACGCGGTTTCCGCCGGAGCCCAACGGCTACCTGCATGTCGGTCACGCCATGGCGATCTGCCTCAACGGGGGGCTGGCCCGCGAGTACAACGGCCGGTTCCACCTCCGCTTCGACGACACCAATCCGGTCAAGGAGGAGATGGAGTATGTCCAGTCCATCATGGAGGACGTCAAGTGGCTGGGCTTCGACTGGGGGGAGAATCTTTATTTCGCTTCCGATTACTTCGAGCAGCTCTTCGAGTGGGCCGTCCACCTGATCAAGGCCGGCCTGGCCTACGTTGACGACTCCAGTGCCGAGGAAATCCGCGAGATGCGCGGGAACCTTACCGAGCCGGGCAGGGAAAGCCCCTTCCGGAACCGGAGTGCGGACGAGAACCTGGACCTCTTCGAGCGGATGCGGAAAGGGGAATTCGGGAATGGCGAAAAGGTCCTGCGGGCCCGGATCGACATGACCCATCCCAACATGAACATGCGGGATCCCGTCCTCTACCGGATTGCCCATGCCCATCACCACCGGACCGGCGATGCCTGGTGCATCTATCCCATGTATGATTTCGCCCATGGGCAGAGCGACGCGATCGAGGGCATTACGCATAGCATCTGTACTCTGGAATTTGAGGAGCACCGGCCACTTTATGATTGGTTTATCGAAAACCTCCCGGTGCCGCACCAGCCCCGCCAGATCGAGTTTGCCCGCCTCAACGTGACCTACATGATCACCTCCAAGCGCAAGCTGCTGCAGCTGGTCAAGGAGGGGCATGTGCGCGGCTGGGACGACCCCCGGATGCCGACCATCAGCGGGATCCGCCGCCGCGGCTACACCCCGGAATCGATCCGGGAAATGACCGCCCGGGCAGGCGTGGCCAAGCGCAACAAGATCAACGACCTGGCCCTGATGGAGTTCTGCCTCCGCAAGGATTTGGAGGAGAAGGCGGTCCGGCGCATTGCCGTCCTGGATCCGGTCAAGGTGGTCATCACCAACCTGCCCGAGGACACCCGCGAGGTCTATGCCGGGCCGAACCATCCGGCCAAGCCGGAAATGGGCGAACGCGAGGTCGTCCTGACCCGCGAAATCTTCATCGAGCGGGACGACTTCATGGAGGATCCCCCGAAAAAGTATTTCCGCCTGGCCCCCGGCCAGGAGGTGCGCCTGCGTTATGCCTGCTACATCACGGCCACCGATGTCGTCAAGGACGCGGAAGGGAACATCACCGAGATCCACGCCACCATGGATCCCGAGTCCCGCGGCGGCAGCACCCCCGACGGACGCCGGGTCAAGGGCACCATCCACTGGGTCAGCGCGACCGAGAATGTCCCCTTCGAGTGCCGGCTTTACGAGACGCTTTTCACCAAGGAAGATCCCAATGAAGTCGACCCTTCGACAGGCTCAGGGCAGGCCCCTTCGACAGGCTCAGGGCAGGCCCCTTCGACAGGCTCAGGGCAGGCCCCTTCGACAGGCTCAGGGCAGGCCCCGGGCACCTTCCTCGACAACCTGAACCCCCATTCCCTGGAAATCACCAAGGCCTTCGGCGAGCCGGCCCTGGCCGCGGCCTCGGTCGGCGAGCGCTTCCAGTTTGAGCGCAAAGGCTACTTCTGTGTCGATCCGGACAGCAAAGCCGGATCCCTGGTCATCAATCGTTCCGTGGGATTAAGGGACAGCTGGGGAAAGCAGAGTCAAAGGTCGTAGGTCTAAGGTCTAAGGTTCAAGAAACAGGAATATTTGCACCGGGAGCCTGGATCCAGTATCTGGAGCCGGGGAACCGTTTACGAATATCCCGAAGGGATACAGGCCATTAGCGCGGGGCGGAGCGGGGCGACGCCCCGGGAAAAGCGGTTATGAATCTACCACGTCCCCGTAGGGGGCGCAGCTGGCAAACCTCTGATTCTTCGACCCCTTCGGGGCCGTCCCTTTATTTTACACCGCGTTCCCGGGGTTCCTCCCGCTCTCCCCGCATGCGCGGGGTTCTCGGGATCCACCCCACGCTAATGGCTGTGGCCCGCTTTGGGGGCCGTTGATGCTAATGTCTGAGGCACCCATGGGGCCGTTGGATAGCCAATGCCAACGACCTTTGACCTTCGACCTTAGACCCCATCAGGCGAATGCCTGATGGACCGCCACGATGGATCCGGACATGCCGGTGGCCCGGACCTTTTCGAATCCGGCGGCCCGGATTTCCTCCGCCAGGCTGGCCTTGTCGGGAAAGGCATTGACGCTGCCGGCCAGGTAATCGTAGGCCGCCTTGTCCCCGGTGGCCCACTTGGCTATCCAGGGCAGGACATGGTTCATGTAAACGCGGTAAAAGGGCTTCAGCCACGGGTCAGGCTGGGTGAACTCGAGCACGAACAAGGCCCCCCGGCCCGGTTTGAGGACCCGGCGCATCTCCTGCAGGCCACGATGCCGGTCCTCGAAATTGCGCAACCCGAAGGAAATGGTCACCGCCTCCACCGAACCGTCATCAAGAGGCAGGTCCAGGCAATCGCCGAAGCTGAAGTCCAGCTCACCCGGCAGCTTGCGCTTTTTCTGCTTTTCCCGTGCCACCTCGAGCATCGGCTCGCAGAAGTCCATGGCCTTGATGGGGCACTCCGGAGGAAGCTTCTTCCGCAGGGCGAAGGCCACGTCGCCGCTCCCGGTGGCCAGGTCGGCCACGGAGGCCGGACGGTGGCGGGCCACCATCCCGACCAGCCGCTGGCGCCAGTACCAGTCGAGGCCGCCGCTGATCAGGTGGTTGGCACAATCATACCTTCCGGATATTCCGGAAAACATGGTCTGGATGGTCTTGCCTTCGGGCATCGGGGGGGCGGGTCAGGGAGTTTCGGAGGGGGAATCCCCGGAATCCGGGGATGGTTCTTGCGGCGGATTCTCGTCCCGGTGCTTGAAGCTTTCCACGACCAGCTTGGAGAGTTCCGAATCCGGATTTTTGGCCATTTTCAGGTCGATGACAAAATCCTGTTCCCCGGTGTTCCGGGCGATGATTTTGAGGGCATACTCGAGATCCTTAAAGCGGTCCTCGCAGACCGCCCGGATAGTCTTGTCCCGGTCCACGGCAATATCGATCAGGAGGTCGCTGGCCTCGTCATCGAAGCGGATGGCCATTCCGGTTTCATGACTGAAGCGGCTGCTGAAGGCATCGATCTCCTGCCGCATGACATTGCGCTGGTTGTGGCTGTGTTCCTTGAGGAGTTTTTTCAGGGCCGAGGGGGGATCGGCCACGGTCTCCCGGGTCACTTCGAACGAGGGGGCTCCGGCGGACGGCAGCTCAAACTTGAAATAGCGGAAGACCCGCTCGAAGACGGTCATCAGGCCGCGGGCCCCGGTTTTCTCGGAATGGGCCCGGCGGGCGATCTCGGTGATGGCCTCGGTGGTCATATTGAAGTCGATCCCGTAGCCCTTGAAGTCCCGCTCATACTGGTTCAGGAGATTGTCCTCGGCCCGGGTCAGGATGTCGGCCAGGTCCTCCACGTCGAGGTGGTCGCAGGCTACGCGGACCGGGAGCCGCCCGACAAATTCCGGCTCGAAGCCGTACTTGATGAGGTCGGTGGTCTCGACGTCGTGCAGGTACTCGCTGGGATCGCGGTTGACCACCTCCTCGGTGTTGCCGAACCCGATGGAACTGGCTTCCAGGCGCTTCTTGACCGATTCCGCCAGCTTGTCGAAGGCCCCGCTGACGATGAAGAGGATATGCCGGGTGCTGATGCTGCGCTTGCGCGGCTTGCCGCCCCGGCTGGCCTCCATCATGGCACTCATCTGGGCCATCATGTCGGTCGGGCTGAAGAGGTTGACCTCGGTGTCCTCCATCAGTTTCAGGAGGTTGATCTGGACCCCGCGTCCGGAAACGTCCTTGCCCCCGGACATGTTGGAGGAGGCGGCAATCTTGTCGATCTCGTCGATGTAGATGATCCCGTACTGGGCCAGGTCCGGATCCGATCCGGAAACCTTGTAGAGGTCCCGCACCAGGTCCTCCACGTCCGAGCCGACATAGCCGGTTTCCGAGAACTTGGTGGCGTCGGCCTTGACGAAGGGGACCCCGATCAGCTTGGCGATGTGCCGCATCAGGAAGGTCTTTCCCACGCCGGTCGGGCCCAGCAGGAGGATGTTCTGCTTGTGGTAATCCTTTTCCAGCAGCTTGGGATTCTCAATGCACTGGCGGACGTGGTTGTAGTGGTCGCAAATCGCCACCGAGAGGACCTTCTTGGCCTCCTGTTGCTGGATCACGAACCGGTCCAGGTAATCCCGGATCTCCCGGGGTTTGAAATTGAATTTGCGGATCCGTTCCAGGGCCTCCTCGGCCTCCTTTTCGGTGGGGGTTCCCGGCGCTTCCGGTCCCGGTTCGCCCGCGGGAGGCTGCGTCGGCATGACCCCGCTGACCTTCACGTTGCCACTCCGGAGCGCTTCCTGAAGTTTTTCCTGTAGTTCTTCCAAAGGTGATTTATCTTTGCTCATAACAGATGTTTTCTGTTGGCTTTCTTGACAGCATCTGCCTGTTTATTAAGCAATTGCTGTTACTTTCTCACTTCAAATTAAAGCTTAAACACAATTCCCATGTCCGCAAACCTGACAAAGAGAGACATCGTCCTCAGTATCCATAACGAGGTCAAGCGCGAGTACCCGGAAGTCTCTCAGAAGGCCATTCGTGAAATTGTCCAGCAGACCCTGGATGAGATTGCCGACGCCCTTGCCGCAGGCCGCAATGTCGAGCTGCGCAATTTCGGGGTTTTTGAAGTTCAGGTCCGAAAGTCCCGCATCGGACGCAATCCCAACCGTCCGGAAAAGGATGTGATCATTCCCGAGCGGGCGGTGATCAAGTTCAAGGCCGGCAAGGAACTGAAGGCCCGTCTCAAGGACCTGGACGTTTCCGATCTCGGCTAGTGCCGGCCCCGGCAGCCCGGTCATGTTCGAAGTCCTGCCAGGATTCAGGGACTTTTTCCCCGAGGATTGTCTCCAGCGCAATTTCATCTTTTCGCACTGGAAGAGCTGGGCCCGGCGCTTCGACTTCCTGGAGTACGATATCCCGACCCTGGAGCCGCTGGAGCTGTTCACCCGCAAGAGCGGGGAGGAAATCGTCAGCCAGCTTTTCCATTTTGTCGACCAGGGCGGACGCGAAGTCTCCCTGCGGCCGGAGCTGACGCCTTCCCTGGCCCGCATGGTGGGGAGCCGCATCAACAGCCTCAAGCGGCCGGTCAAGTGGTTCAACATCGCGGAGAACTTCCGCTATGAGCGCCAGCAGAAAGGCCGGCTGCGTTCCCACTACCAGTTCAACGCGGACATTTTCGGGGAACCGGGTCCGCAGGCCGACGCGGAAATCATCTCCCTGGTCATCTCCGTGCTGCGGGATTTCGGTTTCCGTCCGGCCGATATCAAATTACGGCTCAGTGACCGCACCCTGTGGTCGATTTTCCTGGAATCCTTCGGCTTCGAGCAGGAGCGCGCCCTGGAGGTGCTGGCCGTCATTGACAAGATGGAGCGCATGTCCCGGGAGGACCTGCTGGAGAAACTGAAGCCTTACTTCAACGAGGCCGGGGAGGATTTCCTGGCCTCGGTGGAACTGCTGCGGTCCCAGCGCGACCTGGCCGGCCTGCGGCGGGCCATGGAAAGCCTGGCTCCCACCGCCGGATTGAAGGCGCGGGTCCGGGAGCGCCTGGGCAACTGGGAGCAGCTGCTTTCCACCCTGGAATCCCAGGGGGTGGGGGACTACCTGCAGCTCGACCTTGGGATTGTCCGGGGACTGGCCTATTACACCGGCTTCGTCTTCGAGGTCTTCCAGATTAATGACAAGGGGCAGCCCGAGGGGCGGGCCCTGGCGGGCGGGGGGCGCTACGATCACCTGGTGGGGCTCCTGGGATATCCCGATGTGCCCGCCGTCGGATTTGGCATGGGGGATGTAGTCCTCGGCGACGCCTTGCAGGAGAAAGGGCTGATGCCGCCCCTGATTGACGCCCCGGATATTTTCTGCGTGACCGGGGGCGAGGCCGAGCGCCTGCTGGCCATGGAGGATGCCATGGCCCTGCGCCAGAACGGATTCCGGGTCTCCTATCCCCTCAAGGGGACCGGCTTCGGCAAGCAGTTCAAACTGGCCGGACAAAGCGGCTCCCGGGTGGCCCTCGTCTACGGCAGCGAGGAACGGGAAAAGGGCACGGTCAAGGTGCGCGACCTGCAGTCCGGCGGCGAAAGGGAAATTCCGCGTTCACATCTCTTGAAACATCTGCCAGACATTATCGCAGAAGGAATCCCCACCGAATCCGGGGATTAACAGCCGACGATGAAAAAAATCAATATCTCCATAATTGCCATAGTCATCCTGGTGGCCCTGCTCCTCCTTTTTGGCAGCCGCCTTTACAAGACGATTCCCGCCGGCCACGTCGGCGTGGCCACCTTCTTCGGGGACGTGGTGGATACGCCTTACCTTTCCGGTCTGCACGTACCGGTCAACCCGCTCTATGACTGGTTCCTGTATGACATCCGGGAGGATACGCACACGGAAACCGCCCAGGTTCCCAGCCAGGACCAGTTGCAGACCACCATCGATGTCAGTGTCCGCTTCAGTGTAAACGAGGACCTCGCTCCCTCGACCTACCAGCAGTTCGGCTCCAAGGAGACGATCATTGAGAAGCAGCTGAAGCCCGCCTTGAGGTCGATCCTTCGGGAAGCCGGAAAAAGCATTCCCAGGGCAGAGGACTTCTTTCTGGAGGAGACCCAGGACATGCTCCAGGACTACATGATTAATGCCCTGAAAGCGGATCTCGAGCCCAAGGGTTTGAATATTGACCGGGTCATGATCCGGAGCATCACCTTGCCTCCGTTCATCATGAAGGCCATCGAGGCCAAGAAGGAACGGGAGCAGGCCGTTGAACAGCAGAAAGCGGAACTGGAAAGATTCCGCACCGAGCAGCAGCAGAAACTGGCCCAGGCCACCGCTGAGCGTGAAGCGGCCGAGGAGCAGGCCAAAAAAATCCAGGTCCTGGCCGACGCCCAGGCCTACGAGATCCAAAAGCTGAACGAGGCCATCGCCCAGAACCCGGCCTATCTGCAGTTGCAGGCCATGGAGGCCTTGAAGGCCATATCCAAGGATCCCAGTTCCAAGATTTACTTCATCAACAGTGACAGTCCACAGCCGCTCCCCCTGATGAATATTGGTGATGTTTTGAAATGAGATTTAGGATCAGGCTGCTGCAACTGATGGCGGCGTTGTTGGTTGGTTTGCCATTGTCAGCCGACCCGGACGCCCCGCAGCCTGATTTTCCTGAACTGATTCGGCAGATCTGGATCCAGAACGAATTTTCACCCTTCCTCAGCCGGGACCTGGTCGATCAGGCAGAGCGCTACCTGTCGGAACGCGGAACCGTTGAAGACCAGATCGAGCTGGCCATTGCCGCGGCTCCCTACCTGTCAATGGAACTGGGATATGAGGGAGCCCGAAAGCGGCTCCTATCCCTGATGAACCAGGCGCGTCTTTCCACGGACAACGGGGAGCTTGTGCCGGGTCTCCTGGTGGCCCTGGCCGACCTTGGGCGAAGGTACGGGGATACCGAATTCGCCCTGGAGCAGTTGGGCCTGGCCTACCGTTTCCTTCCACACCTGAAACGGTCCGATCTTCCCGACGAGATCCTGTTCAGGTTGCTGCACCAGACCATACAGGTCCTCTACGGATCGCCGGAGCTTTATGCATCCACCGAAATGCTGGACTTCTTCACCTCGGTCGGGGGAATGGAGGAGCCTTACTGGCGGGCCCGAATCCTTATCTCCCGGGCCCGCGTGGCTGCCTTGTCGGGTGACCTGGAGGAGCTGAAGCGCTGGCTGGATGCCTTTGCCGATGACATCAATGGGACCACAGAGCCCGGAATGGCCAAGGTCTTCTGGTTGCTGAAAGGCTACGCGGCCCTGATGGAGAACCAGGTCAACCAGGCGGAGCGCTTCCTCGAGACCGCTGAAAACCTGCGTGGACCCGGGATGGAGCGATCCCGCGAGGGATCCGTCTTTATATTGCGGGCCCTGATCGCGCAAAGGAGAGGGGAGTCCACGATCCTTGTTCGTCAATACATCGCCGAGGCGCGCCGGTCCTTCTACAAAACCGGCGAGCCGGCCGACTTCTGTTCCATTCTGGGGCTCCTCCTGAGGCCTTCGCTGCTTTCGCAATCCCCGGCCATCAGCCCTGAGCTGCTGCAACCCCTGAGCACCGGCTGCGTATCGGCGGGCAACCTGTTTTTCAGCTCTGATGTAGCCTTGGCCGAGGCCCTCAGCCTGCGGCGGGCCGGGAATGCGGGGGAGGCTGTCGATAAAGTGCTGCTTAGCCGGCAGCTGGTGCTGCAGGCCATCCTGCTGGTCGGAAAACTGGAACTCGATATCCAGAAAGCCACTCCCTGGATATTGAGGGAGCCGGCGCGGGATCCCCCCCGCCGGATCGATTTCTACCTGCTGGTTGTCCTCCTCCTCATGGTGATTCTGGTCCTGCTCCTGTTTCTCCGTGTCCGGACCCAGCAGCTGATCAACCAGAGCCTTGAGGAAACCATCGAGAAATCACGCATAGCCGAGCGGGAAGCGGAGCAGGCAAGCCGTCTCAAGAGCCAGTTCCTGTCCAATGTCAGCCACGAACTGAAGACGCCGATGAGCGGCCTGGTCGGGATGACCAGCATCCTGGAGGAGCTGATCAATGATCCGGTCCAGCGCAAGTACCTGCACACCATCCGGGACTGCAGCCGCAACATGATGGTCCTGGTCAACGACCTGCTGGACCTGGGCCGCATGGAGTCCGGGCGGCTCGATATCGAGCACGTCCCCTTTTCCATTCGGGAGACCCTGGCCTACTGTACCCAGATGGTGGCCCAATCCGCCAAGAAGAAGAAGCTCGACCTGAGCTCGACCATCGACCAGGACATGCCCGATTACCTGATCGGCGATCCCACGCGCCTGGGCCAGGTGCTGATCAACCTCCTCACCAACGCCATCAAGTTCACCAACAGGGGAAGCGTGCAAATCCACGCCTGGTACCTGGTCGATGCCGGACACGGCAACATGCTGGAAGTGACCATCACCGATACCGGGCCGGGAATTCCGGAGGATCAGCTGGACCTGATCTTCGAACCATTCCAGCAGGGAAAGCAGGCCAGCGTGGCCCAGGAAGGGAGCGGGCTGGGGCTGGCCATCAGCCATAAACTAACCCAGGTCATGGGGGGCTTCCTGACTGTGGACAGCAAGGTGGGCAAAGGCAGCGCCTTCATGGTCCGCTTGCCGTTTCCCCCGGCCGAAGCGGAGGCGGAAGATGAACCTTGAGTCCCAGACACCCCGATTCCCGGACAAGTCCCTGATCGCCATGGTGGGCCTCCGCCCCCTGCCGGGATCGCCCCACTACGGCGGAAGCCGTCAGGCCATCATCGACCGGGCCCTGCAGGATGTGGAGATCTACGAACAGGCCGGGGTGGACGCCATCCTGATCGAGAACAGCGGGGACCTGCCCTACATGAAGCCGCCCCTCGAGGAGGAGGCGCTGGAACTGGTTCGCCACATCTGTTCCCTGGTCCGCATGGCCACCCGGATTCCGCTCGGGCTGCAGTTGCTGGAAGCCGCCAACGAGCAGGCCATGGAAGTGGCTGCCGGTTGCGGTCTGGAGTTTATCCGGGTCGAGGGTTATGTCTTCGCCCATATCGGGGGAGCCGGCCTGATCGAGGGCTGTGCGGGCAAGCTGCTGCGTCTGCGCCGGCGCCTCGGAGCCCGGACGGTGCGGGTTTTCGCCGATGTGCGTAAGAAACACTGCTCGCATGCCCTGACCGGGGACCTTCCCCTGACCGAACACGTGCGGCAGGCGGAATTCTTTCACGCCGACGGGGTCATCATCACCGGACCGCGCACCGGCGCCGAACCGGAGACCGGGGACCTGGAGGCGACCCGGCATGTCAGCGGGCTTCCGATCCTCATCGGCTCCGGCATGAATGCCGGGAACCTGCAGCGTTTCTACCCCCTGGCGGATGGATTCATTGTCGGCTCCACCTTTCGCCGTCACGGGGCATTTTTGGAGGAACTGGAAACGGCCCGTTTCGAAAGATTCATGGAGCAGTTTCGGCGCTTGAAATTCAACCGGCCCGCCGGATAATGCCCCAACATGAGGAATTTCCTGACCATTATGACCGCATTCATGCTCCTCCTGGGCGTTGGCGGTTGCCGCAGCAAGGAACACCCGGTGCTCTACAAGCCGGGTGGCACCAAAGTCTGGCCGACCATGGATTCGGAAGACTACGAGAAATACCGGGAGAGCCTCACCAAAGTCGAACTGGTGACCACGATGGGCAACATCGTTATTGAGCTGTACGATGACCAGGCACCCGTGACCGTGGCCAATTTCCTGCAGTACGTGAAAGACGGATTTTATGACGGGACCATTATCCACCGCGTGGAGCCGGGGCTGGTGGTCCAGGGCGGCGGATTTACCGTCGGGATGCAGCGAAAAGAGACCCGCGATGCCATTGAAAACGAGGCCGGCAACGGACTGCGCAACCTCCGGGGGACAGTCGGCCTGGCCCGTACCGCCGAGATGGATTCCGGAACCTCGCAATTCTACATCAATCTGAACGACAATCCTTCCTTCAACGGCGACGGGGTCAAGGATGGCTACGCCGTGTTCGGCCGCGTCTACGACGGCATGGAAGTGGTCGATTCAATGGCCCTCGTGGAAGTCCACAGCGAGGCCGGTATGAGCAATGTCCCGGTCACTCCGATTGAGATCATCTCGGCCCGGGTGCTCGAGTAGTCAACGGGCGCCAGCCTGCCATGTCCGAACAGCCCGTAGTCCTTCACCCCGACTGGGACGCCTACTCGCTCCTGGATTGCGGGGGCCGGCGAAAGCTGGAGCGCTTCGGCGAGCAGTTCCTGGTCCGCGGCGAACCCAAGGCCTGGTGGTACGAGTCGGGCTCGGTAAGTGAATGGCGGAAGGCGGATGCCGAGATTGCCGACGCCGGGGGCAAATGGCGGCTTTCCGGCCGCCCGGAACGCAGCTGGCAACTTCGCTACGGGGAACTGGTCTTCGAGGCCCGGATGACCGACATGTCCAAGCATGTCGGGATTTTCCCGGAGCAGGAGCCGCACTGGCGCTGGTTGCGGGAGCGTCTGTCCGCCCGTCCCGGTTCCCGGGTCCTGAACCTCTTCGGCTACACCGGGGCGGCCACCCTGGTGGCGGCCGCGGCGGGCGCCCGGGTGACCCATGTCGACGCCTCCAAGCCCTCCATCAGCTGGGCCCGTCACAACCAGGAACTGAGCGGATTGGCGGACGCCCCGATCCGCTGGATCCTCGACGACGCCTTCAAGTTCGTCGCCCGGGAGGTACGTCGGGAACGGCGCTACGACGCCATTCTGCTGGATCCCCCCAGTTTCGGTCGCGGTCCCAAGGGGGAAATCTGGAAGGTCGAGCAGCAGATCGGGAGCCTCCTGGAAAACCTGCGCGCGATCCTTGAACCCGGGGGCGGCATGGTCGTCCTGACCATGTACAACCTCGAGGCCTCCTCCCTGATGCTGAAGTGCCTCATGAACGACTATTTCCCGGGAGGAAAACTCGAATTCGGCGAGCTGGCCATTCCCTGCTCGGCCAGCAACCGGATTTTACCGCTCTCGCTCTTTGCCCGCTGGGAGGCCTGAGCTATTGTAAGGCATGCAGTATTTCACCACAGACCTCGACGGCGTGACCATGGTCGATCCCCCGGCCGGAGTGCGGAGGCAGATCCTCGCCTCCGTGGACAAGGAAGAGGAGGCGGATTATCCGGAGGTTTTCCTGACGGTTCCCTCCATGGTGGTGCTGGCCTACCGAAGGGGCGGGTACCTGCTCTGGGAGAACGAGGGAGAGGTTGTCCGCAGCATGGCCGGCGTGGGTCTGGATCGCGCCGAGGAAGCCTGGAGCCTGGCCGTCGAGGGAAACCTGGACGCCCTTGAGGCGCTGCCATGGCGGGACCCGGATAATTAGGAGAAGCGCAGATGCTCCCGGCATTCCTGACCACCTTCCTCTGGAGTTACTGTGTCATCGCCGCCCGCCGGTCTGTCGATCAACTGGGTGAAAACCAGGCCAACATGGCCCGTATCCTGGTGGCCCTGGTGTCCCTCGGCCTCATGGCCCACCTGTTCGGGGCCGGTATCGGGGGCGGCGGCCTCCCGTTCTTTCTCCTCAGCGGCATGGTGGGCTTCGGTTTGGGCGACATCGGAATTTTCTACGCCCTGCCTCGGCTGGGTTCCCGCCTGACCATTCTCATGGCCCAGTGCCTGGCGGCCCCGATCGCCGGAATCGTGGAATGGATGTGGATCGGGACCACGCTGGGGCCGTGGCAGATCCTGGCCGTCAGCGTGATCCTGGTGGGCATCGCCATCGCCCTTGCGCCCAAAAAGATCCCGGCCGGCAGCCTGCCCGCCTTTGTGGCCGGTATCGCCTTTGGAATCCTCGCCGCCTGCGGCCAGGGACTGGGGGCCGTCCTCAGCCGCAAGGCCTATGCCGCAGCCAACCTCCAGGGCAACTGGATCGACAACCAGGGAATCCTCGAAAACATCTCGATGGGCGCCTCCACCGGTTACCAGCGCCTGATCGGGGGGACGGTGATCATTGTCGCCTTTTACTTCATCAGCCGGCTGATTCCGGCCTGGCGGACCTTTCCCCGCGCCCCGCATGACCAGGATCGTCTCAGCCAGAAGGCCAAGTTCGTTATCCTGACTGCCGCCACGGGACCGATCTTCGGGATCATCTGCTTCCAGTGGGCCCTGGCCACCACCCCCAGCGCCATCGTCCAGCCGGTTGTGGCCATGACACCGCTGGTCGTCATGCCGCTGGCCTGGCTGCTGGAAGGGGACCGGCCCAACCGGCGTTCCGTCCTCGGGGCCCTGGTCAGCGTGGCCGGTGTCATTGTCCTGGCCGCGACTTCCTGAGCCTCCAAATTGGATTGCCCATAGCGGTTCGCCCTCCATATTGCGACCCCATGAGTGAGAAGACAACCGCGACGGTCAGCATCATCATGGGCAGTATTTCCGATTGGGGAACCATGAAGGAAACGGCCAAGGTCCTGGATGAGCTGGGAATTCCCTATGAGCGGGCGGTGATCAGCGCCCACCGGACCCCGGCCAAGCTGATCGAACATGTCCAGACCATGGGGGAGCGGGGCGTCAAGATCATCATCGCGGGCGCCGGTGGCGCCGCGCATCTCGGGGGAGTGGCCGCCGCCTTCACCCATCTCCCGGTCCTCGGCGTGCCCATCCAGAGCAAGGCCCTTAACGGCCTGGATTCGCTGCTCTCGATGGTCCAGATGCCCGGCGGTATCCCGGTCCCGACCCTGGCCATCGGGGAGGCCGGGGCCAGAAACGCCGGGATTGCGGCCGCCTCCATCCTTTCCATCTCGGATCCCGGGGTTGAAGCCCGACTGGTCGCCTTCCGGGAACAAATGCGCAAGAAGGTCGAGGCGGTCCAGTTCCCGGAAGACTGAACCGGCTCATGGAAGCGAGGGAATCGGCGAACGTGGCCAGGTTTCTGGCCCTCCGGGCGCAGGAGCAGCCCGGCACCTGCGCGGTCATGGCCCCGCGCGGAAGGGATTCCTCCGGACGGATCCTCTACGAGCGCCTGACCTTTGCGGAACTGCATTCGCAAAGCGATCAGCTGGCCCATGCCATGGCTGGAAAGGGAATTTCACGCGGCATGCGGGTCCTGCTCATGGTCCGGCCCGGCAGCGACCTGATCCGAACCTGTTTCGCCCTCTTCAAGGTCGGGGCGGTGCCGGTGGTGATCGATCCGGGGATGGGCCTGAAGCACTTCCTCAAGTGCGTGGAACGGACCCGGCCGGAAGCGCTTGTCGGCATTCCTTTGGCCCAGTTTCTGGGACGGGTCTTTCGCCGGTCCTTTGCCGGCGTGAAACACAGGGTCCGGGTGGGACGGGGATTTGCCAACTGGTATGGACGGGCTTCGCGGGAAGCCTTTCCCATCGACGAACCGGGGCCGGACCAGCTGGCGGCGATCCTCTTTACCTCGGGATCGACCGGCCCGCCCAAGGGAGTGTGCTACGGCCACGGCCAGTTTGACGCCCAGGTGCGGGTCATCCGGGAGACCTTCGGCATCGAGCCGGGGGAAGTGGACCTGCCCATGCTGCCGGTTTTCGCCCTCTTCAATCCGGCGCTCGGGATGACCACCGTTGTACCCGAAATCAATCCCGGCAAGCCGGCCACCGCCGATCCGGAAAAGCTCCTCCAGGCTATCGAACAATGCGGCGTCACCAACAGCTTCGGCTCCCCGGTCCTCTGGCGCAAGCTGGGGCGCCATGCCGCCCGGACGGGGCGCAGTTTTCCCGGACTGAGGCGTATCCTCATGGCCGGCGCCCCGGTCCCGCCCTCCCTGGTCCGCATGCTGCAGCCGGTCTTTCCGGAGGCCCGCCTGTGGAGTCCCTACGGGGCCACCGAGTGCCTCCCGGTGAGCTGCATTGACGGGCAGACCATTCTCGAGAAGTCCTCGGCCCTGACCGTCAACGGGGCCGGAACCTGCGTCGGCTTCCCGGTGGCCGGGGTCCGGGTCCGGATCATCGCCATCAAGGAAGGCCCCATCAGGGAATTGGAGACCGCCGTCGGGCTGCCGGCCGGTGAAATCGGCGAAATCATTGCCACCGGCCCCTCCGTGACCAAGTCCTACGATGCCCTTCCGGACGCCACCCGGAAAGCCAAGATCCGTGACGGGGACGGCACCATCTGGCACCGCATGGGGGATGCGGGATATCTCGATGAGGACGACCGGCTGTGGTTCTGCGGGCGGATCGCGGAGCGCGTCCTGACCCGGGAAGGGCCGCTCTACACGGATTGCTGCGAGGGCATCTTCAACGACCTTCCGGGAGTCCGGCGAAGCGCGCTGATCGGCCTAGGGGAGCGCCCCGCCCAGGAACCGGCCATTGTCATCGAGCCGGAGCCGGGAGAGTCGCCCACGGAGCAGGAGGTCCTCAAGGTGGCGGCCGCCCATGCATTGACCCGCAACATCCGGAAGGTATTCTTCAGTCCGGGCTTTCCGGTCGACGTCCGGCACAACGCCAAGATCCACCGGCTGACCCTGGCCCAACAATTTGATAAAAGATGAAGGTTCTGGTCACAGGCGGAGGCGGCTTTCTGGGTCACTACATCGTGGACGAGCTGCTCCGGGCGGGGCACCGGGTTGTCGCCTACCAGCGCAGTCCCCATCCGGACCTGCAGGCCCGCGGGGTCGAGGTCCGGCAGGGGTCGCTCCTCGAGGCGGAGGCCCTGCGGACGGCGCTGCAGGGCTGCGAGGCGGTTCTCCACACCGCCGCCAAGGCGGGCGTGTGGGGGACCCGCAAGGCGTTTTTCAGCACCAACGTCGATGGTACGCGCATCCTCCTGGAGGCCATGGAAGGGCAGGGGGTCGGGAAAATCGTCTATTGCAGTTCCCCCAGCGTGGTTTTTGACGGGAGCAGCTTCGAGGGCGGGGACGAATCGCTTCCCTACGGATCCAACTGGCATTGCGCCTACCCGGAGAGCAAGGTGGCGGCGGAGAAGATGGTCCTCGAGTGGGGAAGATCCGGCAAAGGCCGGGCCATTGCCCTGCGTCCGCACCTGATGTGGGGTATCGGGGATCCGCACATCCTGCCGGTGGTGCTGGAGCGTAGCAGGCAGGGCCGCTTCTGGATCATCGGGGATGGGCGGAACCGGGTGGATCTGTGCCGCGTCGAGAACGCCGCCCGGGCCCATCTGCTGGCCTTGCAGGCCCTTGATCGGCCGGAGGCGGTCAATCGTCCCTATTTTGTCTCCCAAGGCCAGCCGGTCCGCTTGTGGGGATGGGTCAACGAGGTCCTGCAGGCGGCCGGGCTGCCGCCCCTGCGACGCCGGATCCCCTTGCCCCTGGCCTTTGCCATGGGGGCCGTCTTCGAAGCCGCCTGGCCGGCCTTGCGGCGGCCCGGGATGCCGCCCATGACGCGTTTTGCCGCCGTTGAAATGGCCCGCAGCCACTGGTTCAACATTGATGCCGCGCGGCGGGAGCTGGGTTTCCAACCGGAGGAATTTCCGATCGATGAGGGCCTCCGGCTTTATGTCGAGGCCTGGAAATGCGGCCGCACCCCCCTCGCCGGACGGCAATAAACTTCCAGCCCGATCTGGCAATTCCCCGGCAAGCCGCTACCCTTGCTCCATGTCTGCCAAACTGCCCGGCCATTTTTATTTCGAGACCGAAACCTACTACGACCAGCTGGACGGCCAGATGATCCTGCACCATCCGCGCTACTTTGTCTTTGTCGAGCGGGCCCAGCAGGCCTGGATGGAGGAGGTCCTCGGCGCTCCGCGCTTTGACTGGCGGAATTTCCCGGACATGTACCTGGTGGTGCGGCGTCTGGAGGTGGATTACCTGGTGCCCGTCGAGGGGGTCCGTGACATCACCGTCGTCCTCTGGCCGGAAAAAATCCGGGCGGCCAAACTGGAGATGAGCTTTGAATTGCGCAGCCGGGACCTCGACACCCTTTACTGCGGGGGCCGGCGGATCAACTGCAAGGTGGACCGGACCACCCACCGGCCGGAATTCTGGACCGCTCCCTTCGTCGAGGCGGTGGATCAGCTGATTCCCGCCGCCAGCGGCGCCCGGCAGGCCTGACGGACTTTTTCCGAAAACCTGTAACCTTCCCCGCCTTCCCTGCGAAGCAATGGGTAAGCAACGGCACACCCGCCGTTCCCCTGAAAACAAGTAAATCTTACCTGTCATGAAAATCACCTTATCCTTTCTGGCCATTTTCTCGCTGGGCATCCTGACGGCCCCGCAATTCGTGAAAGCCTCCCCGGTCTCCGAGGAATCCATTCCCGCCGGGGTCGAGTGGTTTATCCACCTGGATGCCGACCTGCTGCGCCAGACCCGTTCGGGCCAGGCCTTCTTCCACGAGTTCCGCAACGTCATGCCCATCGACGAGGAGACCAAGAAGCAAATGCCAATCGATCCGGTCCTCATCCTGGACGGTATCCGAGGCCTGACCCTCTTCGGCGACATGCCGGACATGAGCACCGGCAACCCCGAAGATGTGCCGGCTGTGGTTCTTCTGGAAGGCACTCCGGACATGATGCAGGTCCTGCGTGGACTGATTTCCGGCATGCAGCTGGAGAATCCCGAGGCCATCGCCAATTCCAGGATTGGTGAAACCAGCATCATGACCCTCAAGGAAGAGGGGCTGCACGGCTGCTTTGTCGGCGACAACCGCTTCCTCCTCAGCAAATCCCTGCTGGCTATGTCGGAATTCCTGACCGTGAATTCCACCGGACAGAACCACATCAACCTCGACCAGCGCTTTCCGACCTACCGGCTGGGCGAACGCTCCGGCGTCTTCTTCGGCGCCTTTGTCGAGGGACTGGGCAGCTTGAACGACCTTCCGGCCCAGGCCCGGATCCTCAAGCTGACCCAGGCCGTTTCCATACAGCTCGGGGAAGCCGGGGACTCCGTCAACCTGATGGCCTCCCTGGTCACTGACAGCGACCAGACCGGCCAGCAGGTGCAGGAAGTCCTGCAGGGCATCCTGGCGCTCTTCATGATGACCCAGAACGGCCAGCCCGATGTGGCCACGCTGATCCAGTCGGCCCGTGTGGACCGACAGGGGACAGCCGTCAGCCTGAACCTGTCCTACCCGGTGGAACGGGTCGAGCAGTGGGCGGTTGTCCTGGCCGAGATGGTCCGGCAGGAAATCGAGTCTTCCCAGACTCCGCCTCCGTCGGGGAATGATTCGGCCCCGGAATCCAGCACCGGCGAGTAGGAGATTGCCGCATCTCCTTTTCTTTGACAGAATTTCCAGCGCAAGGCTAATGAGTGTAACCATGGTCCAGGCAATTTCCGGAGAGCGTGAAAACGAGTCCCTGCGGCGCGCCTTCACGGCTCTGGCCCGGGAGTTCTACGAACCGGTGTACTATTTCATCGCCAAACAGACCCCGGGACCGGAAGACGCTGCGGACATTACCCAGCAGGTTTTCATCAAGGCCTTCAAGAGCTTCGAGCGCTATGATCCTGAGCGGGATTTCGCTCCCTGGATCTTTACCATTGCCCGTCGCTGCGTGGCCGACTTCTACCGGCGCCGAAAGACTGCAGTCGAGCAGCTGGAAGACACCTTCCGGGATCCCGAACCGGATCCCCATGAACAGACCGCCCGCCGCGAGGGAGCCGACCGGCTCTGGGACCTCGCCAGCGGGCTCAAACCCAAGTTCTTTCAAGTCCTGCTCCTTCATTACAAGGAGAACTTCAACCTGGAGGAGACCGCCCAGGTCATGGGCATTACCGTTACCCATGCCAAGGTGCTCCTCTTCCGGGCCCGCAACGCGCTCAAGAAGCGCCTTTCTGCAACCGATCTGACGGGAGGATTGCTGCCATGAAACACCGCATTATTGAAAATTTGACCGGCCTGGCCGATATCTTCGGCTGGAAACTGCCCAAATGGGCGCTTCGCAATGTATCGCCCGACCAGCTCGACTCCCTGCGCCAGCGCGAGGACGCGCTGACCGAGGCCCTGCGGTCGGGCAAACCCCGCTCGCACGAGATGCCCGCCTTCCTGGAGACCCGCATCGAGCAGGCTATCGACGAGGCGGACCGTCACCAGGCGGCCTATTCCTGGCGCTCCCTGCTCCTGTTGCCGGGGACGGCCCTGGCGGCGATCCTCCTGGTGGCCATTTTCCTTTCCAACAACATCCAGCAGGAGCCCCCGTCTGGACCCGGCTTCAAGCTGGAGCGGGCGGTGGCCGTGAACAACGTGGAAACCCAGCCGGTGGGCGCTTCCCTTGAGCGGGTGGTGGACCGGATCACCGATTTCAAGAAGGGTGCGGAAGCGGAATCCCTGCTTGTCCAGCCGCTGGCCGAGGAGCCGAAGCGCCTGGCCGCGGACGTGACCAGCGCCCTGCGCATTGTCGCCCAGAGCGTCCTGCCGGAATCCTACCTGGGCCGGGTCAACCGCAACCTCGACAGTCTCGAGGAGGAAGTGGGCAAGTCGATCTGAACGGTTTCCTGCTGCGACCCCTCCGGGGCCGGTGGCAGGATTCTACGCCTTGATCCCGGGGTGTCGCTCGCCCTTCGGGCTCGTTCCACCCCGCGCTAATCTCTGACATCCCTTTGGGATGCCCTTCATTCCGGCGATGGTTGCGCCCCTAATCCCGGAGGGATTTCAGGCATTAGCGCGGGGCCGGATTGATCCTGCGAAGCAGGAGCAAGGAGGCCCCGGGACCCCGGTCCCATCTGAACGCGCGGCCCCGCAGGGGTCGCAGCAGGAAACCGTTCAGGCTCCCGATTTCTGCGACCCCTTCGGGGCCGGTGGCAGGATTCTACGCCTTGATCCCGGGGTGTCGCTCGCCCTTCGGGCTCGTTCCTCCCCGCGCGAATGCATATTCTTCCTCCGGAAGGGATGCGCGCTGTATCGTTCAATGAATGCCATTCCTCCGGAAGGGGATGCGCGCTGCTATCGTTCAATCAATGCCATGACGGCGGGATGAATCGTGGCACTTTCAGTTAACGGATTCCATTTCTGCGGGATGGTGCCGCGTTTCCGTTATCCATTTTGGAAAGTATAAAATAAAGCCCTCCGGATGTGCCGGAACGGAAATTCGTGCTCTTTTCCTATCGTTTGAATAGGTGGGTGCCCCTTGTTCCCGCTTTTGCCTTCCGGTTTACGGCCTGACAGCCACGGGACATCAGAACTCCCTTTGATGAATTATCAGGGAAGAGCGCAGTGAAGATCGCTCGTACACCCCAGAGGGCTTTTAAAGGAACTAGGATGGAGAATTGCCGGGGAGCCCGTCAAACGGATTTTTGTCGGGTGAAAACCCGAAAAGCTCGATGCCCAGCTTTCGGGCTTTTTCCAGCAGATTGTCCTTGTGCAGCATGAGGACCTGGTCCACCTCCAGGGCGGCGGTGGAAATCCCGCTGGCCTGCATCGACTGGAGCGTCTTTTCCCCGAACACGGGCCAGTCGAAGTGCGGATTCTGGTCGTGCTTGGCGCATTTGACGAAGATCAGCTGGTCGGTCTTGTACTTGTTGGCCCGGGAAAGCATGTCATCGGTCCCCTCGAATGCCTCCACCGCGAGAACCGTTCCCTTGCGGACCACGACCCCCTGGCCGATATCGAGCCGGGCCACTTCCTTGGCCATGCGGATGCCAAACTCGATATGCTCCGGCCTGGCCTTCAATTTTCCCCGCGTCATCAGGCCCTCGGTCGACAACTGGTGGTCGAGAAAGGCCCGGGCATCCAGCATGACCACCCCGATGTCCTGAATTTCCCTGGAAATGGCCCCGAAAATGGTATGGGCATTGCGCTCCTTCAGGCTGGCCAGCAGGGCCAGGGCCTTGAGGTCGGGAGTCAGGTCCCGGAAAAGCTTTCCCGGGGAGACCTGACCGACAAACATCGCATAGCGGGCTTCCAGGCGTTTCAGGGCCTTCAACATGTGGCCGATCTGGCCGACCTTGATCCGGGCCCGCTCGGATTCCGGAAAGGATTCGAAAAGGTCCTCCCGGGTCTCTCCCTGGAGGGCGATCAGCCGGACCGGGACGCCGGCGGCCCTGATCGCCTCGACTACCAGCAGCGGGTATTCCCGCTGGCCGGCGATGACCGCCACCGGCTGGGACGGATCAAAATCCTCCGGCAGGAATCTGGATAACGGGGCTTCAGCCACGGAGCACAAGGTTGAGAATTTTCCCGGGCACGTAAACCACTTTGACGATCTGCTTGCCTTCCAGATGGCTTGCCACCTTGGGATCGGCGCGGGCCGCCTCGAGGGCAGCCTCCTGGTCGGCGTCCTTGGCCACCATGGCCTCTCCCCGGGCCTTGCCATTGACCAGCAGGCCGATCTTGACCTCGTCGACCTTGAGCAGGGACTCGTCGTACTCCGGCCAGCCGGCGAAGGCGACGGAGCCCTTGCCGCCCAGCCTGGCCCAGATTTCCTCGGCCAGGTGCGGGGCCAGCGGGGCCAGCAGGCGGGCGAAATCGCGGGCTGATTCCACGGACAGGCTGCTTTCCTTGCCGAGATGGTTCATGAAAATCATCATCTGGGAAAGGGCGGTGTTGTAGCGGATCTGGTCGTAGTCGTGGGTCACCTTCTTGATCGTCTCATGCAGGAGACGCGTGGTTTCCTCCGATTCCGGCTCATCCGAGGCCAGCTTGGGCGCCAGTTCGTTACCGGGGCCGACCAGCTCTCGCCAGACCTTGCGCAGGAAACGATGCACCCCCTCGATGCCCTGGGAATTCCAAGGCTTCTTGTCCTCCAGCGGTCCCATGAACATGATGTAGGCCCGCAGGCTGTCCGAGCCGTGGCTGGCGATGTAGTCGTCCGGATTGGCCACGTTGCCGCGGCTCTTGGACATCTTCTCGCCGTCTTCGCCGAGGATGATTCCCTGGTGGTAGAGCTTCCTGAACGGTTCGGGATCGGTGACCACGCCCTGGTCGAAAAGGAACATGTGCCAGAAGCGGGCGTAGAGCAGGTGCAGCACGGCATGTTCGGCTCCGCCCATGTAGAAGTCGGGGACGCCCCAGTAATCGCGGATTTCCGGATCCAGGATAGCCTTGGAGTTCTTCGGGTCCAGGTAGCGCAGGTAGTACCAGCAACTGCCGGCCCATTGCGGCATGGTGTTGGTTTCCCGGCGGGCGGGAATCCAATGGGTCCCTTCCGGGCGCGGACCGCTTTGCGGACGGCCTTCGCCGGTTTCCAGGTTGAACCAGATGCGGACCCAGTCCGTGTTGTTGGCCAGGGGGCTTTCCCCGGTGCCGGAAGGCTGGTAGTTGTCGGTCTCCGGGAGCTCCAGCGGCAGGGCGGATTCCGGGAGCGGCAGGGCGTGGAAAACCGCGTCGCCGTCGTTGTAGGTGACCGGCTGTTCCGGCAGGAGGGCGGTGACGGCGGTCGAGCGGTCCTTGACCGCCTGCCAGGTTTCTTCGTCCACCCAGACAATCGGGAAGGGCTCGCCCCAGTAACGCTGGCGCGAGAAAAGCCAGTCGCGGAGCTTGTAGTTGACCGCGGCCTCCCCGCGGTTGTCGGCGGCGAGCTTTTCAATGATCTTCTGCTTTCCGGTCCGGCTGTCCAGGCCGTCGAATTCCCCGCTGTTGATCATCGTCCCGTTGCCGCTGAAGGCGGTGCCCTCGGGAACCTCGGTGCCTTCCGGGGCGGCGATGACCTCGATGATCGGCAGGTCGAAAGTCTTGGCGAAGGCGTAGTCGCGCTCGTCATGGGCCGGAACCGCCATGATGG
>CAJXMX010000016.1 GCA_913056355.1 uncultured Opitutales bacterium
CTCCTGGGCGGTTTGCCTGACGCGAGAGAGGAGTTCCGTAAAGGTAGGTTCGCCGGAGAGGTCTGTCCGGAGGACGATGGAATTCACAAAGAAACCAATCAAGCCCTCCGTCTCGGGGCGGTTGCGGTTGGCGATCGGCGCTCCCACCACAATGTCATCCTGCCGGCAATAACGGTGAAGCAACGCCTTGAAGCCCGCCAGCAGTGTGATGAACAAGGTGCAATTGGCCCGGCGGCTGAGTTCCTTGAGCCGGCGCGTCAGATCCGGAGTCAACTCCGCCTCGAGAACATTTCCCTTGAATTGGGTCCTGGCCGGCCGGGGCCGGTCCCCCGGGAGCCGCAAGGTGGGGAGATCCTCCAGTTTCCCGCGCCAGAAATCCAGCTGCTTGCGCAGCACCTCGCCCCGGAACCAGTCCCGCTGCCAGATGGCGAAGTCGGTATACTGGATGGGCAGCTCCGGGAGATTGGCGGATTGCCCGGAGGCGAGCGCGGTGTATATCGCTGTAAGTTCGGAGGCCAATATGCCCATGGACCATCCGTCGGCCACGATGTGGTGAAGGGTCAGTAGAAAAATGTAATCCGTGGGCCCGGTTCGGATCAGCTTCGTGCGGAGGAGTGGACCGGTCCGCAGGTCGAACGGTGTGGCCGCTGCCTCGGCGGCGATCCTTTCGGCCTCGGGCTTTCGCGATGCGGCCGGCATCTGCGTGAGTTCCACGATTTCCAGCGGGATAAAGGACTCGTCCTGGACGCGCTGCACCGGTTGCCCATCCACGGCCTCATAGGTCGTCCGTAAGATCTCATGCCGCTCAACCACCGCATTGACGCTCCGCTCCAGGATGTCCGCATCGATAACCGCCGAGAAGGGCAAGGCGGTGGCAATGTTGTAAAACGGATTCCCCGGGGCCAGTTGGTCAAGGAACCAGAGCCGCTGCTGGGCGAAGGAAAGGGGCGCGGGAGACGAATCCTGGCGCCGCGAAATTCCGGATACGGAACCGTTTTTTCCATTCCGGGATTTTCCCCGGATGCGGGCGGCCAGCAGCTCCTTTTGCTTTTCGCTCAGCCGGCCTGTTCTCTGGGATCCGGAGGTTGTGCTTGCCATGCTTGTTGAAGGGTTACGGATTGACCGTCACAGTTTCCCGATCCGGTCCTCCCTCGAGGTCTTCAATTTCGGCCAGCAGGATCTCCTCGACGACGGCTGCCAGGGCGGTTACATTGGGGGCGGCAAAGAAGTCGCGGAGGGACAAGTCGATCTCGAAGTGCGAGCGCACCCGGGAGACCAGCTGGGTGGCAAGGAGCGAATGGCCGCCGTAATCATTAAAGAAATCCTTGTGCAAGCCGATGACATCGAGATGCAGCACTTCCTTCCATATGTCTGCCAGCACCGATTCGATTTCTCCTCTCTGGCCCTCGCTGAATTCTTCCTCCTGTTGGGCCTCCACACCGGGCACCGGAAGGGCCCGGCGGTCGATCTTCCCGTTGGCTGTCAACGGGATCTCATCGAGACGAATGAAGAATGAGGGCACAAGGTAGCCGGGCAAGCGTTCGACCACGTATTCGCGCAATTCATCGGCACCCGGACCAGCCTTTGGATTCGTTGTGTAATAGACGACAATACAGCGGTCGCTGGACGCGGTTTCGTGGAGAGCCGCAGTCACTTGGACCAGTTCTGGGTGAGCCGCAAGGCAGGTTTCGATTTCTCCCAGCTCGACGCGGAATCCGCGGATCTTCACCTGGCGGTCCTCCCGCCCGCAGAACATCAAAGTCCCGTCCTCGCGATACATTCCAAGATCGCCGATTGCATAGAGACGGGCGGTCGTATCCTTGGAAAAGGGATCCGTAACGAAACGTTTCCGGCTCAGCTCCGGGCGTTCGTGGTAGCCGAGAGCAACGCCGTCACCGCCGGCAAACAGTTCACCCGGCACGCCTGGCGGCTGGGGATTGCCGTAGGGATCGAGCACATATACAGTCGTATTGGAAATGGGTTTGCCGATGGGAACGCCGGCGCTCAAGTCCTCCCCGACGGAGATTTCGTGAACGGTGGTAAAGGTCGTATTCTCGGTTGGACCATAGCCGTTGAGAAGCCTGCCGCCCCTCATGGCGCGTCTCAGTTTCCCGACATGGGCGGGAGACAGGACATCCCCACCCGCCAGCAGGACTTTCAGGCCCGCAAGGGCGTTCAACTGCTCGTCCACCATCTTGTGAAATAGCCCGGCTGTCAGCCAGAGTGCGGAGATTTCCTCTTCGACCAGGGTCCTCGCCAGGTCGTCCAGGGTGAGTTCTTCAGCCGGGTAAAGGACCAGGGTCGAGCCGTGGAGAAGGCTTCCCCAAATCTCGAGCGTGGAGGCATCAAAGGACATTGAAGCCAGTTGCAGCCAATTTAACCCGGGGGAGAAGTCGAGGTAATTGGTGTTATGCACCAGGCGGACGACATTCCGGTGGGAAACGCAGGTCCCTTTCGGCAGCCCGGTTGTTCCCGAGGTGTAGATCATGTAAGCCAGGCTCGTGGGGCCGATTGTCCGGCCGGGGTCCTCGGCGGGCATGTTTATCCACTCTTCCCGGTCGAATGTGACGGTTCGGGTCCCGAGGGCGGCGACCTTGACCTCTAATCCGGAATCGGCAATGACCAGCGGCAGGCGGGCGTCCTCAATCAAGAACGCCAACCGCCTTTCCGGATATTGCGGATCCAGGGGAACGTAAGCCGCGCCGGCTTTCAGGATTCCCAGCATGACCGTCAAGCATTCCGGGCTGGGTTTCATCAAGAGGCCGACTGGGGATTCCGGACGGACCCCCTGCTCCAGCAGGAAATGGGCAATCCGGTTGGCCTGCTCATTCAGTTTCCGGTAGCTTACATCCCGGGAGCCCATTTTCAGCGCCGGCTTGCCGGCAAACTGCCGGGCAACCTTTTCAAACAGCTCCGGAATGGAACTATCACGCGGATAGTCCGTACGGGTATCGTTCCATTGGCGGACCACCCGCTCGCGGGCATCGCTGCGGAGCAAGCTGATTTCCTTCAGCGGAAGATCGGGCCGGGAAACCATCTGCTCGAAAACAAGGGTCAGGTGGTCAATGATCCGCTCCACCGTCTCCTCCGCGAAGAGGTGGCCCTGGAAAAGAATTTTCACTTCAAGTTGTCGTCCGGGGATACCTATCAGGGTCAGGGGGTAATTGGTACGCTCAATAAAGTCCGCCTTGGCCCCGTTGTCGGAGGATTCCTGGCCCGATTCCTGGCCGGCATAATTTTCGTAGGCCACCAGGCTGTGGAACAGCGGGGTGCCCTGGGGAATGCCACTATGTCCCTGAATCTCCGCAAGCTGCCCGTATTCGTAGTCCCGCATCTCGGCAAGGTTCATTTGCAACTCCGAAAGCCAGTCCGCAATCGGCTTATCAGGCGAAATCTGCACGCTGACCGGCAGGGTGTTGATGAACAGCCCGACCATGTCCTCGACGCCCTCGATTCCGGGAGGTCGGCCTGAAACCACAGTTCCGTAAAGCAGGTTTTCCTTGCGGCTATAGCGGTTGAGGAGCAAGGCCCAGGCGCCCTGGAAAATGGTGTTGACCGTAAGTTTCCGTTGCCGCCCCAATTCCTCAAGCGACAGGGTCAGGTCCCGGGAAAGTTGTCGTTTGACGGCACCAAAACCAGCCTGCGGGGAAAGATTGGTGTCGATCCCCAGTGGCGTGGGTTCGGTAAATCCCCCCAGCCGCCGCTTCCAGAATTCTGCGGCCCTGGCCGGATCCTGTTGCCGAAGCCACTGGATATACTCCGCGAAGGGACGTACCCGTTCCGGAGTCAACCGCTCACCCTGCATGGCCTGCAGGTAATGACGGGTCAGCTTTTTCAACACGGCAAGGGAGCTCCAGCCATCGAGAAGGACATGGTGAAAGCTCCAGACCATTGTATGGGAATCGGCTGAAAAATGAATGAGAGTGATCCGGCTGAGCGGCGCAAGGTCCATGGTGAATCCTGCTTCACGGTCCGCCATCAGGAACGCGTTGAGTTCGGCCTCCCGTCGTTCCCGGGGAATGTGGGACCAGTCCTTCTCATGGAACGGCAGGTCCACGGAACGGTGAACCACCTGCATTGGATTTTTCAGGTCCTCCCAGTGGAAGGAAGTCCGCAAAATGGGGTGGTCGGCCGTCACCTGTTTCCAGGCAGCCTTCAGTGCCGGGGAGTCGACCGGCCCCTGGAAGGGAATCGTGACTTGCTCGAAATACAGGCCCTCCTCCGGCGCCTTCAGGCTGTGATAAAAGAGCCCCAGCTGAAGTGGCGACAACTCGTAGATATCTTCAATGTCCTTAGATTTCATGACGAATTGGACGGTTTGCGTTTACGGCGCCTCCTGGGCTTTCCCAGATTCGAGACGAGGCGATCCAGTTCCTCCTGGCCCAGGTCCGGTCCGGAAAAATCGGAAGGGGTGTAGCCGCCCGCATCCGTTTCAAAACAATGTTCCAGGATGCCGCGGATGGCACGGAGCCATTCCTCCGCCAGACGCTGAATGGTTGCTTCCCGGAACTGCCGGCGACTGTAGGTGATGAGCATGCTGAACCGCCCGCCGGTGACCCAGGCATTGATCTCGATCGGATGGTCGCGCTCGTTCAACGGGCTCTTGGCGAGGCCCGTCCAACGCCTGTCCGGGACCGCCAGCGAGTTCGCCTCCTGGTCACCGTTCCAGGTACTCCATTGTCCGAGGTAGTTGAATGCGATCGGTGCATCGGGTATCGCCGCAAGTTGTTGGCCCGTCACGGCATCCTCACCCAGGTAACGAAGCAGGCCGTAACTCATCCCGCCATGCGGGACCGCCCGGAGGTACTCCTTGGCGAGTTTGATCCGGCTGCCGGTGTCCGGTACCCCACCCCAGTCCAGGAAAGCCGGGTAAAGCGTGGTGAACCAGCCGATAGTACGGGACAAGTCAACATCCCTGATCACAGGCTCGCGGCCGTGGCCTTCCAGGTCGATGTGGAGCTGGGTGCTCCCGGTCCAGCCTTCCCATGCATCCATCAGCGACACCAGCAGGATGTCGTTGATGCGGGTATTGTAGGTGACGTGGACACGGGTCAGGAGCCGCTGGGTCTCATCGTGGGAGAGCGCCACTTCCAGTTCCGCCTCGTCGGCAATGCCATTGTTCCCGTCCGGATCATCGAAGATCTCCTTCACTGACTGGTCCGCCAGTCGCGTGCAGAGAGTTTTCCAGTATTCAACCACTGCGCTTGAAATACCGGACCTGGCATATGCTTGAAGCTTGCCGGCCCACTCCGGGAAGGAGGTGGTCTTCAGCGGAAGTTCGACCGGTTCCGCCTGCCGGACTTGCCGGTATCCGGTATCAAGGTCCTCCAAAAGGATACGCCATGACACGCCATCGATCGCGAGGTGATGAACAGCCAGGAGGAGGAACTGGCCATGAACAGGTCCCGCGTCGAACAAACAGGCCCGGAGCAAGGGACCATTTTCCAGGTCCAGGCTGGACTGGATTTCGGTACTCCGTTCCGTGATGATCCGGCCGAGATCCTCCTCGCCGGAGGCATCGATGCCCGCCCGCAGGAGCCTGAAGTCTTCGTCCGTATCCGGAATTGAGGCCCGTATCCCGTCATGGCCATCACCCGTCACAAAGCGCATCCGGAGGACGTCATGATGGCGAAGCAGGTGCCCCAGGGCCGCTTCCAGGGCGTCGGACTCGACGGCGAACCCCATGTTCAGCAGGACGGCCTGGTTGAAGTGTGACGGGACCTGGTAATTCCGTTCGAAGAACCAGCACCCGATCGGAGTCAGCGGAAATTCCCCGGTCACCGGTCCCTGGTCGATTTCCGAAACGGTCTCCTCTTTTGCGGCGGCCGCCAATTCGGCGATGGTTTGCCTTTGAAAGAGGTCGGTGGGCGAGATCCTGTATCCGGCTTTGTTCGCGCGCGCAACAATCTGGATGCTGAGGATAGAGTCTCCCCCCAACTCGAAGAAGTTGTCGTCGATGCTGACGTTCTCCACGTTCAGGAGACCTTCCCAGATTGCGGCGAAGGCTTTTTCAGCCGCCGTCCCGGGCGGCCGGCCCATGTGCTTCAGTTTATCAAGGGAACGCTCGGGCGCGGGAAGCCGCTTCCTGTCCAGTTTGCCGTTGGTCGTGAGCGGGAGGGCGTCCATGAACACGAATTGCGATGGCACCATGGCTTCCGGCAAATGGTCCTTCAGGCTGCGGACCAGTTTCGGTCGGAGGTCCTCCTTCCAACGTGCCCGGAGCGGCTGGTTGCCATATTGTTGAAACGGCTTCATGTCGCGGTTCGGGAGGGCCTGCAGGGGCAGCGGATCCCGGTCCTTCCGGACAAACTGCCCATCCAGGTATTGGAACTTTTGACCGGCCGGATTTGAGGCCAGCCAGCCGAGCTCAGCACGATAGCCGAGCGATTCGGCCAACTCGATCAGGGCTTCAGGATCAACGGCACCGTTATCCGGCATCCGGACAGATTGCAGTGTCTCGTTATCATCCGCTGAAAGCGCAGACTCAAGAAACTGGACATCGCGGTAAACACGCCGGTTGGGAATGTCCTTGAGGTGAATCCGGTCGAGTTCTCCGCCGGATAATTCAGCCCGAAGGCGCTCCAGGTTGTATTGTCCGGCGCTCCATGATGTCCAGGAGACAGCCGGTGACGCGGCAGTCCGCCCGGTCTCGAGCGTCACATCATACCGAAACTGAAGGAGCTCGTTCTGTGCCTTGCCGCGTTTGCACTCGATCCGGACGCTGGAAATGCGGGGATGCCTTTTCTGGAAGGCAGTGAAGAATTCAGGATGGATCAGTAGCTCCCGGTCCAGTTCGGCCAGCTTGCGGGCGCGCTGGGAAAGGGTTTTCAGGCGCGTGTCCGGGGCACTCCTGAAACGCTCTACCGCGTGATGGAAAGCATCCATGAGCCCCAGGTTGCGGACATCCCCGACGAAGATCCGTCCGCCCGGTTCCACCCGGTCCAGAAGCACCTCCAGAACATCAACCAGGTATTCAACGGAGGGAAAGTATTGAACGACCGAGTTGAGCAGGATTGTGTCAAAACGTTGGTCCCCCAGCATTTCCAGCCGGTCCGCGGTGGAACAGATCAGCGATACGCGGTCGCGGGTACCAGCATCCAGGCGATCTGTCACAAACTCCAGGGCCGCTTCGGAAAAGTCGACTCCCGTGTAATGGCGGACGCCCGGGGCGATCCGGAACAGCATCAATCCGGTTCCACAACCCACTTCCAGCACTGATTGTGGGCGGAAAGCCAGAATTTTCCCGGTTGTGAAATCAGCCCATTGCCGCATTTCATCAGCTGGAATCGGTTTGCCGGTGTAACTGCTGTTCCAGCCCGCGAAGTTGAATGCGCTCTCGGTTTCCGTCCGGTCCTCCCGGTAGACCCCTTCGTAGATCGACCTCCAGTGTTCGACGTACTCCACCACACTGGATTCTCCGGCCGCTTCCGGTGACCGCGATTCGGGAACCACCCAGGCAACCAGAGTACCGCCGTTTACTTCCGGTTCGTGAAGTCCCACGGCGCATTCGGCCACCTCCGGTTGCTGGGCCAGAACAGTCTCGATTTCACCAAGTTCCGTCCGGATTCCACGGATATTGACCTGGTGGTCGAGACGACCGAGAAACTCGATCTGTCCGTCAGGAAGGTAGCGTCCCAGGTCACCGGTCTTGTAAAGACGCGATTGACCGGAAGGATCAAAGGGATTGGGAACGAAAGCCTCCCCCGTCAACGCCGGCTGGCGGAGATATCCTTTGGCCAGCCCGGCCCCCCCGATATGGATTTCTCCGGGAACGCCGATCGGCACCGGCTTGCCGTTGGGACCAAGCAGGTACACCGTGGTGTTCGTGATCGGTCTTCCGATGGGCGGGTTCTTACGGCTTCCGGGATTGAAGACGACTTCACCAGAGGTCGTAACCACCGTGTTCTCGGTCGGGCCGTAGTTGTTGACGAGCACAAACGGCATCTCCCTCGGCGCCTGGTAGTGAAGGCGGTCGCCGCCGGTCAGCAGGAACCGAAGCGTGGAATCGGCCGGCCAGTATTCCTTCAAGACAATTTCCGCAATCGGTGTCGGCAGGAAGCTAATGGTGATGGCTTCGGTTTTCAGCCAGTTGATCAGACGCGGGGGATCATCACGCAAGGCGTCGTTGACAATATAAAGCGAACTGCCCGCCGTGAGGTAAGGCCAGATTTCCCACACCGAGGCATCGAACGCCGGACTGGCCACCAGGGTGGCATGGTCTTCCGGTTCCACCCCGAATGCGGTCCGGTGCCAATGGATCAGGTTGTTCAGGGCCGCATGGGATATTTCAACCCCCTTGGGCCGACCGGTGGAGCCGGAGGTGTAGATGACATAAACCGAGTCTTCCGGTTGAGCCTCCGGAAACCGGACACGATTAAGGATCGCCTCGGATATTCCCAACGCTTCCGAACAGTCGATGGCCTGGACTTGACCAAGATCAACGGCGTCACGAACCGCCGCGGAAGTCAGGACCAGGTCCGCCCCGGATTCGTCCAGCATGTGTTGAATGCGGTTCCCCGGGTAGGCGGGATCGATCGGGATATAGGCGTTTCCCGATTTGAGGACCGCAAGGATCGCGGTCACCAAATCGATGGAACGTGGCAGGCAGATGGGGACATATCCGCCGCTTTCCAAGCCGTGGCACTCCATTAGCCAGGCAGCCAGTCGCGTCGCTTTCCGGTCGAGTTCGGAATAACTGATACCACGTGAGCCATCCCGGATCGCCAGGCGGTCCGGCTGGCTCCGCGCAACAGCCTCGAACATCCGGTGGGCCGGCTCGAATGGGGGAAGCGGACTACCGGTATTGTTCCAGGTCCGGGTAAGCTGCTCAAATTCATCCGCAGGCGTGAAATCGATATCCGTCAGCTTTTGCCCCGGATCGTCGCACACGCTCTGAAGCAGCGCCTTGTAGTGCTTGATCAGCCGGATGATTGAATCGGCGTCAAAGAGGTCGGAACTGTATTCAATGAACCCGGTGACCTTGCCACGGGATTCCCACAAGTTGACCGCCAGGTCGAAAATGGCCGCTCCCCTTTCGACTGCCAGATTGTGGGTGCCATCGTTGTTGTCTGAAACATGCAGCAATTGGAACGAGACCTGAAACAGCGGATTGCGGCTCAGGTCCCGGTCCGTGTGCAGGGAATCGACCAGCATTTCGAACGGGAGATCCTGGTTGGCGTAAGCGCCCAGGGCGGTTTCACGAACCCGGCCCATTATTTCAATAAAAGAGGGATTGCCTTCCAGGGAGGTGCGAAAAACGAGCGAGTTGACGAAAAAACCGATCAGAGGCTCCAACTCCGAACGGTTGCGGTTGGCTATCGGAGATCCGATAACGATATCGGTCTGGCGCAGATAGTGGACCAGCAAGGCCTTGAACCCGGCCAGCATTGTCATGAACAAGGTGCAGTCGTGGGCCTTGCCGATTGCTGTCAACCTGCGTGTGAGGGAGGGGCCGATCTCGACGGCGCAGGTGGAACCCTGGTAGGTCGCTATCCTGGGCCGGGGCCGGTCGGTCGGCAGGCTGAGCGGTGAGATGTTCTCAAGCCGGTCTCTCCAGTAGTCCAGCAGGTCCTCAAGTACTTGTCCCTGCAGCCATTCACGCTGCCAAATGGCGAAATCGGCATACTGGATTGAAAGCTCCGGAAGCGGCGATGTCTTGAATGCGGCATAGGCCCCGTAGAGGGTCGTCAGCTCTTTTGAGAACACGTTCATCGACCAGCCGTCAGCGATGATATGGTGCAGGGTGATCAACAGCACATACTCGATCGGGGATTTTTCGATTAGTCCCACCCGCAGGAGCGGCCCCTCCGCCAGATAGAATGGACGGCGCGATTCACCAACCGCGAGTTCCATGACCCGCTTGTCCTGGTCGACGGACGGAACCTCAGTGAGGTCGATGTGCCGGATTGGGATTGTCAGCGCGGGAGCCACCAACTGTACCGGCTCGTCATCGATGATCCCGAAGGTCGTCCGCAGCGTTTCATGCCTCCGCACCATTTCGTGGATGGTCTGCTGCAGCGCCCTCCGGTCAACGGCGGCGTGTATGGGAACCGCCGCGTGGATGTTGTAGAAAGGATTCCCCGGATTAAGCCGGTCCAGGAACCAGAGACGTCGCTGCGCAAAGGAGATCGGGAAAGCGAAAAATTCCCTCCCGGCAGATACGCGTGCTGGATCGGCTACCTGCATGATTCGATCCCTTCACCACTCAAAATTTCAGCAGCTATTTCGAGTTGGTCCTCCAATACCGCGCGCAGGTCGTCTTCCGTGGTCTTGAAATTGTTGAGGACAGCCCGCATTGCAGTGACCGGGCATCCTTCGTAACCGGGCAAATCACGGAGCTGAGTCAGCGAGACGAGCGATTTCCCACGCTTGCTTTGGATTCGTTGTATCGTCTCGTTAAGCCGGTTAAGGGCATACTGGTCGGCAAAAGACGAAGAAGCGGTTATGCCGTTCGGCACGAACCGGTAGAGCAGAATATTGGTCTGTGGAGTCTGCAGGAGCTCAAGGTTGAGATACTCTTCGGAAACAACCGCCGCGAAACGGGCGGTGTTTTCGATATTTTTGTCGATCAACCAGCCATAACCCTCCGGACTGATAATGCGGAGACCAGCATGGAGCAGCATGCTGACCGCGGGCCGCGAACCCTCGAGGCTGATCCTTCCCAGATCGCCTGATCCGTTACGAAGCATGTAGTTCGCCGTCTTTCGGATGCAATTGCCTATCGAAGTGTCCCGGAACAACAGCAGACTGCAACCGATCGGCATGTACAATTGCTTGTGGGCGTCCAGGGTCACTGTATGCGCCCGCTCTATTCCCCGCAGTTTGTCCCGGTGGCAATTCGAGTACAACAGGGGCCCACCCCAGGCCGCGTCCACGTGGAAGTGGATATTGCGCTGCTCGGCGATGGCCGCGATTTCCTCAAGGGGATCGATGCTGCCGGAATCTGTTGTACCGGCCGTCCCGACAATGGCCAGGACCAGGATACCGGCCTCGTCGCAGGCCTTGAGGGTGGCGTCCAGGGCGCCGGGCCGCATTGCCCCATCTGCATCAACCGGTACCGACTGAATGGCATTCGTACCGAGGCCCAGCAGATCCGCGGCTTTCTGCATGGAGTAGTGGTGGCGCTGCGACACGATGATCCTGCAACCGTTGTAGCCATAACATGCCAAAGCTGAATGAAGCCCTTCCGATTCAATTCCCGAAAATCCGGATCGGGGACCAAGCGCCCGGTTGCGTGCACACCAGAGCGCCGTAATGTTCGAAACCGTACCCCCGGAAGTTATCACGCCGATGCTGCTCTCAAGATCCGTCAATTGCAGTTCATAGACGGAACGGGGCTTCCGGTAAACAAGTTCGTGCAATTGGGCCAGCGTTTCACGTTCCAGCAATGTCGCAGCCCTGGAGGCCTCGCGTTTCCCCAGATTCTGATTCAGGCTGACAACAATTTCGCTTATCAACCGTACAAAGGCTGGAGTCGGCGCAGACATGTGTGCCAGGCAACGTGGAGAGGATACGTTCGAGGCATGCGCGACAACATCATTGAGAACGGCATCGATGTAGGCGTCCACGGAAACGGGGGCGGAGTTCCCCGACCACCTCCGGTAGATCTTGGTCAGCGCTTCGGAATCCGCCGTCGACGAAACATTGATATCATTGAGCACACTGGAGAGCCGGCCTACCACGTTGAGCCACTGCGACAAGCAACCGTTGGTCCTCGGATCCGGAGGCGAAAACAAGCGCTCAAGGCGTTCCCTGTGATTTATTTGTGTCATACCGGTGCGTGCCAGGGTTTTCCAAATACTATTCCTCCACTTCCCCGATAAATTCACCGGACTCCGCTTCCTTGACGCTGGTACTCCCGTCATCCTCGACAACAACCATGGCCAGGCCGGTTTGACCCGGCTTGTCACTATCCAGTTCCAGTTGCCCGCCCTCACCGGGCAGGAATTTCCCATTCCGGCAAATCAGTTTCAGCGAATACGGGCGCGATGCGTCCGCTGTTTCCTTGTTCTCGACCAATGTCTCGATCCTTCCCCGCCGGAGCCCGGTTCCGCGCATCACGACCTTCAAGCCTTCGGCATGGCGACTGGGAGATCGCCTTGTCAATATTTGCTTCGGGGCCTCCGTCAAATGACGGTCGACTTCTGCGCCAAGTTCGGTCACGCCCACCGGGGAGTCGGAAAGGAGCGCGATGAAGATGACGAGGTTGGCCCGGGCAAAGAAGATGCTGCGCCCCCCAGACGAAACAAAAAGGACATCGCCAACCTTGTCGTCGGATTGCGTGTAGGCCTCAGCCGATTGTGCCTGGGAGAGGCGCTCCATGAGAAATTCATGAGCGGCTTCCCGTGATGCGCATTGGTAGACGTTGAGCTTGACCAAAGACGAGGCGGAGGCTCCGGGTATCTTCCAGACCGACCGCTGCAAGCCGGGTAATCCTGGAACTTCTATGGCTTCCTTCCTGATCCGCGTCAGGTCCTCCAAAAGGTCGTTTGGAATATTAAAGCGACTGAAATGCAGATCGGACTTTCCCAGCCGGTTCCTTCCGCGCCACTCGTTGAATTTGTAGCGGTCCTTAAGTGAACCTAGGATCTGGTTGTTCATTGCGAAGAGATGCTGACTAGATGATTGCGCGACGTCTCCGGTTGGATGGAGCCGGCAAACATTGGGTTCTATCCTCCGGCGCGATGAATAAATCCACGTATTGCCGCTCGCCCGGCCGGCCAAAGCGCATACCCCTGGCCAGGATGGGATCGTGTGGAAACTGCTCCGGGCTAATGTCGGCATCCAGGGCCAGACAGGCGTCAAAAAGCCCGTCCTCCACATCGCATTCGCCCTTCCAGGCAACCTCATGATAGGTGAATCCCTGACCCCATCCGCAAGGACTTTGCCAACGCGTTGAACCTATTGCCATGACCGGGTTTGTCATGAAAAATCCCCCTGATGGAATTCCCATCGTTGATTGCCATAGCCCGGCTCCGAGAATGTTGGCCATCGAGGTTACCATTGAGGCGCAATCGCTGCAGTTGACGTAGGGTCCGTTTCCGGGTCCACCCTTCAATCGCTCCAGAAATGCGGAGCAGTCAAAAAGATCATATACAAAATCCGAATACATCGAAACGGTTCCCACCTCGCACCCGTATTCGAACAGAACTCCTCCCAATCCGTAGACAGCGTCTGTGATCGCCCCGGAAGCCTCGTCGGCGGTCTCGGCGCGAAACGCCCATCGACAGCTGAACTCGAGAAGGTCAGCCCAGGGCAGGTTGAGGTTCCCGGCATCAAACGGTTGCTGGGACCAAGGCGCAACAGGCTCGGCAAGGGTCGTGTAGATCCGTTGTCGCGTAAGGTCCATCGCTTTCCAGTAGTCCAGCCCATGGAAGCGGAACTGCCATAGCCACTGGTCGTCATGGATCCCGACGCCACGCTGCTTGAGCTCTGTTCCGACCGGATGCAGAGAGACCAGCGCCCGGGTCTGGCCGGGTTGAAACGTTACCGTGGTAGCCCCGATTTCGCCGAGGACGTTCCTGTAGTTGGAAAGTAGTGCCCTCAGCGACTGGTAGTAGGTCGAGTAGTTGAAATGAGCCAGGCTTTGCACGAATGCCTGCCACCAGTCGTACCTGTTCCACAGGCTGTTCAGGAGGTCCGGATGAGGCAGCAGCTGAAGCAGCTGATTTACCGGGCCCTGGAGCGAGGCGACGGGATTGACCGCGCGGATTTCAATCCCAAGCGGATCGCTGGGATCCCGTTCAATAACAGCCATCACCGCCAACTGATCGAGGTCCACCTCTCCAATCGCGTAAGCCGCTCGACAGTCAATGGATGAGAATGACCTTCCTCGGATCCATTCCGGTTCGTCGGAAAACGCAAGGCGGTTTTTCCTCAAATTCAGCGCGCTGGTTACGCTTTGCGAGGGATCGTGATTGAATCGTAGCGATCGAATGCGGAAGCCCATGCATAGACCTTGGGAGAACATTCAAGACGGTGAGGGAAGTGAATCGCGACGGAAAGGAAATCAGGAGTTGTCCACAAAGGCCTGCTGCGCCTTGCCCACTGCGTTCTCGTGGAGCTTATTGAGATCGTCCGTCAGCTTTTCCATCTTCTTCGAGAAGGATTGGAGCGCCTGGTCCGCCTTTTTCTCCCAATTTATTTTGGCCGGAGCCCTGTTGATCCCCTCGGTCATGGTACCGTAGATCTCAATCGTCTTGGTCTGTAGATTCTGAATGGTCTCCCTCAACAGCTTGACGTAGTCTTGGTAGGCTTTGGAGCGATCCTCTGCCCTCAATGCCCTGGTGTAGATTTCGCTGACGGCGCTCCGCAGGTTCTCATTGGCTTTGAGGACCTTTTCATTCATGTCCGGCTGTCCCGAGGCCTCGTTGAGCCTGCCCAGATATTCCTGGTATACAGATTCAAGGGCGCGCTGCATGTCGCCCTCCTTGTCGAGCGAATAGATGAGGGATTCCAGATTCCTCCAGGCCTTCATGAGTTTTTCGTAGTTGGAAACGTCACCCCAAAGCGCCTGGATGGCGGTGGCAAATTCGCCCTGGGTCGATTTGATCTCCTCGGCAAGTGCCCTTTGCAGGGACTGGAGTGCGGATCCGTAGTCGATGTAAGCGTTGTTGCACGCGCTTCCCAGCTTCTCCATACCAACTTGCATTGCTTCGTTGTATGCTTTCTGGGCGGCTGCCAGGCATTGGTTTATGTCAGCGGTGGCGGTGGTGGATTGTTCACCAGTGGCGCCAGTCGTGGAAGTTTTTCGGGTGCGCGATGCGCGCTTGGTAGTGGTTTTCTTTGCTGCCATGATCTGTGAGTTCCTGCGTTGAGACAATTTTGTGACCCGGTTCGCGATTCATCAATTACGACCGGATCAGAGGGTGGATGCAGCCTCGGAAACCCTCCCATCGGCATGGCGGTTCATTGCGGATTCCGAACCGGGATGCATGGAGAGAGAAGTCCAGGCCCAGAGGGTACTTGGTAATTGAACGAGTAGAGAGACGAAACGCGTAGTGACTGCGCTTGTGTTTAGAGGTCATGCCATATAATTTTCTTTCGCATGGGCCGTCAAGCATGAAAGCCCTCGCCAGGATTTCAAATAAGGCAAAGCCTGGAACTCCATGTGATTCTTAGTCATAAAACGTTGGTATATAAAGACGAAGCGGCGGACCAATCGTCAGGACCCGGTTTCAACAACCAGTTGGCGGAGTTTCCATCAGGTTGAGTATTGCAACTATTGGAAAAGCGCTGCTCTTGAAGTCCCTTATGTTCTTACAAAGGAACTAACATGCTGATCGAATCCGTTTCACGCAAAGTGGGCGATTCGGCTGGATAGATCCTGTCCATTTAACCGCTTGCTCGGATGAATCTGCGTATAGGGGAATCGGTTTACCGGACCCAGTGCGCTGACGGAGGCTTTCCATATCACTTGCTAGGCATCTTCTCTGGAATACTAGCAACCCGTCCACACCTCCGTCGGAGACACTTCCGGCCACGAGGAGATTTCAACCGAGTTGCCCTACCCTCCGTGACTCTGCATCGGCACCCAGGCGCCATGGTGTCTGCGTCGTGTTGAGACAGATTTTCACCACAAACGCGCGAGGGGCATTAGGCAATTGACTCGCCGCTATCAGATTCTTTCATGCAACCATGCATGGACTGAACGCTGCCCGAGTCGCGCTTTTTGTTGTCTTAACCACGTCTATTCCTGCGGTCGCACGGGCAGGCACTTACCAGGATACTTCCGGGAGCATACAGACCATATATGACTGGTATGGAAATCCCCATCCCTACCCTGGTTCGCTTGAGCCCTATGCGGTCCTGAACAACGCCGATCTGTCCGGGGCCGTTCTTCCGGACGCGGACTTGTCCGGTGCCATCCTTACCGAGGCCACCCTGTCAGGCGCGCGCCTGAACCGCGCAGACCTGTCCGGGGCCGATCTGCCCGGCGCCGACCTCTCCAGCGCCAATCTGACCGATGCCGACCTGGGCGATGCCGGCCTCGCCGGTACCAACTTATTCGATACCAACCTCAGCGGAGCAACGCTGGGCGGCGTCCTCTCGGGAGGCATTGCCGGCACTCCTTCCGCACTCCCCGCGGATTGGCAGTTGACGGATGGTTACCTTATCGGCCCGGGAGCCAACCTGGCCAGCGCCAACCTGGAAGATGCCGACCTGACGAATGCCGCTCTGCAGGAGGCCGATCTGAGCGCGGCCAACTTGAGTTCCGCCAATCTAAGCGGTGCCGACATGAGCGGTGCCAACCTGACCGATGCCAACTTATGGTTTGGTATCCTTGAGGGGGCCGACCTCTCCGGCGCCAACCTGACCAACGCCTTCTTCGAATCGGCCAACCTGACGGATGTTCGACTGACCGCCACCAACATCACTGGCAGTCGCCTGAGATACGCCATTCTCGCACGCGTTATCTCCGGCAATATTTCCGGAACACCTCAAGATCTGCCCACAAACTGGAAACTGGTCAACGGGTACCTGATTGGCCAAACGGTCATTCTCTCCGGCGCCAACCTGTCCGGTGCCGATCTTGCCGGAGCGGTTCTATGGGATGCTGACCTTTCGGGTGCGGACTTGAGTTTAGCCGATTTGAGCGGGGCAGACCTGTCCGGGGCGAATTTATCCGGGGCCAGCTTTCAGGGCGCCAACCTCACTAATGCCGATTTGGATGGAGCCAGCTTTACCGGCACCGACCTGGGCGGCGCCGTTCTGGCAGGCAGTAACCTGACAGGTGCCGACTTGTCCGGCAAGGACCTCAGCCATGTCAATTTCACCGGCGCCATTCTCACCGGTGCCAATCTTACCAATACCGACCTGAGCGGCTCTATCCTGCTCAATGCCAACCTGACCAATGCCAATCTGGATGGCGCCGTCCTGACGGGTGCGACCGGAAATTCACTGGTTGACCGGATCAATGCCCAGGCGGACCAGCTGGCCAACGAATACACCCTCTCCGAAATCGCCGACCTGCGCCCCGGAAGCAGCCTGATAGAGATAATCGACGGCGAGGCATTACTGAACTTCCGGGTGCAGGAAAGCGAGGACATGATCGACTGGTTCGATACAGCCGAGACCTCAACCGTCATCCTCCCGGCCCCCGGTCCCGGCAAGAAGTTCTTCCGGTTTGCCGGGCCGGAATGAGCCAAGCGAGACGAATCGGCATATCCCGATCCAAATATGAACGACAGCAGCCACACCCTTCAATTCGGGCTGGACACCTTCGGCGACATGGCGGTCGACACCAGGGGCCGGCCGCTGACGGCCGGCCAGGTCATCCGCAACGTCGTCGCCCAGGCGCGTCTGGCCGACGAGCTGGGCATCGACGCTTACAACGTGGGCGAGCATCATCGGGACGACTTCGCCATAGCAGCCCCGGAGGTGGTGCTGGCCGGGATCGCCAGTGTCACCAAAAACATCACATTGGGGAGCGCCGTGACGGTGCTCTCCAGCGATGATCCGGTCCGGGTGTACGAGCGGTTCGCCACCCTGGACGCCTTGTCCGGCGGCCGGGCGGAAATCACCGCCGGACGCGGCTCCTTTACCGAATCCTACACCCTGTTCGGGTTTGACCTGTCGGACTATGAGGAGCTGTTTGAGGAGAGGTTTGCCCTGCTCCTCCAACTGCTCGACGAGGGCCCGGTGACCTGGTCCGGGAACACCCGCTCGCCCCTGAAGGACCAGCAGGTGTACCCGAAGACCGAGCGGGGCCGGCTGCGCATCAGGCGCGGGGTTGGCGGAAGCCCGCAATCCGTGGTCCGCGCCGCCAGCGCCGGGGTTCCGCTGGCCCTGGCGATCATCGGCGGGGATGCGGCCCGCTTTGCTCCCTTTGCCGAGCTGTACCGGAAGAGCCTGCGGGAGTTTGGAAAGGATACCCTCCCCCTGTCCATTCATTCGCCGGGCCATGTGGCCGATTCGGATGAACAGGCCGTGGAGGAACTCTGGCCCCACTACGAAACCTCCTTCGGCCGGATCGGCCGGGAACGGGGCTGGGGCCGGATGACGAAGGAACACTACCTTGAAGAGATCGCCGGGGGATCCCTTTATGTCGGTTCTCCACGTACCGTGGCCTCTAAGATGGCCAGGGCGCTTAAGAGCCTCGGGGCCCAGCGCTTTGACCTCAAGTATGCCACCGGCCCCATGCCTCACGAGCTGCTTATGCATTCCATCCGCCTCTATGCCACAGAGGTGGTGCCGATGGTCCGGGAACTATTGAAGGGGAGGTGAAGGGGTCAGCCCTTGGATTTTGGGGGAGGTGAAGGGGTCAGCCCTTGGATTTTGGTATGGCATCGGCCTGAATTCAGGCAAAGGAAATCATCGAGCGAGCGCCCGCATTGCGTCTGTCTGAAACGATGGCACGCAAACCACGCATTGAATTTCCGGGAGCCATCTACCATGTCTTCAGCCGGGGTAACTATCGGAAAGATTTATTCTCGGACCCCGGCAGTGGGGAGGCATTTGAACGGACTCTTTTCGAGGCCGCGGAATTCAGCAACTGGGTCCTGCATGCCTACACAATCATGTCCAACCATTATCATGCGGTGATCGAGACACCGGATGGCAACCTGAGTGTGGGCATGCAGTGGCTTCAAGGCACATACGCCAACCGCTTCAATCGGCTGCGCGGAGAACATGGCCATGTATTCCAAGGGCGCTTCAAGTCTCCGCTGGTGGAGGCTGGAGAGTCGCTTCGTCGAGTGGTTGATTACGTTCATTTGAATCCGGTGCGAGCTTCGATTGTCACACTGGCAGGTTTGCGCGGTTACCGCCTCTCGAGCTATCGCCGGTTTTGGATGGATCCCTTGCCCCCTCGCTTGTTGCGAGATGGGTTTATGCAAATATTGGGTTTGCCGGACAATCTGGAAGGAATGAAGGCCTACGAGAAGTGGCTGGCCACCCGCGAAGAGGGTGATCCTGCAAAGGAGGAAGAACTCAGGCAACAATTCCAGGGAAGTTGGATCATCGGCAGTCCGGACTTTCGACAATCGGTGCAATCCCGCTTTGCGAATATCGAACCGGCCAAGGACTGGGGTGGTCCTGAATTGAGCGAACTTCTCGAAGGGAAATGGGAGAAGATCGTTTGCGAGGAATTACAGAGCCGTGGGAAGAGCGAGCAGGACCTGCTTCAAGATCCCAAGCTTGCCGACTGGAAGATTGCCATCAGCCGTCGCCTGCGGGGGGAGACTCCCGCTTCAAATCGGTGGATTGCCCACAGGCTCCATATGGGTCATCCCAGCAACGTGAGTCGTTACCGCAAGCGGATGCCAAAATCCAAGGGCTGACCCCTTCTTTCCTTGCATCATCAGTGATCCTCAAGTTTATCGTACCAGTTAACCTTCAGGAGCCCGGTTGTGAGAATGGCCAAGGCGATGGCCACCGCCATCGAGATGAATTCATAGAATATCAAAAACAGGGGAATCAGGCGTAGGGACAGCTTCCAGATCACACCGATGAGGACATTAAACAGGTCGCGGGCCGCCTGCGTGTTCTTCATGAAACCCGGATCGTCGAGAACAACCTTCCGGTAAACGGGATCCCAGAATCCCCAGGGACGCACCTGCTTGTAGAAACGGACGAGGGTCTCCTCATCATCGGGTTTTGTCCACAGACTGGCCAGAATGCTGACAGTTGCCGACACCCCCATGATCAGCGGGAAGCTGTTGACGGCCGACACCTCCGGAAAAATCCTGCTGAAGGTGATGGCGAAGACAACCCCGCTCATCATTCCGAAAAAGTATCCGTATCCATTAAACCGCCACCAGTGCCAACGAAGGATATTCGGGGCGGTATAGCCGCCGGCCAACCCGAAGACGATCCACTCGGTGATCGAATTGATCGTGTTCGGTCTCAACCCGAAGAGTATCCCGATAGCTACCAGCAGGATTGAGGCGAAATAGCCCGCCCGGACATATTGGCCATCGGTTCCTTTCGGGTTAATGTATTTCCTGTAGATATCATTGACGATGTAGGCCGCCCCGCAATTAACCGTTGAATCAAAAGTGGACATGAAGGCTGCGAGCAATCCGGCCAGCAGCAATCCCATGACACCTGTGGGGACGAATTTATTGATCACATGAGGCAGTACTTGCTCGAAATCAATATTCGTTCCCATCTCTTGAATCTCCGGACGGAAATAGACAAGGGCCAACACGGTCACCCCGGACACCATGATCCAGCGCGGGATAATGGCTACCGAGACAATCCCGTTCATCAGGCCAGCTTCCCGGGGAGTCTTCGCGGCCAGCATCCGCTGCATGTCATAAGTCGGCACGGGACCCGCCATGCTGTTCAGGATCCCCTTCAGTACGATCATGATAAAAAAGACCATGAAGAGTGAATATCCGTCGGCCGCGATCTGGTCATTGACGGCAGGAATATGACCCGACCAGTCGAGGCCCAGGTTCCAGCCAAATGACAGGTCAAGCCAGCCGTCAGGAACCGCTGACCGAAGCATTCCAGGCGATACGCTTGTCAAGGAAATGTATCCGATGATCAATGAGGCGATGCACAGCAGGATGAACTGTATCAAGTCGGTCAGCACAACGCTGTACATGCCTCCGAGCAGGACATAGACCAGGGTGATCGCCATGAGGATCACCGCATAGGTGTTGGGAGAAAGATCCCACGGGAAGAAAATGACGGCAAACTTGCCGATTCCAATGAAGGTATACGTCAGGAGCCCGATGACACTGACGATGGCAAACAGGGTTACGCTGAGGCTGGAGAGTTCACTTCCCCTGCCCTTTCCGAAGCGGGTCTGGATCCACTCTGCGCCTGTCAACACGTTCGACCGCCGGACCCAGATCGCGATATACACCATGAAGAAGACCTGGTTGAACGTCGGCCACATCCATGGGATCCAGGCGCCCTTCACTCCGTAAACGAAAAGCATGGCGACGATCCACATTGTTCCGGAAATATCGAACATCGAGGATGCGTTGGATATCCCCAGCAGGTACCACGGCACCGTTTTCCCGCCCAGGAAGTAACTGTCCATGTTCTTCGAGGCCCGGCGGGAAAGCAGGACGCCAGCCACCACCACCAGAACAATATAACCAAGGATTATCGATTGATCCAGCAAGTGCATGGCCGGAGTTTTTGAAATTCCCGGATATCTTCCAGTCTTTTGCCAATTTATCATAAAGCGGCCCACCCGGTTCCGGTGTGAGCCACAAGCACATCCCGGATGCGGCTGATTCGGTATGCTGAAGCTTGCAAACTCCGTCCGCGTTTGCCAAATGGAGCGTATTCCATGGCCCCAGCTCCATGGTTCCAGCCCATGAAATGCGCCCTGCTTGCTCTTGTTCTAATGTCCGCCACGATCCCCTTGAGCGGGGGGAACCTTCTGTCCCCGGTTTGGGAGTTGTATGATGTCGACGACATTGCCGACATCGCAGGCAGCGACGGTACAAAGGTTAACCTCTTGCTGTCCTGGGAGCGCCAGGGCTTCTGCGGCCTGGATGGTAAGTGTGTGATTCGCAACACCTTCGCTGTTGCGGAGAATGGAGACCATCAGCTGGAATTCAGTTTTCCGGGGGACGTGCGGGCGGTGTTTATCAACCAGACCCAGGTAGCCGGAAAGGTACCCAACGCATTCTGGACGGACCGGGGCCGGCGGACAGAAGTCGGGATTCCCCGTTCGCTGCTGAAGCCGAATATGGAGAACGAGATCTTGGTGGCTTTTGATTCCCTGTCCTACACCGGCGGGATCAGCCACAGCTTCTTCTCGATAAGAAGCATTGAAGACCAGGAAGCGGAGGAGTTGCTCTCGATTGACATTCCGAAGCAAAACCATGTCTACCTGGCCGGGGACCGGAAACGATTGACGGTACGGTATGCGGGCACCGCGGCGCACTCCCTCCGAGTGACGATCAAGGACGACTTTCACCAAACCTGGGTGGACCAGGTTATGGAGACGGAAGAAGGGCGTGACGCGTATATATTGGATCTTGAGGAATTCGAGTTGAGGCCGGGCTTCTACGAATGTGTCGTGGTCGGTGAAGGGAAGAGCTGGTGCGGCGCGGTGGAGTGGTTCGTCGTTGAACCGGAAGCGATTCATTGCTCCACGGAGAAGCCCCCCAGCTTCGACCGTTACTGGAAAGCCGCGCTGGCGGAGCTGAATTCAGTCGATCCCGGATTCAGCCTGAGCAAGGAGGAGCGCCTTTGCTCTCCAACCCGGGACGGGTATATCCTGGAATTCGAATCGATGGGCAATGTGACGATCCGCGGATACTACTTTGTGCCGAAGGAGGATGCCCCGCACCCTGTCATTCTCCACTTGCCGGGCTACACTTATGGATTTGAACACCTTGACGGATTCATCGAAAGCGAGGGTCCGGTTGCGGAGCTCGCCCTCTGCGTTCGCGGACACGGGATCAGCAAGGACGATTTCGATCCCTGGGATTCCATGACGCTCTGGGCCGTCGGTATTTGTGACAGGCAGGAGTATGTCTACCGGGCGATGTATATGGACTGCGTTCGGGCCGTGGAATTCCTGTTGCAGCGACCGGAGATCGACCCGGCCAGGATCGGGGTGGCCGGAGGCAGTCAGGGTGGCGGCCTGGCCCTGGCCACTGCCGGATTATGCGGTTCGAAGATTGCCGCCTGCGCGGTTTTCGATCCGTGGTTGTGCGACTTCACTCACCAGGTTGAAATTCGCACGATGGTGAACAAGGAGCTGCAGTCGTTTGCCGAACATCCGGCCATTCCCTGCGATACCGACCAGATGATGGCGGTCCTTGATTTTGTCGATACCAGGTACTTTGCGAAGGATATCGAGTGCCCCGTGTATTTCTCGACATCCCTGTTTGACGATGATTGCCCGCCTCACTGCGGCTTTTCCGTGTTCAATTCGCTCCAGGGGGACAAGACGTATGTGGTCTATCCCAACGACAGCCACTTGGGGGAGTCCGGCCAATACGGGGAACTGGGCAAGTTCCTGGAAAAGATGCTTGTGCGCTAGAGCAGGACTTCCCCCTGCCCCGGGGCCGCAGACAGCTCCAAATTGCACCCGCAATGGGCTTTGACAGCCGTGAAGCCGCCCGTTTCAATCTGCCCCATGCGGAACCGCTTCGGCATATCCCAATTGCCTTTCAAAACCATCCCGGCCACAGCTGTATTCCTGGCCGGACTCAGCCTGCTTGTTCCGCCGATCTCCGCCGTGGCGGAGATCCAGTTTGATGTATTGGGCGATCCCAGGGATTCCAGCTTGAGCATGCCGAAGGACGTCTCCGCCGACGGCAGCATCGTGGTCGGCTATACCAGCAGGAAAGTATTCCGCTGGGAGAACGGAAAACTGGAAATTCTCGATGTCCCGGGTCAATCCCGCCCGGGGGGTATTTCGGATGACGGATCCGTCATTGTGGCCTATAACCGCAGCAAGATCTATTTTGTCCGCAACGGTGAAACGGAAATGATCCGGAAGGGCCCCGGCTACAACACCCACCCTCATGTTGTCTCTGCCATTTCACCGGATGGATCAAAATTCGTGGGTTATACCGAGCAGGGACATGCCTTTATCTGGTCGTCCGGTACCCTGGAGGAAATAACCTCCCGGAAAGGATTCAAGTTTCCCATCGTGGAGGCTATATCAGCCGACGGGAACGTCCTGGTGGGCGCCGTTGGAGATCCCCGGGGCAAAGGGAAGATTCAGGCATGGATGTGGAAGGACGGGGAAATCCTGGGCCTTCCGCTCCTGCCGGAAACCTCCAGAAACCGTGCCTATGCCGTCAACCGCGACGGAACGGTCATCGTGGGCAGGGCCTACAACCATTATTATGATCCGGTGTACTTCTACCACGTCGGCATCCGCTGGGACGCCGAGGGCATGATCGCCCTGGGTTCAATGGATGAGGAGTATCCCTTCTCAACCGCTTATGCCGTGAGCCGTGATGGCAGCGTCGTGGCCGGATCCAAGTGGGAATGGTATAATCGATACGCCCGTGCGGTGGTCTGGTCCGCCGCCAACAAATGGCAGCCGATCGATTTAAACGGCTTCCTTGATGAAAACGGTATCGACCGGAAGGGTTTTGTCCTTGAGGCGATTACCGATATCAGCGCCGACGGCAAGACCTTCATCGGCTACGGCCGGATCGGAATGGGCCTGCGGGATGCCTTCCGGGTCCGCTTTGTCTTGGACTGACCCGGCCGGCCCCCGGAATCAAAAATTGGTCATCTGGATCGCTGCGGGTGACTTGCCAACCGGCGGGGTCCGGGTATGCTTCCGGATGCGCCTTTGCGCGATTCTATTCCTGACGATCCTCTCATCATTGCCCGCAATGGCCAACGAATCCGCTTTTCCAGAAACTGAACCGGGACAAATTGAGCTGAAGGTGCTTCCCGCCGGCAAGCTGCTGGAAAGCCGCGGGACCGGCTCCTACTTTGAAGATTCCGGCGGCTTGTTCCGTCCCCTGTTCAACTACATCCAAAGTCATGAGATTTCGATGACCACTCCGGTCGAGGCCCGGATTGAACCCGGGGTGATGTACTTCTGGGTCGGTGCCAGCCAGGAGGACAAGGCGACCGCCAACGAAGGAGGCGTCCGGGTGATTGAAATCCCCGAGCGGAAGGTGGCGGCGATCGGTTTGCGCGGGGCCTATACCCGGTCCAACTTCGAGGAGGCCCGCACCGTCCTCCTGGAATGGGTTTCAGGGCAACCCGGCCTCTCCGTTGTCGGCGAGCCTTGGGCGGTTTACTGGAACGGCCCCATGACACCCTGGTTCCTGAAGCGGTCGGAGGTTCAGGTGGCGGTAAAATCCGCCGCTGATTAAGGCCGGGAAGGTTGCCGTCAGGCCAAAGCCGTGCAGGCTTCGCTTATGCACTGGAGAATCATTCCCATCCTCGGACTGCTGACGGCCATTGGCGGTTGCACGGGCCCGGCCAAGCCGGATCTGTCGACCCGTCCTCAGGTCAGCGTTGATCCCTCGACGGTTGAGCGCTGGCAGGAAACGGACCTGGAGGCAGAGACGAGGGATGAGATCCTGGAGCGCGTCCGCTATTACCAGTCGATAACCGGGGATGATGCGGTGGTCAGAAGAGCCCGGGTCCGCGAATCCAGCCTGCTCCTTCTTCTGGGCGCCGCCTATGCGGAATCCAGGTCCGAGCAAAAGGACTTTTACCGGCAGGCCGCCCAGAGCGCCGAACAGGCGATGCTCCTGGACGACGCCTTCCATGAGGCAAGACTTGCGGGACAGTCGGTCCCCGCTGCGGCGAGTGGGCTCGAACCGGAATTCTTCGAGCCCCTGTTTCTCTGGGCGACTGCTGTCTTCTACCATTTCCGGGATGTCGCCTCCGTGCCCGAGCGGATCCTCTTTAACGGGAGGCTCGGGGAAGCCGCGGAAGCCATCGAGGTCATGGTCCGCAAGGAACCGGACTGGTATGGTGGATCCCTGCAGTTTTCCCTCGGAATCTACTACCTTTCCGTTCCGGAAATCATCGGGGGCGACCGCGAAAAAGCCGGCCTGTTGATGGAGGAGGCCGTCGGCATGAGTGACAAGCGTTTGCTTCCGGTCTGGGGCCGGGCCAAGTACCTGGCCGTGGCTCTCGGCGACAAGGAAGGTTTCAGGAAGGACCTGCAATGGGTGCTCCGCCAGGACCTCTCCGAAATGGAGGGCCCTCCCGTCTGGAACCGCTACTTCCAGGAGGATGCCCGCAGGTTGCTGGAGAATGAGGACCTCCTGTTTCCCTGAAGCGGCCCGCGCTGCTTCGGCCCACAGGAGGAAACCATTGGACAAGAGCGCCGGGCACGGCTTTATTTGACTCAGCCCGTATGCCTCCAAATCCGGAACGACCCAGACGACCCAAGCGCCGCTCGGCCTCCGGCCTGCCTGTGATAGGCTGGCGGGAATGGGCGGCGTTGCCGGAGTTCGGCGTTCCCTGGATCAAGGTCAAGGTCGATTCCGGGGCCCGCTCGTCCTCCCTGCATGCTTTCGGCCTGAAGAAATTCAAGCGCAACGGCTCCTCGTGGGTGCGTTTCCAGATTCATCCCGTCCAGCGGTCCTCCAAAGAAGCGGTGGAAGTGGAGGCAGAAGTCCTGGAGTACCGCGCGGTCCGCAGCTCCAACGGCGAGGTGACAAGGCGCCCGGCCATCGTCACCGAGGTCGAGCTCCTCGGCAAACGCTGGCCGATTGAACTGACCCTGGCCAGCCGGGACGAGATGGGATTCCGGATGCTGCTCGGGCGCGAGGCCATCCGCAACCGCTTCCTGATCGACACCGGGAGCTCCTTCTACGGGGGGCGCCGGGTAAAGAAACGGAAGCCGGCGAAGTAACCGGCTTCCACAAACAATTCTAGAAAGGAACCAAGATCATGAAACTGGCAATTCTATCCTGCGGCCCGAAATGCTACAGCACCCGTCGCCTGCGCGAAGCCGCAAAAAACCGCGGGCACATGGTCCGCGTCCTGAACACCCTCAAGTTTGCCATCGACCTCGAGAAGGGGGAGCCGAACCTCTACTACCGCCAGAAGCAGCTTTCATTGTACGACGCGGTCCTGCCGCGTATCGGTGCCTCCATTACATTCTTTGGAATGGCCGTGGTGCGGCAGTTCGAGCAGATGGACGTCTTTTGTGCGAACACCGCAGCAGCCATCGGCACATCTCGGGACAAGCTGCGCAGCCTGCAGGTGCTGAGCCGCCACCACATAGGCATTCCGCAGACCTCCTTTGTCCGGGACAAGAAGGACGTGCTTCCGGCCATACAGAGAGTGGGCGGCGCCCCCGTCATCATCAAGCTCATCGAGGGCACGCAGGGAATCGGAGTCCTCCTGGCTGAATCGCAGAAAACAGCGGAGGGCATCATCGAGCTGCTTCAGAGTCAGCGGCAGAATGTCCTCGTCCAGAAGTTTGTCGCGGAGAGCAAGGGACGGGACGTGCGCGCATTTGTCGTCGGCAACCGGGTCATCGGCGCGATGCGGAGGGTCGCCCAGGGCCAGGAATTCCGCAGCAACGTGCACCGGGGCGGAACCACCGAAAAGATCGACCTCGATCCTGAATATGAAAAAACGGCTGTGCGCGCGGCCCAAATCATGGGTTTGCGGGTGGCCGGAGTGGACCTCCTGGAAGGCAAGGACGGGCCCCAGGTCATCGAGGTCAATTCCTCCCCCGGCCTGGAAGGGATAGAGCAATGCACCAAGCTGGACATCGCCGGGGCCATTATTGACTACATTGCCGGTCAGGTGAATTTCCCCGAGCTCGATATCCGGCAGCGCCTGACCGTGAGCCGTGGTTACGGCGTGGCGGAACTCCACGTCCCGGAAGGATCCTCCTATGTCGGGAAGACGATCGGCGAGTCCGGGCTTCGGGAAAAGGACATAAATGTCCTGACCCTATACAGGGGCACCAACGTTCTTCCGAATCCACGTTCAAGCCGGGTCCTTGAGGCGGGTGACCGTCTGCTCTGCTTTGGTAAACTTGATTCCATGCGCGACATGATACCGGCCCGGACACGGGACAAGCGGCGCTATAAGCTCCAGCCCCTGCCCAGCGAGGACCTGCTGGCGGAGCCCCCGGAAACCCCGTTGACAAATCCTCACAGGGAAGACAGCGAATCCATCAATGGCTGAGGAAAGGTTACGGAAATCGGCCCACGAGTGGTTTGGGGAATCGATCCAGCCCGGAGAATCAAGGGATGTCGTTCTTCCGGTCGGTGAGAACTTCAGCAGCTCCACAGTCCATATCCCGCTCCAGATTCGACGCGGCCTGGAGCCCGGTCCGGTGATCTTTGTGACGGCCGCCCTCCACGGCGATGAAATCAACGGTACGGGGGCCATACGCCAGCTGATCTGGGATTCCGATTTGGCCATACGAAAGGGCACCCTCATCCTCGTGCCCGTCCTGAACATGCTCGGTTTCGAGCGACATTCCCGCTACCTTCCCGACCGCCGCGACCTTAACCGCTCCTTCCCGGGCTCCTCCGGAGGCAGCCTTGCCAGCCGGATTGCCCACCGTATTTTCGACGAGCTGGTCGCGCGCGCGGACTATGGTATCGACCTCCATACAGCTTCCGTCCGCCGCACCAATTATCCCAATGTCCGCGGCGACCTTGCCCGGACCAAGGTCCGCGAGCTGGCCATAGCCTTTGGCTCGGAAATCATCGTCAATGGCAAAGGGCCGGAAAAAGCGCTCCGGAGGGAAGCCTGCCGGGCGGGTTGCCCCACCATAATCATGGAGGGCGGCGAGGTCTGGAAGGTCGAGCCCAGCATTGTCGAGGTGGCCTGCCGGGGGATTCGCAATGTCCTCTGCCATTTTGGAATGCTGGAAGGCAAAGTCCGCAGGCCGCCCATTCAGCTCATCATTGAAACCACAAAGTGGGTCCGGGCGGATAACGGCGGCTTTCTTCAGTTTCATGTCCAGCCGGGTGAAATCGTCGACAAGGACCAGCCGCTGGCCACCAACACCACCCTGCTGGGGGAGCGGATCAGCACCCTTGTGGCCCCATTCAACGCCATTATAATAGGCATGACCTCGCTTCCCTCCGTCGCTCCCGGCGAGCCGGTCTGCCA
>CAJXMX010000017.1 GCA_913056355.1 uncultured Opitutales bacterium
CGGTCCATCAGCAACGCAAGCTCATCGCCCCGGAGTACGAACGGGTGGGCATGGACCTGGAGGAGCTGGCCCCGCTGCCGCAGTCCTACCGCGAACGGATTGCCGAGGAAATCTCCCTGGCCGATTTCCATTGCGCCGCCTCGACCGTGGTCCGGGACCAGCTGGTGGCCGACGGCATCCCGCCGGAGCGGATCTGGGTCGTTCCCTACGGGGCCGATGCCCGGCTGTTTCCCAAGCGCGCGGCCACCCCGGAAGGGCCCTTCAAAATTTGCTTCGCCGGCCGCCAAAGCCTCCGGAAGGGCATTCATTACCTGCTCAAGGCCCTGGAACTGACCGGCAGTCCGGAATGGGAACTGCACTGCTTCGGGATGCAATTCCGGGAATCGAGCCGGGATTTCCGGGAGTACACCGGCGCGGCCCGTGTAATCCAGCGAGGTTCCGTCCCCCAGGCCGAGCTGGCCCGGGCCTTCCGGGATATGCATGTCCTGGTCCTGCCCTCGGCCGAGGAGGCTTTCGGGCTGGTGGTGGTCCAGGCCCTGGAGGCGGGAGTCCCCTGCATTGTCAGCGACCGGGTCGGCGCCAAGGACCTGGTCCGGGATGGTCAAACGGGCACCATCGTGCCATTCGGCGACCCGGAGGCCCTGGCCCGGGCACTTGATTCCTGGGAACAGCAACGGGTCACCGTTGCGGACCGCTTCCCCTGGTCGAAATGCGCACAACAATTGCTTTCCGTGAGAGAGCGGCCAATGTGAGCCCTGCCAAGATGCTCCCGGATAAACAAGTCAAGATACAACCCAACTGGGCAGGAACCATCGGCATCCTTGTGGGCTGCCTCTTCGGATATTATCTCAGCTTTGATGACCTGCCCTCCTCGATCATGCTGCGCCATGTGAGCATCAGTCTCCTTGCCGGCATCATCTTCAGCTTCATCATGGACTGGCGGTTCGGGCTGCGGAACCTGGTCCGGGTGGACGTCTTTGCGCTGCTGGCCTTTTATTTCCTGACTTTTTTCGAGTTCCTCTTTCCCCAGTCCCGGTTCGACCTGCTGGCGATTCCTGATGATGTGCTCACCGCCACCCACCTGGCCCTGCTGGGACTGGCCGCCATGACCCTGGGGCGACACCTGAATGTGCTGCCCAGGAAGCAGCTCGACAAGCTGGGAGATATCCAGATGGAACCGAAGCACTTCCTGTTAATTTTCTTCGGAGCCTTCATCCTGAATTTCCTGCCCATGTTCCTGGCCGTGGATTTCAATCCCGTGGATTGGTTTCACGAAACGCTCCAGCCCCGCTTCAGCCGGCCCTGGAGCCGCGGCCGTCTCGGTGATTTGTCCTCCCTCCTGAACGAGCTCCAGTTGCTGGGCTACGTGTTGCCACCGATCGCCGGATTGATTTTTGCCCGCTGGCGATCCTATGCCAAGTTTACCCTGGTGATCATCGCGCTCTGCCTGCTTTTGCTTTGGTACACCGCCTTTTCCAGCGGAACCCGGAATATCCTGGCCATCCAGGTGGCGTCCTTCTTCGCCGGCTTCTTTGTGGTCCAGAAAAAGATCAGTCTGAAAATCCTCTTACCGACGGCCGCCGCCGTGGGGATTGTGTTCATTATCCTGGCCAACATGATGCTCGATTTTCGCCGGATTGGCCTGGACCAGTACATTCGGGAAGGCCGCTACACAGCTGAGTTCAAGGAATACAAGCAGCAATATATGGCCGAGCGGAACATGAAGGACGAGGCAGGATACTTCGTTGACTACAACCTCTGGCGTCTCTCCCAGATCGTCAGCCTTTTTCCCGAGGTCTACGGTTACATTGGCTGGAACATGCCATTTGTGGCGATTACCAAGCCCATTCCGCGGGCCTTATGGCCGGAAAAACCGGAAGGCCTGGCGGTCAGCCTGGAAGAGGCCATCGGAGCCGAGGGCTACACCATCGCCGTGACCTGGGTGGGTGAGGCTTATGTGGCTGGCGGAGGCATTTGGATTATCGCCATCGGGTTGCTCATCGGGGCATTTTGCTATTTCTGGAATGAGTTGGCGAAATTCATCCAGAATCCCTTCCCTTTGATTGTCTTTGCCAGCGGCTTTTATGCGGTTCTGCTCTTGATGCGGAGTCTCATGTTTTTTACGACAGCCTTGTTACCGTCCATTGCTTTGATTGTCTTGGGAGTGTTCATGTACAAACAAAACCAGAAAGTCTGATGAGCCAGCCCGTCCCTGATCGAGAGCAGGTTTTCAGCGCCCGCCTGCACCGGGCCAACGCCAACTACGAGCCGGAGGAATACCGGAAACGGGTTCTCTGGATGGCGGTCCGGCCGTTGCTGAGGCTCGTCCCCCGCTTCTTCTACCGATTCCGCAACGGGGTGTTGCGGCTGTTCGGGGCCCGGATCGGCAAGGAGGTGAGGATCTACCCCGACGTGGACATCTTTTTTCCGTGGAATCTGGAAATCGGTGACGAGGTGACCATCGGACCCGGCGTGATCCTCTATTCCCTCGGGAAAATTGTCATTGGCGACGGGACCATGATTTCCTACAAGGCCCACTTTTGCGCCGGGACCCACGATTACAGCAAACGCAACCTCCCGCTCCTCAAGCCGGAGATCCGGCTCGGGCAGGGCCTCTGGGTCTGCACCGAGGCCTTTGTCGGCCCGGGAGTCCGCATCGGCGATTTCAGCATCATCGGGGCCCGGTCGGTGGTCCTTAAATCCTTTCCCGACTTCAGCATTGTCGGCGGGAATCCGGCGCGCCGCATCAAGGATCGCCCCCGGCCCGACGACGGGGAGGACCCCCAGCCGTAATGGGAGCGAGCCGCATATTCTTTTTCAACCGCTTCTTCTGGCCGGACCAGAGTGCAACCGCCCAGATCCTGACCGATCTCTGCCGCGAACTGGAAACGAAGGGCTACCGGATCGCCGTCGTAACCAGCCGGCTGGATTACGCCAACAAGCAAATCCAGTATCCGGGCCGCGAGAAGATGGGGAATGTCGAGGTCATCCGGCTTTGGTCCACCCGCTTCGGGCGCGGCAGCATTGCCGGGCGCCTGCTGGATTACCTGACCATTTACCTCTCCTTTTTCTTCTTCATCCTGCGCCGGCTGGAGCCCGAGGACATCGCTGTCCTGAAGACCGATCCGCCGCTCCTGAGCATCCTCGGGGCGGTGGCCAAGTCCCTGCGGCAGGTCCGCATCGTCTCCTGGTGCCAGGATGTCTTCCCGGAGGTGGCGATGGCTGAAATCGGTCCCGCGGCCGGCATGGGATGGATCCTCGGCCTGCTTCGCTGGTTGCGCGACTGGAGCCTGCAGGCCTCCGACCGCGTGGTCGTCCTGGGCCGTGACATGCGCGACTACCTGGCCGCCCGGCCGGTGGATTCCGGCCGTCTGGCGGTCATCCCGAACTGGTCCATCCAGGAGGACCGGGGCGCCCGCGACGAGACCCAGCTGCGCCGGGAATGGAATATTCCCGGGCACTGCCTGGTCGTCGGCTATTCCGGGAACCTTGGCCGGGCCCACGACTGGCAGACCCTGCTCGGCGCCGCCGAGCTTCTCGGCGACCAGCCGGACCTGCTTTTTCTCTGCTGTGGCGGGGGACATGGCTACCAGCAGCTGGAAAAGGCGGTGGAAGAACGCGGACTGTCCGGGCGTTTCCGCTTTCTGCCCTACCAGCCCCGGGAACTGCTTTCAGCCAGCCTGCGGGTTCCGGACCTGCACTGGCTGACCCTCAAGAAGCGGCTCACGCAGTTTATTTTCCCCAGCAAGTTCTACGGGATTCTGCAGGCCGGCCGGCCGCTCCTGTTCGTCGGCGATTCCCGTTCCGAACTGGCGGACATCATCGACGGGGCCCGGATCGGGGGCTCCGTCAGCGAAGGGGACAGCGAGGGGATGGCCGCCCTGATCCGCCAGTTCGCCGCGGACCGCAGGGAGTTGCAGGCCGCCGGTGAGCGGGCCCGGGCCACCTGGGAACGCGGCTTCCAGAAAGCCACGGAGGTTGCCAAATGGGACCGGATGTTGCAGAAACTTCAGACAGTCACCCTGTAAGCGATGGGGGAATCAAACGGCAGGATACTCATTGTCTGGGACCGGATAGGCGATTACCACCGGGCCCGGGTCCGGGAAGTGGAGAAGCTGGCCGGCCCGGACCGGGTCTTTACAGCCGACCTTGGCGGCCAGGACGACCTCTACGGCTGGGAAGGCAGCCAGGGACGGCAGCGGCACTTCCTGCTCTCCGCCAAGCCGGTGGACCGGCGTGACTGTTATCGCCGCTGCCGCTCATTCTGGTCCATCCTCAAGCGGGAGAAAATCCGGAATGTGGCCCTGGCCGGATACGGGAAACCGGAGTACCTGCTCTTCCTGTTACTGGCGCGCCTCAGGGGCTGCCGGATTACCCTCTTTGCCGAGTCCTGGTACGGGCGGGCCGCCCTCCGGAACCGGGTCAAGGGCTGGTTTCTGAGGCTGGCCTGCCACCAGTTCTTCGTTTCCGGCCAGCGGGCCTGGGATCATTTTCATCAACGGCTGGGCATCCCGGCCAAACACCTCCTGGCCGGCTACAGCGTGGTCGACAACGCGCATTTCGAGGGAGGCGAGCCACACTCCGGATCGATCCTGCTTTCCGTGGCCCGCTTCAGTCCGGAAAAGAACCTCGACCTGCTGGTCCGGGCCTTCCAGCAATCCCGCCTGGCCGCGGACTGGGAACTGCGCCTGATCGGCGGGGGTCCCGAGGAGGACCGGTTGCGCGCCCTCGACAACGGTTCGGCCCGGATCACCTTTGCCGGCTGGGTCGGCTATGCGGATTTGCCGGCTGAGTACGCCCGGGCCCGGGCCTTTGTCCTGCCCAGCCGGTTCGAGCCCTGGGGGCTGGTGGTCAACGAGGCCATGGCGGCCCGGCTCCCGGTGGTGGTCAGCGAGGCCTGCGGCTGCCGGCCGGACCTGGTCCACGAAGGGCGAAACGGCTTCGTCTTCAAGACGGGGGACGAGGCCGCCCTGATCGAGACCCTGAACCGTCTGCACAAACTTGCCGACGAGGATTTCGTGCGGATGGGAAGGGAGTCCGCCCTCCTCATCTCCGAATTCAGCTGCCAGGCCTGGGCCGCTTCCCTAATCGCCTCCTTTTCCGGATAGATGAGGATCATCAACATAGTCGACCGCCTGGACCGGGTGAACTTTGGCATCTGGAATGCCGCCATCGCCACCGTGTCGGAGTTGAAAAAACGCCACCAGGCCGACTCGGAAGTCTGGTTTCCCGCCGCCTCCGACGAGGCCCGCCGGGAGGAGCTCAACGGCGCGCGGCCACGGGCCCTGCAATCCCTTGCCGCGGGCGAGCCGGACAAGCTGGTCCGGGAAGCCGGATTGAATCCGGAGAACGATATTATCGTCACTCACGGTTGCTGGCAGTATCCCACCCGCTGGGGCCTGGCCTTCAAGGAGAAGGGCTTCAGGTGGGTCGCCGTCCCGCATGGAATGCTGGAAAGCTGGAGCCTTTCCCAGAAACGGATCCGCAAGTGGGTCTACTACCATCTAATGGAGAAACGCCTCCTCCTGCAGGCGGACCGCATCCGCGCCGTTGGAGAACCGGAATTCGACACCCTGAAGCGCAGCTTCGGGAACCAGGTCCTGTGGATTCCCAACGGGGTCCCGTCCATGGCTGGCGGCCTGAACCTGGAAGCCAAGCCTGGAGGCCGCAAGTTCCTCTTCATGGCCCGCCTGCACCACAAAAAGGGGATCCTCCCCCTGGTGCGGGCCTGGCTGCGCAGCTCCCTGGCCGGACGGAAAGACTTCGAGTTGTACATCGCGGGACCGGATGACGGCGAGCTTCCGGCACTCAAGGAACTGCTGGCCCGCCATCCGGAAGCCGGCAACGTGCGTTACCTCGGAGGCGTCTATGGGGATGACAAGGCGGCCTTGCTGGAGAAGTGTCACTTCTACACGCTGCCCTCCTTCAGCGAAGGATTCCCGACCAGTGTTCTCGAAGCCATGCAGCGGGGGCTGGTGCCGATCATCACCACCGGCTGCAACTTTCCCGATGTTTTCAAATTGTCGCTGGGCATCGAGGTGACCCCGGAGGAGTCGACCGTTCTGCGGGGTCTGGAGGAGGCGGCGGCCCTTTCCGACCCGGCCTGGGCGGACCTGGCCGGTCGCTGCCATAAGCTCATTGAAAGCCGCTACACCCATGCCCGGCTGGCTGATGAGCAGTATGACCTTTATCATCAATTACTTTCGGGGAACCGGTAAATGGGCTGTCAATATTATCCCGATGGTTGTCCTCCCTTGATGGCTCTTGACCCTGTTTACAAATTTGAATGCTTTCTAAACAGCTTTGCCTGCAGCCGCCGGCCCGTCCCGACGGGAATGAAAGTGACATGAAGTTAAGGTCCTGGACCAAATTCCAAGCGATTGGTTTTTCGCGATATGCGGATCCGACCAAGGGCGGCAGCGTGGCAGAATGGTTTATACCAAATATCAATTCCGAATGCAGAGACTTCGCCAATTAACTGACTTCATTTCGAAGGTCTATTTCCTGGCCCGTCCCTACGGGCGCAGGAAGTTGCTCTTTGTATTTTCCCTTATCCTGGCCCAGGGAATGTTCCAGGTCATCGGGGTTACTTCCATTTTTCCTTTCCTGGCCCTGGCCTCTGACCCCTCGGGGTTCAGGAATTCATCCTTGGGCGAAAAGATCCTCGGCTATTTGCCACCACTGACGGATTCACAGCTGCTTTTGGCGGCGGGCATTTTCGCCCTCGTCATGCTGCTGTTCTCCAATGTCCTGATGCTGGCCGGCGATGTATTCCGCACCCGCTACGCTTATGGATTCGCCCATTGGCTGAGGATGCGCCTCCTGGGCAGGATTATCCGTAATCCGTACGGTTACTTCCTCCAGCAAAACACCGCGGAGCTACTCAAGAAAACGACGATTGACGTGAATCAGTATGTCAACTCCGTCCTGGCGCCCCTGCTGGAAGCCATTGCCAGACTGGTCACCGTGGCCTTCCTGATCCTGACCCTGGTCCTCATCAACCCGGTTTTCGCGATCGCGGTGGCCCTGTGCCTGGGCCTGTTTTACACAGCGGTGTTCTACTTCCTCAAGAACCGCCGGGAGGTCATATCCAATGCCCTCAAGGTGGCTTTCCGGGGAGCCATGCGGGAGGCGCAGCAATTGCTGGCGGGAATCAAGCCGATCAAGGTCCACGGTGTTGAGAAAAGTTTCCTCAACCGCTTTGCCCGGCATTCCATGATAATGGCCAGCCTGAGGAAGTGGTTTCCCATTTTTCAAAACTCGCCGCGCTATTTTATCGAGCCCGTCGCCTTCGGGGCGATCGTGGTCTTTGTCCTTTTGCTGGCCATGAAGGGACAGAGTTTCACGGAGTATATCCCCGCCCTGGGGGTCATGGCACTCGCCGGTTACCGGCTTATTCCCAATTTTCAACTGCTGTATGGCGCGGCAACCGGCATTACCCTCATGATATACAGCCTCGATGAGGTCTACGAGGAGTTTATCCAGGCCGAGAATGCAGACCTTACGGAAGCCCTGCAGGAAGGCATCATGGGGGCGGAAAAGCTTGAGTGGAGCAACTCCATAACCCTCGACAACATCGTCTTCCAGTACCCGTCCAGTCCGGGCCCGACCATAAACGGACTGTCCCTGACCATCGAGAAATTCCAGTTTCTCGCCTTCATCGGGGAGACGGGTTCCGGAAAATCGACCATTGTCGATATCATGCTGGGCCTGCACCGGCCGCAATCCGGACAGATCCTTGTCGATGGAAAGCCCCTAACGCCGGACAAGCGGCGAAACTGGAGGGCGGGGATCGGCTATGTTCCCCAGGATATCTTTCTCCTCGATGACACCATTACCGCCAACATCGCCTTCGGGGTGAATCCGGACAAGGTGGACCAGGGACAAGTAACGGCCGTGGCCAAGGCGGCCCAGATCCATGAATTCATCGAGTCCGAGTTAATTGATGGATACAACACCACGGTGGGAGAAAGGGGCGTCCGCCTGTCGGGAGGCCAGCGCCAGCGAATCGGCCTCGCCCGGGCGCTTTACCACCAGCCGGAACTGCTGATCCTTGATGAGGCCACCAGCGCGCTCGACAACGCGACCGAATCGGCCCTGATGAAGGCGATTGAAAGCCTTTATGGACGGGTCACCCTGGTCGTTATCGCGCACCGCCTCACGACAATCCGGAATGCGGACCGGATTTGCCAGCTAGAGAACGGCGCGATCGCCCGCATCGGGACATATCATGAATTGGACCTGGAGGAGGCCGAGCTCAAGTGATTGGCCCGGTCCCAACCCGGCTAGCCGGCCCCTGAAACGAGATGAAAAAGCCAAGAGTATTGATTGTCAGTGCCGTAGTGCCCGCCATTAACGGGGGTGGGGGGCGGTTGGCTTTGCACCGCCATTTCACCCAACGGGAGGATGTGATTTGTGCCGTGGTCAGCAGATTTGCGGACCAGTCCAGTTGCAAGGATACCTATACCTTGAAGGAGAATCGTCTGGTCAAGCGCTTGAAGCGGTCGGCGATCTCCAGAGTCGTCAACAATCTTGAACTGCTGACGGCACCCTTATGGACCAACGGTGCCGCCATGAAATGGATTAAGGACTGGAAGCCGGACCTGGTCTTTACGGTTGCCGACGACTGGCACTCGCAAGCGGCCAGGAAGATCGCTTCCAGGTTGGGAATTCCCCTTGTAGTCGATTTTCAGGACATTTTCTGTTTGTCCAACTTCACGCAACTGCCGAAAAAACCGTATGGAATCCTCAGGCCCCTGCTGGTCCGGCGCTTCAGGGCCCTTCAACGGAATGCCCGGGCAGTGTTCCACACGAGTCAGGGAATGAAGGACTGGTTCGGGGTGGAAAAGAGAGGGGAGGTGCTGTATCCGATTGGAGAGCAAATTCAAGTGGAGGCGCTCTCCGGCACGGCACCAAGGGAAAAGCCGCTTATCGTGTATGCCGGAAACTGCTACGGACCCTACGGGGAAATGCTTCTACGGTTAAGCCACGCCGTCAAAAAATCCGGAAAAATCGGGTTGAGGATCTTCACCATGGGCAACGACTGGCCCGAGGACCTGTTGGAAGAGTTCAGCAATCTGGGCATTTACAAGGGTTACAGGCCCTTTGCCGAGCTCCATGAGGAACTGCTGGCCGCCGATGGCTTCCTGACCGCCATGAGTTTCAAGGAAGTGGACAGGACCTTCGTTTCAACAAGTTTCACCGCCAAGTGGCTGGATTATGCCCCTTTCGCCAAGCCCATCTTCGTCTGGGCACCGGAATACTCCAGCGCCGCCGAATTCTCACGTCGAACGAATGCCGGAATCGTCGTCAGCGACCCGGATCCGGACCGGCTGATTGAGACAATCCTGGAAACCAGGAAGGATCCCGGAAAATGGGTAGAGGCCCGGGAATCGGCAAAAGACGCGGCAGAAAATGACCTCAACAGCGAACGGATCCATGCTGTCCTGTTGCGGACCCTGGACCAGGTCCTCAACCAACAGGATTCCATCCGGGACGCAGGTTGAAGGGGGCTGCCCGGTACAGCTTTCGGGGAAATTAAAAGTACTGATCGAATTTGAGCATTCGCCGATTGCCACGTGACGGCCGAACGTGAACCACGGTCCCGCCTCCACGAGGAGAAGCCATCCGCTTGAAACCCAGTCAATGGACAGCCACAAAACCGATTCCTGCCACATCCTGTTACTGTCCGGCCTGGCCGTTGAAAATACCACGGCCGGTAATGTTATCCTCTGGCGTCATCTTTCGTCGCTGGGAGACAAGATTACCTATTCCGACATCAGAACCGAGCCGCCACGCCGGAGCCTGGCCGGGATAATGAGGAGAATACTGGGAAAAGCTTCCAAAGGCCCCTTGAAACGATTCGCCGAAGATCTTTTCTTCCTGTGGGACGGCCGCTGGGTGGACAATTTTCTCCCAAAGCAAATCGACAGGCAGGAGAATGCCGTTGTCTTGACGGTCGCCCACGGTGAGTTTTGCGGTGCGGCAGTGAGATTTGCCAAAAGGCACGCCCTGCCATTGGTCGTCATTTTTCATGATTGGTGGCCGGACCTTTATGCCGGCCATTCGATACTGCGCGATAAAGCGGAAAAGAAGTTCCGGTACTGGTATGACGCTTCCACGATTGCCCTTTGTGTCAGCGATGGCATGCGCCAGCAGCTTGGTGATCATCCCGACGCGCGGGTTCTGTACCCCATTCCCGGTCAGGCCGGCGCTGCCGGGACTCCTGGCGCCGGGGGAAATACCGGGCAAGACGGCAAGGTATCCATCCTCTATTCCGGCAATCTGGGTGATTACGGGGACCTCCTCAAACAGGCTCTTCTGCACTTCAAGGATTCCACGAAAATCCAGTTCCAGGTCAGGGGTGTGAACAGGGACTGGGACGACCGGTTTGTGCGGGAAATGACCGGGTCCGGGAATTTGTTGCCGTTTGCGGAAAGGGATGAATTCGAGAGATGGCTTGCCGAGGGAGACGCATTCCTGATTCCCATGAGCTTCGAGCCCGGCATGAAGAAGCGCATGATGACTAGTTTTCCCTCCAAGATTGCGGATTATGCCCGCTATGGGAAACCCCTCATAATATGGGGACCGGATTATTGTTCGGCCGTGAAGTGGGGGAGCGATGAAAACAAAGCCCTGTGCGTGACGAGCGAAAGGGTAGAGGAGCTCGAAGCGGCCATGGAAAGGACGCTCCTCAACCAGGCAGAGTGTGACAGGCTGAAAGAGGGCGCGTACCTGGCATCAAAAAATGTATTCGATGCCGCCAGGCTGCAGGAATGCTTCGAGTCGGCCATTATCCACGCATCCGGTAAACCGTAAACAGATTTTCCCGTCGGACCATCCATGCCTGTATCCAAATTTCCATTCGGTGTCTTTCATCCGTTCAGTTCGCTGCCGGTTCCGGTGCGCCTGGGAATCCTTGCAAAACACCTGTTGCAGTCCTGGAAGCCCAGGAAGCTCAAGGCCAAGCCGAGGGCTGATTATACCTTGGCAACCATGGCCGGGCAAAGCCATGTGGCCCTCCTGCGGGAAACTTTGTACTCGTTTGCCTATGCGGCAGCGGAGATTCCACCCCTGAAGATAATCAATGACGGAAGCCTCACTGAATCGACAGTTCACGAGGTCCTGGATTTCTGGCCCAGCGAAATTGAACTGATCGACCGGAAATCCATTCTGGACAGCCTGACCATCCGAGCCCTACCTGAGCTGGAGAACCTGATCAACCATAGCATCTTGAACCTCAAGCTGGCGGGGTTGATCAGCCTGAGTTCGGAAGGACCGGTTTTCTTCACCGACTCGGATATATTGTGGTTCGAGGATCCCACACGTACCATCATGGATCACTTTGACCAGCCTGGTCTGGTGGCGACCCGGGAGCATGGCTGTAATGTCAACGAATCCCTTGCAGAACGTTATGCGCCCGGCCTGGTATCCGAACAAAGCATAAATTCAGGTTGCGTTCTGATAAACATGGATCTGCAAAACCACGACTTGATCAACGATATCCTGAAGGACGCCAACCGGGATCCCGGTCATCGATTCAACGAGCAGACAACCATCGGGATTCTGGCGGAAAAAATGGGGGCTTACTTCAATCGTCTATTTTGCATGGTTCGCTTTGAAGACGCTGCAAAAATCCGCCGGTTCAAACCCTGGGCGAATGGATATACCAGTCGTCATTATGTGAACTGGATGCGACACCAGTTCTACAGGGACGCCCTTCGTTTAAGATTCTGGAACCACATCAAATAAAGAAGAGGACAATCATGATGCCCGATTCAAACAGTCATTCCTTAAGCCAATGAAAACGAGACCGGACTTTATCATTTTCGGACATTCAAAATCAGGGACCACCGCCCTGCATGACATGCTGGACCAGCATCCGGATATCTATATGTCGGATCCCAAGGAACCCAACTTTTTCGCATCAGATTTCACCCGGAAGGGGCTCCAGTATGCCTTTCGGGAAATGACGCCGGATGAGTACCGCGCCATCTTCAAAGATGCGCCCGGGAACGCAGTTTGCGGCGAATCCAGCGCCTCGAACATCTATTCAACCGTCGCTGCAGAAAATGCCTACAGGTGGAATCCAGATGCAAAGATCATCGTCATTTTTCGAGAGCCGGTGGACTTTCTCAAGAGCTATCATATGCAGATGTTGAAGAATCCCATCGAGGACGGAGATAACGTAGAGGACTTGCAGACAGCGCTGGACCTTGAGCCGCAGAGAAAGCAGGGGAAGCAGCTGCCCCGGGGGCAAAAGGTTCCCGAATTGCTGTACTACATGGAGCGCTGTAAATATACCGACCAGCTCAAGCGCCTCTATTCCGTATTTCCCAGGGAACAGGTATTGGTTTTGTTATACGATGAATTCCGGAAAGACAACTTCGCCACCCTGAAACAAGTGTGCAGTTTCCTCGGCGTTGATCCTGAATTCGGATTCCAAAAAAATGACGCCAACGTGACCTTAAGGGTGAAAAACAAATCGGCACAGGATCTCCTCCACAATCTGGGCGCAGGCAGAGGGATTTTCAGTTACATAAAGCCCGTTGTTAAGTCTGCCGTGCCAAAAGGAACAAGGGACAAACTACTTTCCTGGGCCAGCGACACCTTCGTCTATTCCTACAAGAAGGATATTTCAGCCGAACTGGAGCGGAAGTTGAAGCAACAATTCCGGCCGGAAGTCGAGGAATTTGGCCAACTCATCGGCCGGGACCTTCTGGCCCACTGGGAGTATGACAGCATCCAGTAATCGGCTGGCCTTCCCGTGTGATACAGACGGGCTTTCAACTAACATTACCCGGATCATGCCTGCCGCCTGCGGGGGCGCCATGCGGCATGCAGGAAGAACCTGGACAATCTGCAGTTCCCCTGTTTCTCGGAAGAATTTTAAGGAACGACTGAACCGATGAAGAAGAATATACTGGTCACCGGTTCGCACCGGTCCGGAACAACCTGGGTGGGGAAGATCCTGGCGAGTGATCGCAACGTTTCCTATCTTCACGAGCCCTTCAAGCTGGAACCGGACGGTAACTATTTCGGCCTGCCCTTGAGGTACTGGTTCACCTACATTCCGGATGTGGCAGAGCAGGACCTGCTCTTCGAAAAGCTGGACCGGATATTGTCCCTGCAATGGAGGAAAATGCCCCGGGATACCGGCAACTGGTCCAAAAGGCTTGGTGAAAATATTCAACATGCGGCCAGAAGCTGCCTCAACAGCTGGTTGGTCGACACGGTTGTCATCAAGGACCCGATTGCCCTGTTTTCAGCGGAGCAACTGGCAAGGCGGTACAACATGGATGTGGTCTGCATGATCCGGCATCCCCTTGCGTTCTGCAGCAGCATTAAAAACTGGCACTGGGGTTTTCCGTTCAACCACTTTCTCAAACAGCCGCAACTGATGGACCGATTCTTCGGTGAGTATCAAAGGGAAATTGAGGTGTTTGCCAAAGACAGGCAACCCCTCATTGAGCAGGCCATCCTGCTCTGGAACTTGCTGCATGCAGTCATCAGGCAATACAGGGAGCAGAACGAGGACTGGATATTCCTCAGGCATGAGGACGTGGTGAAGAGTCCGGCAGAGGTTTTCCAAGGCGTTTTCTCGAAACTGAACCTGGATTTTTCAAAAACGGTTCGAACCAACATAGAACTCAGTCTTTCCTCGGCGGAAGGAGAACCGAAGGGGGCTTCATTCAAGTCCCGGAATCAGAACGCGGTCCTCGAGTCCTGGAAAAAGAGACTATCGGAGGAGGAAATCGAGCTCGTAAACAGGAAAACAAGGGCCATGCGCCTGTACTTTTACCCGGAGGAGGGTGAAAGCGAACTCCCCTAGAACAGGAATTCCCTCTTTCTGCAGATGGTTGTTTATCATATCACCAAGACCCTGAAGGGAGGTGCCGGCCAGTATGCCCTGCGGTTAAGCTCGGCGCTGAACGGGATTGGAGTAAGGAGTTACCTCTTTACGCCGGAAGGTAACAACCCGGATGGGGCATTCTCCCTCAAGCGGGTAACTCCATTCTCCTCCAAGGTCTTCAACAAATTCTACCGGGCCGTGCTCAATCGGGTCAGCTCGGCGCCGTTTCACAGCTTCTTTCTCCGGGAACTTTACGCCTACCCTGAAGGCGCGGGTGCTCCGGATATTATTCATTTGCACGGATTAACAGGCTGGATCGGATGCAGGGGACTGGAAAGGCTGCTGGTCGAGGGGGCGGCATGCCTCCAGACGACCCATTCTGCTTGGGATCTCTCCGGCGGTTGCATTGTCAATGCCGGTTATACCTGCAATGCCTTTACGGACTCCTGCCAAAAGTGTCCCATCCTGGATTCCCGGGTGAACTTCTTAACCAGCAAGGAGTTGGTCAGGAAGCAGGACTTTGTCCGGCGCCACAAGGTACAGGCGGTGGCCAACAGTCAATACATGGTCGATTTAATCACCAAGTCGGCGATTTACAGGGGACAGCACCCGGGCCTGATTCATCCCATTATTGATGACGCTTTTCTTGAAGAGGAGCAAGAGACCCTGCACGGGCAATTGGACCTCGATCCGGATGCCAGGATTGTCTGCCTCGGTTCCCGGTCCGTCACGGACGAATTCAAGGGGATTCCGGAGTTTTTCAAGCAGGCCCAGGCCTACGCTTCCGACTTCAGCAAGACCATTTTCCTTGTTTTTGGTGAAGGGAACATTCCCGCAGCTGAGGGATTGGGGATCAAGTGTGTCGGTCTGGTCCAGGACAAAACGTATTTGGCATCCTTGCTGCGGACCGCGGATTTGTATGTATCCCCTTCGCAGTTTGAAACTTTCGGGATGACCTTGCTTGAAGCGCAGGGTGTCGGCACCCCGGTCGTCTGCTTCGATACCGGAGGGATACGAAGCGCAGTCGGGCCGCTCGAGGATGACGGTCTCATCAAGCTCAACGACTGGAAGGCGATGTTTCCCACCATTCTGAAAAAACTCAATGAACCCGAGGAGCCTTCGCGGAAGGAAATGAGAAGGTCCTGGGTAAGGGAGAAATTCTCCAAGGCGGTCATCGCGAAGAAGCAGGCCGATCTCTACAGCAAGTTGATATGAAAAGCTTTAGTTACCCCGGGAACCCGGTTCTTTTGGCCGCCGGCGGTCCCGTTTTTGAAAAAATCCTGAGGAACCGCGGCCGGACGCGCAACGCACTGGCGAACTACCAGAAAAGGCAGCTGGCCAACTGCTACGACCGATTCGTGAAGGGGGACTGGAAACCGCAGTCGAGCCCCCGTGTTTCCGAAGTACCCGTTTCCCTGACTTCATGGCGGCCCCGGCTGCCGGATCTGCCGCTGGTACTGCTGACCTTGATCCTGCAGAAAACCCGGCCCGGGCATATTTATCTTTGGCTGACGAGTGAGGACAGGAAATTACTGGATGAAAACGTTGAGAGACTGTTTGAGCCCTATGGCGTTGTCGTGCGGGAAACCGAAGACTACAAATGCCACAAGAAATGGCTCCCCATGATGGCCCTGGATAACGGGTGCGGGAGGTTCGCAATTTGCGACGACGATATCATTTATCCTCCCGAATGGTTTTCCTCGCTGTTGTCGGAGGACCGGGATGACGCCTACGTCGGTACGCGGGGCCACCTGGTGGAATATGATGCCGAGGGGAAGACCATTCCCTATGCCCGATGGAGGAAAATGGTCGGCCACAGCGGGAGGACCTCGATGAACCTGCTTCTGACGGGTTGTGGGGGTGCTCTGATTCATAAAGAGAGAATTCCCTCCCCGTTTCGGGAAGTTGATTCCATCATGAAGTATTGCCCCGGGGCCGACGACATTTGGCTGCATTTCGCCCATCGGATGTCGGAAATTCCCGGTTATAAAACAAAGTATGGCTTTCCCTGTATCGAGCTGCCGGGAAGCGACAGCAGCGGGTTGGCCAAGGACAATGTCGACAAAGGCCGCAATGACCAGCAGTGGAGACAAGTGGAGGAGTTTTCCTTGTCGTTGTAGATATTATAGTTGTCCTTGGTGTAAAAATCGAAATCTTACTAATCGGCCATGAATTAATCAGCACTGCCCGTATGATTAGCGTAATCATTCCAACCTACAACCGTGGACAGTTTTTGAAGGATGCTTTGGAATCCATCCAGGGTGTCGAGGAGCTGCTGGAGGTGATAGTGGGAGATGACGCTTCCAGCGATGACATCGGGACGATCTGCAGGAACTGTCAGGATGCCCTTGGAATTCCGATCATCCATCTGCGATCGGAAGTTCGCAAAGGCGCCCAGGATGCGCGCAACCGGGCCATGGACCAGTCCAAGGGCTCGTATTTGCTCTTCCTGGACTCGGATGACCTGCTGGTTCCGGCCGGGGTCAATCAACTCCTCGAAAAACTGGCGGGAGATACGAGTCTCGACTACTGCCTGGGCTACGTTACGAAGACAGATGCAGACCTGGTCCCCCTGAATGAGGGCAAAGTGGGTGGCGAATTTACATCTAGTCCCAGGGACATTGCCGGGTACCACTGGCAAACCATGGGCGCATTGTACAGGCGTGATTACCTGATGCAGCGAGTTGGCTATTGGAACCTGGAATTGACCGGTTCCCAGGACTGGGAATATCAAGCCAGGGTCAAGCTCGGTCGTGGAAACTGGGAATACGTTGATACCTGCGTCGGTTATTGGCGCCAACACAGCGGTACCCGGGTGGGCGCCAAGTCCTTTCAGCCGGATTATGTCAGAAGCGTGATCAAGGCCTGCCTGTCAATTTACCGCCATGCCGTCAAAGCCGGGTTTGTCGACAGCACCCTGGAAAAGCGGCTGGCTGTTAAGATATTTGTCCACGCCGTCGAATTCGGCAGTAATGGATATCGCAAGGACCGGCAGATTGCCCTCAAGCAGATGTTGGAGTGCATGCCTCCCGGGAAGAATTTGAACATACGGGCCCTGGCGAAATTGTGGTATTTCGCACCCGGCACGATGGACTCGTTGGCCCTGAAACTGATACGCAGGAGCAAGGGGCTTTAGGTTCGCCGGCACGTCGTACAGCTGCTTATTCCAGAATGCCAGGTCCCCCACCTGCCAAATTGGAAAAATGGATTACCCGCAAAAACTGATCGAGTTGATGATGCAGAAGGAACCTGCCGCCATGATAGCAAACGGATTCTGTGGACAGGAGCTGATATACCGGGAGGGCCAGCGGAACTTTGCCACAAAGGAAATGCTGGCCGCGGTGTGTTCTCCTTCTATCTGCGGGACCTTGGTGCCTGTTGGCCCCTTATTTCAATTTTCAGTCATTTCAAACCGGCTTTGCTTTTGGCAGTCGCCCCGCCTTTGGGGGATCAAATTCAAATGAAGTCCTGGCCTTCGACCTTCGCTCAATCGATTGGTTTTTGCAAACAGCGAATCCGACCAAGGGCGGCAGCATCCCTGCCTCGACACTTCATGGTATTCAGCCTGAGCACTCTCGTTAACCAACAAGGAATGTAGATATGAAACGACTACTGGTAACCGGATCATCCGGCCTGATCGGATCGGAAGTATGTGTCCACTTCGCCCAGCTGGGCTGGGAAATCCACGGCGTGGACAACAATCAACGGGCCGTCTTTTTCGGCCCCCAGGGCGATACCCGCTGGAACCAGAACCGGCTCTCGCAATCCCTGAGCAAGCAGTTTGTCCATCATGAGGTGGACATCCGGGACCGCCTCGGGGTCCTCAACCTGATGGAGGAGGTCAAGCCGGACGCCGTGGTTCACACGGCCGCCCAGCCCAGCCACGACCGGGCGGCGGCCATCCCCTTTGCCGATTTCGACACCAACGCGGTGGGCACGGTGAACATGCTGGAAGCGACCCGCCGGGCCTGCCCGGAAACGCCCTTCGCCCACATGTCGACCAACAAGGTCTACGGGGACCGGCCAAACACCATTCCCCTGAAGGAACTGGAATCGCGGTGGGACTACGATGATCCGGCCTACGAGAACGGCATTGCCGAGGATTTCCCCATCGACCAGTCCAAGCATTCGCTTTTCGGGGCCTCCAAGGTGGCCGCGGACATCATGGTCCAGGAATACGGCCGTTACTTCGGCCTGCCCACCTGCGCCCTGCGCGGGGGCTGCCTGACCGGTCCCAACCACAGCGGCGTCGAGCTGCACGGGTTCCTGAGCTACCTGGTCAAATGCAACCTCGAGGGTCGCGAGTTCAAGATCTTCGGCTACAAGGGCAAGCAGGTCCGCGATAACATCCACAGCCGGGACGTGGCCCGCTTCATCCACGCCTTCATCGAGAATCCGCGCTGCGGGGAAGTCTACAACATCGGGGGCGGCAAGCGGAACACCTGTTCCATCCTCGAAGCCTTCAAGATTGTCGAGAAGTACTCCGGCACGGAGATGATAAGCTCCTACATGGAGACCAACCGGATCGGGGACCACATCTGCTATTATTCGGACCTCCGCAAAATGCGGGAGCATTACCCGAACTGGGACATCTCGGTCAGCCTGGAGGAAACCATCAGCCAGATCGTCGAGAGCTGGAAGAAACGCCAGTAGACTTCATATGTCTGTTCCCCGACCAAATTTTCTGATTGTCGGCGTGGCCAAGTGCGGGACGACCGCCTTGGCCTCGATCCTGGGCGCCCACCCGGATTGTTGCATGAGCAATCCCAAGGAAACCTGTTTTTTCACGAAAAAGGAATTCGATGAGGACTACAACTCCCACCTCGCATGGTACGAGTCATGCTGGTCTCACTACAAGGGGGAGAAATTTATCGGCGAAGCCACGCCGGCCTATGCCAACCGGAGGCCGGACAACCGGACCGTCAACCGGATTTTTGGATTCAATCCGGACATGAAGATTATTCTCATGGCCCGCGATCCGCTTGAGAAACAGATGTCCGCCTGGAAAATGTATTACTACATGGGCCTCAACCGGAGGTTTTCCGAAAAAGTACAGGCCCGGTGGGCCATGCGGGGCTTTGATTACTACATGCGCAAAACAAAGGAGACCGGCCAATGGAGAACCTGTCTCTTCAGCGACCAGTTGGAGGCCTACGCGATCCGCTTCCCGGCGGAACATATCTGCGTATCCTTCCTTGAGGACTGGATGCCCGACAAATGGCCGGAAGTGTCCAGAATCATGGGATTCCTCGGACTTGATCCCGAAAAATGGGAGGAATCGGACAACCTTAACGAGAACAAGGCTTCCTTGCGGATGGTGAACCGGCCCCTGGTTCGGGCAATCTGTTCCACAGCGGCTGGTGCCAAGGTGATTTCACTGATTCCGGAAGGACTCAAGCGCCTTGGGCGACCACACTTCGGTGCCGTGCCTGTGGAATATGATCCCGTCAAGGCGCAGCTTTCGAGCCGGACCAGGCAGGAGTTCAAGGACTTTGTCTCGGCCGATGCCCGTCGCTTCCTTGCTGCCCACGGGAAATCCCCGGATTTCTGGAAGTCTGTGGCCGCATCGGGCTGAGAACCGGGCAACGCTTCCCGTATGCATATTGTCATCGCAGAAGAAGCCCTCCAGACAGGGGCCGGACACTGGCCCAGCTATATCGGGGGACTTGCGGAGGCCTTTCGCAGGGCCGGGGACTCGGTCGAGGTACTGGTCCACAAGGCGGCGGCCCCCGGACTGGTGGAGCGGATCGGGGGAACGGCACGCTTCAGCCGCAATTGCTGGCTGGATCCGGCCAGCCAGGGCGTCGTGGGCGGGCTCCGCCACAATTTCACTTTTGAGAAGGAGCTGAAGTCCTCGCTGGTGGACCGGGAAGATCCGGCGGACTGGTGCCTGTGCCTGACCATGCGGCTTCAGCATCTGCTGGCCATGGCGCGGTTAAGCCGGTCGCGGGCTATTTCATCCCGGACGCGCTTCCTCCTTCTCTTTGTACAGGGCTTCGGCCGCTACAACGGTGCGGGGAATCCGGTCTCCTTTCCCTCGTCCCCCTCGATAAAGCTGGCCCGCTTCTGTTTCCGGCTGATGGCGCCCGCCGTCCGGGCCGGCCGCGTTGTCCTGGCGGCGGAGACCCGGGGCATGCAGGAGGAGCTGGGCCTTTTCACCGGACTGCCGGTTCAGTTGTTCCCGCACCCGGTTCCCGTGCCGGAGCCGGGCGGCGAGACAAGTCCTGAAAGTCCCGTGGTCCTGACGGCGCCCGGATTTGCGCGCCATGAAAAGGGAACCGACCTGCTGCAGGAGGCGGTTCTCCGGCTCCTGGCGGATCCGGAATTCCCTCCGGCAAGGTTCGTCCTGCAATGGCCGGAGCCCTTCCGGATGCCGGATGGGTCGCAACTTGAACCGGACCGGACCCTGCTGGACAGCGAACGGGTTGACTTGGTAAACGAGAATCTGGACGCTGCACAATATGAGCAACTCCTTCAGGAAAGTTCACTTATTCTCCTGCCCTACCGCCGGAATTCCTACCACAACCGCCTCTCGAGGGTGGCGATTGAAGCGGCCAGCCGCGGCAAGCCGTTAATCTTCATGACGGGAACATGGTCCGGGGAACTGGCCCGGCTGGCCGGCACGGGCGTTCCGATAGGGGACGAAACCGTGGATGCCCTCGAGGCGGCGATCCGCAGGGCAGTCCGTGACCTTCCCGGGCTTTCCTTCGCGGCAAGGGCCGGAGCCTCCAGGGTGTCCGCCTTTCACGCCGGCAATACGTTCAGGGAAAAACTTACGGAGGTAGTCGAAAAGTGAATACAAAAGTTTTCTTGGGCGCCGTCGCCGCCTACGCCTACAATGAGTGGCTGGCGAACTTCCCGTCCCGGCATGTCCGGAAGCTGTACCTCGGGAGGTGGCTGGCCGGCCTTGGCCGTGGCAGTAACGTGCAGATGGGATGTCGTTTCCTGAACGGGCGCAAGGTCTCGATCGGGGACCGCACGGTGCTGAATTTCGGAACCCTGCTCGACGGTCGGAAATATCCGGTCGAAATAGGGGCGGACGCCAGCATCGGGCCGGAGGCCTCGATCCTGACCCTCGGGCATGACCCGCAAAGCCCCGACTTCCGGGACAAGGGGGGTGCTGTGACCATCGGCGACCGGGTCTGGATCGGGTACAGGGCGCTGATCCTTCCCGGTGTGACCGTGGGCGAGGGGGCGGTCGTGGCCGCCGGGAGCGTTGTGACCCGTGACGTTGATCCCTACACAATCGTGGCCGGCGTTCCGGCCGGGAAAATCGGGGACCGGAATCCCGGTTTGCAATATCAATTGGATTTCCACCCCTGGCTGGTTTGAGGAAAGCTTAACTTTTATCATGAAAATTCTGATTACTGGAATCTGCGGATTTGTCGGCAGCACCCTGGCCAAGGCCATCCGGAACGCGCATCCGGAATGGGAGCTGGTCGGCATCGACAACTTATCCAGGACCGGATCCTGGCTCAACCGTCCTTCCCTGGAAAGGGAGCTCGGCGTCCAACTCTTCATCGGGGATATTCGTGTCCAGACCGATGTCGATGTCTTGCCCAGGTGCGACTGGGTGATCGACGCCGCGGCCAACGCCAGCGTCCTGGCCGGAGTGGATGGCAAAACCAGCGCCCGCCAGCTGGTCGAGTACAACCTCCTGGGGACCGTCAACCTGCTGGAGTACTGCAAGCGTCACGGGTCCGGCTTCATTCTGCTGTCCACCAGCCGGGTCTATTCAATTCCGGCCCTGTCCGGCCTTGAGATGAAGGTCCTGGAGGGCGCGGCGGGGAAGGACTCCCGTTCCGCCAACCGCTATGTCCCGGACCCGGACCAGGAATTTCCGGCCGGCCTGTCGGAGAGGGGATTGAGTGAAAGCTACAGCACGCTGCCTCCCGTTTCCCTTTACGGCAGCACCAAGGTGGCCAGCGAGCAGCTGGCCCTGGAGTACGGGCTGACCTACGACTTCCCGGTCTGGATCAACCGCTGCGGGGTCATGGCCGGGGCCGGCCAGTTCGGGCATCCCGCCCAGGGCATTTTCGCCTTCTGGATCCATGCTTTCCGGGAGGGCAAGCCCCTCAAGTACATAGGTTTCGACGGCATGGGGAGGCAGGTCCGGGATTGCCTCCATCCGCGGGACCTGCTTTCAGTCGTGGAAAAGCAAATACAAACGGGAGAGCCCGGAAACGGCATCCCCGCGGTCATGAACTTTGCGGGAGGATGTGACAACAGCATGTCCCTGGCCGAGTTGAGCGCCTGGTGCCGGGAGCGCTTCCCCGGCTCGGCCAGCTGGGAACCCGCCTCTTCCCCGGAGGTGCGCAAGTTCGACCTGGCCTGGGTCGTACTGGACACAAGCCTGGCCGCGAAGGCCCTCGGCTGGCAGCCGACGACCAGCCTGCCGGAAATCCTCGAGGAGATCGCATCCTTTGCCGATGAGCGGCCCGACTGGTTGTCGGTGGCCGGATAATGATCCGGAAAAATTCCTGAGCCCATGAAGGACTTGGTCAAAAACGGCAGGCAGATCTACGAACTGGTGGCCCCGTTCGGCCGCTGGAAGCTGGGCGTTGTCATGCTGGTGGCCCTGGTCCAGGGAATCCTGCAAGTGGTCGGGGTGACCTCCATCCTGCCTTTCCTTGCCATGGCCGCCAAACCGGAAGACTTCATGCAATCCCGCGTCGGGCAGGAGATTCTCAGAATCTGGCCCGGCATGACCCAGAAGGAGCTGCTCCTGTCAGCCGGATTGTTCGCCATCGCCATGCTGGCCGCCTCCAATTTGGTCCTCCTCCTGGGCGAGGTTGTCCGCGCCCGTTACGTTCGCGGCCTTGGGCACTGGCTGAAAACAGGATTGCTGGCCCGCATGATGAGCAATCCCTATCACTACTTCCTGAACCACAACACCGGTGAATTGCTCAAGAAGTCCACCGGCGATGTCATGACCTTTATAACGGGTATCCTGGCGCCGCTGATGGATCTTCTGGCCCGCCTGCTGACCGTGGTCCTGCTCCTGCTGGCCCTGCTCCTGATAAGTCCCGGATTGACGCTGGTCGCGGGCTTTGGCCTCGGAATTTACTACGCCCTTGCCTACAGCCTTCTGGCCCCGATGCGGAAACGTATTTCGAACCGGCTGAAAATGGTCAACAGGGGCGCCATGAAACAGGCCATCCAGACCCTCTCCGGCATCAAGCCGCTCAAGGTCCACAACGCGGAATTGTCCTTCCTTTCCCGGTACGGGGCCTTCACCGCCGAGCAGGCCAGACTTTCCAAGTGGATCCCCATCCTGACCAACGCCCCCCGTTACCTGATCGAGCCGCCGGCCTTCGGGGGCATTGTGGCCATTGTCCTCTACTACGTCAGCACCAACCAGCCTCTGGATGCGGTTCTGCCCTCGCTCGGCGTGATGGCCCTGGCGGCTTACCGAATGCTTCCCAACATTCAGTTGATGTACGGGGCCTTCAGCGGCATTTCCCTGAATTTTCATGCCTTGGAGGAAATCCAGGATGAATTGAAGCAAATCTCCGTCAATGAACAGGAAAGCCGGTTTGTTAAGAAATCCGTTATCGATCCCCTTAAATGGTCAGAATCCATCGAGTTGCGAAACGTGACTTTCCGCTATCAGGAAGCCGACCGGGCCGTTCTCAGCGACATCAACCTGACCATTCCCAAAAACAGCTTTGTGGCCTTGATCGGGGAGACCGGCTCCGGAAAATCAACCCTGATCGATCTCATTCTCGGGCTTCATTGGCCCCAGACGGGAGAGATTCGTGTCGACGACCGTCTGCTCACGCGGAAAAACATCCGCTCCTGGCGGGCGGGAGTGGGTTACGTGCCACAGGAAATTTTCCTCACGGATGACACCATCGAGGCCAACATTGCCTTCGGGATGAGCCCCGGGGAGATCGACCGGGAGCGCGTCCGGGAGGTGGCCCGGGCGGCCCAGCTGGAGGAATTCATCGAGGGCGAATTGCCGAACGGTTACCAGACCGAGACCGGAGAACGCGGGGTGCGGCTTTCCGGGGGCCAGAAGCAGCGGATAGGCCTGGCGCGCGCCCTCTATCACAATCCTTCGCTGTTGATACTTGATGAAGCGACCAGTGCCTTGGACAACAAGACGGAGGAGGCCCTGATGCAGGCCATCAACGAGCTCTATGGCCGGCTGACAATCATCGCCATTGCCCACCGGTTGACCACGATCCGCAACGCGGACCGGGTCGTGGCCCTCAAGAACGGACATCTGGACCGAATGGGGACATTTGATGAAGTGGTGGCCCTGAAAGGCGGGGAAACGTGAAACCGGTGGACGACAGTCGGGACCGGCCCCCCGGACATCTCGTCCTTTGGTCGCCGGGGATCCGCAACCACACGGGATCCCCCAGCCACAATCTCGGGGACCTGATAATCGAGGAATACGTGCTGCAGGAACTGGCGGACGTCTTCCCGCATTGGAAGGTCAGCAGGATTTCCACCCACCTCCGGCTTGGGCCGCAGCAGCGCCGCCTGATCAAGACCGCCGACAGGGTCCTGGTCGGCGGATCGAACCTGCTCAGTTCCTACATGGACGGGTACTTTCAATGGGACCTGACCATGGCCAACGCCTTCGCCGCGCGTGGAACAGTCCTCATGGGGGCCGGATGGTGGAAGGACCAGGGCCAGCCCAACCGCTACACCAAGATCCTGCTCAACCTGGTCCTTTCCCGGCGCTTCGCCCATTCCGTCCGCGACAGCCAGGCCCGGAAACACCTGCGCGATATCCACATCCCCAAAGTCCTGAATACCGGTTGCCCGACCATGTGGGGGCTGGCAGGAATCGATACCGCCGCCATCCGCACCGCGCCGGCCCGCAAGGTCCTCTGCATGCTGACGGACTATTACCCCGAGCCTGAGCTGGACAAGGCCCTGCTCAATCTCCTCGAGGCATCCTACGAGCAGGTTTTCCTCTGGCCGCAGGGAACGGAAGACGAGCGCTACGTCCGCGAACTCGGGTTTGGAGGGACCCTCCTGCAAAGTTCGCTTCCGGCCCTGGATCGCCTCCTGCAGGATGAACCGGATCTGGACTACGTCGGTACCCGGCTCCACGGAGGGGTGCGCTGCCTGCGCAACGGCAAGCGTTGCCTGACGCTCAAGGTGGATAACCGGGCCCGGGAAATATCCAACGACACGGGGCTTCCCACGGTCGACCGGGACGACCTCGACGGGGTGCGTTTCTGGATCCGGGGCTCCGGTCCGGTCCGCCTTTCCCTGCCCCTGGAAGCCATCAACTCCTGGAAGGAGCAGTTCCGGAAGCCGGACTGAACCTGGCCCGCCCCTCGACGATGAGCACCCAGTATCGAGTAAAGCACTACACTACCTACCCGGCCCGCGGCGGCGCCGGAATCGCGGCCCTGCGCCTGGTGCGGGGATTGTGCCGCCGGGGACACCGGGCCACCCTGATCGGCCTGGCGGGGGAGGAGGCGGTCCCGGAAATCCGCTCCATCGTCTACAGCCGCAGTCCCCTGGCCAATATCCGGAGGCGGGTCCGCTCCGGTCAAATCAGTCGCATACCGGACGGCTATGCCGGCCTCTCACGGCAGGGCGCGGCCTTCTTCACCGACCGGAGCGCGCACGGAGTGGCCATGGCCGACACCTTCGCGGGGGCGGATATTCTCCACTTCCACTGGGTTGCGGACCTGATCGATTATGCCGACACCTTGTCCCGGCTTCCCGCCGGGATCCCCGTGGTCTGGACCTTGCACGACATGGGAGCCTTCACCGGGGGCTGCACCTACAGTCTCGGTTGCGAGGGCTTCCTCTCGGGCTGCGAGGATTGTCCACAGCTCCTGGAAAGCGGAGCCCGCGCCGAGGCCCGACGCAGTTTCAAGCGCAGGGAAGACGCCGTGTCCCGCAACCTGGAAAACCTGACCATCGTCACGCCGAGCGCCTGGCTGGGCGCGGAGGCCGGCCGGAGCCGGATGCTCGGCGGCTATCCCCGCGAGGTCATCCACAACGGGTATGATCTTGGCCTGTTCAAACCGGAGCGGCGGGCCGCCGGCCGGAGCCGGATCGGGGCGGGTGAGAATGAGGTGGTCCTGCTCTTTGCCGCCGCCTCCGTCGACAATCCGGTCAAGGGCATGAATTTCCTTTTGGAAGTGCTTCCCCCACTGGAAAAGAAGTACGCGGGACTTCGTGTGGCCTACGTGGGCAATTGCCACCCGGACAGCTTTCCTTCCCGCTGGCAGTGGCTGGGCAGCCACAGCGACGAGTCCGTCCTGGCTGAAATCTATGCCGGGGCGGACCTGCTCCTGCTGCCATCCCTGGCCGACAATTTTCCCAATGTCATTGGCGAGGCACTTTCCGCGGGAACGCCGGTCGCCGGTTCACGGGTAGGGGGAGTTCCGGAAATGATTGTCCACGGGGAGACCGGTTTTCACCTGGAGCCCCGCGACGTTTCCTGCTGGAGCCGCTGTTTGTCACGATTTATTGAATACACTCCGGGCCAAGCGGAGGCCATGCGCAATGCCTGCCGCCGGTATGCCGAGGAATCCCTTTCCCTGGAGGCCTCGGTCTCCCGGCATGAGGAACTGTACCGGCGTGTTTGCCGGGCGCGGACGGACCGGTCCTGAAGGAACAGATTATGACGAAGAGCAAAGTCATCGGGATCGGCTTTCACAAGACGGGCACGACCACCCTCGGGAACTGCCTGAGGATCCTGGGATACAACCATATCTCCTGCAACCGGGAGGCCTTTCTTCTGTACCATTCGGGTGAGATCAAGGCTCTCCTGAAGCTGATGGAATACTTCGATTCATTCGAGGACTGGCCCTGGCCGTTAATTTACAAGGAGGCCTATGAAAGGTTTCCGGAGAGCAAGTTCATCCTGACAACACGGATCGACGAGGAGAAGTGGTACCAGAGCCTGGCCAAGCACGTGGACCGCTGGTCCGATACCCACTTCCCCTACCGGAAATACGTCTACGGGTACGAGGATCCCCGGGAGAACAAGGAACTGCATGTGGCAACCTACCTCCGGCACAACCGGGAAGTACGGGAATTCTTTGCCGACAAGCCTGGCTCCTTCCTGGAGGTTTGCTGGGAGAAGGGGCATGGCTGGAAGGAGCTGTCGGGATTCCTTGGAGTGGACCCGGGAGACAATCCCTTCCCGCATGCCAACAAGGGAAGCCCTTCCAGGCCACAGCCCGAACCCTTTGCCAGAAGACTGGCCAAGGCGGTCCGGCTCCTGGTCCGGGGCTGAGTAAATGAACCACGCCTGATGGAGCAGCAAGGAATCGAAACCCCGAAGCCGCGGGTCCTGATCGTGACCACCAATCCGCCGCTGGACACCTCGGGCGGGAGCCTGCTTTTCTACCGGCAGTTCATCCTGAGAAAGGATTACACTGCAGCCGTGATGACGGACAACGGCCTCGGGAAACTCGACTCGATTCCCTGGATCAAGGTCGAGCATCCGGCCTGGATGCAGCGTCTGGCCAGGACGCGGCTTTCCCTCTGGGTCCATGACTGGATCCATCTTTATGCCGGAAGATTTGTCCGCCGCGAATGGGTGCAATTTGCCCGCGACTTCAAGCCCGATGTCATCGTGGGGGGAGCCGAAACCTGGATGATGGACCTGGCCCTGAGCCTCGGGCGCCAGTTGAATGTCCCGGTGGCCGGTTTCTTCATGGACTGGCCGACCTATGCCTCCCTTGGGCATGACTGGTGCATGAATCGGCTCGGGGAGCACTTCAGGAAACGGTATCGGGCCAGTGACGCCGCCTTTTCCATTTCGCCCGAAATGCGGGAAGTCCTCGGGGAGCATCCCAACAGCCACCTCTACTATCCCTCCGGGGAATGGAGCAAGTCGGCGCCAAGGGAGCCCGAGCGCGCCGGCGATGCGCCCTTTACCCTTCTCTTCGCCGGCAACCTTGGCCAATGGTACGGCCAGGCCGTCGATTCCCTGATCCGGGTCCTGCAGGATCATCCCGGCCTGCAGTTTCGTGTGGCGGGGAATAATGTTCCCTGGAATCCGGCCCGGGAGCAGGCCCTGCGGGAAAATGGAGTGTTCCTCGGCTTCCTCAAGAATGGCGAATACCGACAGGCTCTCGCGGAGGCGGACGCACTGCTGGTGGTCATGGGATTTGACGAGGAAAGCCGCCTCATCGAAAGCACCAGTTTCAAGTCCAAGATGGTTGATTACCTCCTGCAACAGAAACCGTTGATCATCTGGGGTCCGGAATACTGCACGGCGGTGCGCCATGCGCGGCGCGAGGAATTCGGGGAAGTGGTGACCGATCCGGATCCCCGGGCTGTTGTCGCGGTCCTGGAATCGCTCAAGGCCGATCCGGACCGCACCGCCGAAGGAGTGGTCATCGAGGCCAAGCTCGACAAGGGCCGCGGCTCCGTCGCGACCGTTCTGGTGCAGGCCGGCACGCTCAAGACCGGCGACATCGTCGTCGCCGGCGACGAGTGGGGCCGCGTGCGCGCGATCAT